>JAILRH010000243.1 GCA_024698345.1 Lachnospiraceae bacterium | reverse complement strand
ATTATATTTCGTTGACACTTTTTTTAATAGTCGTATTATAATTAACATGTTACTTTATTATTTATAACAATTATAGTGGAGTCTCCATAGAAAGGAGTCCTTATGACATACGAAGAACAATACTTGCTTACAACTTTAAAGTGTTTTATATACACCCAGTCACCGACTCCTTTTAAAGGCGATATGGAAGAACTTATTAGGATCACAAACAAGCATTTTCTTATGGGGATTCTTGGGTATATGATGACTAATTATCCAAATGATATAAGTGCGGAACAGAAAGCAGGATTCAGAAAAAACAGCCTAAAGTACATAGGGTATTTTGCTAATGCAGAAGAGAAGATGAAAGTACTGATTTCTCAGATGAATGAAGCCGGTATTGATCATCTGCTTTTTAAAGGATTTGTAGTGAAAGATTATTATCCTGTTCCTGAACTTAGGACATTTGGAGATATTGATTTCCTGATTAGGAAAGAAGACAGAAAAAAGAGCGATGAGTTGATGATTGCAAATGGCTTTCAAAGAAAGGATGATTGGGAGCCTGTTTATAGTTACAAAAAAGAGATTGAGTATTATGAGATTCATACGGATGTGATGGAGATTGATGTTTCGCCAAAAGCTGATTATGTATCTTATTTTGCCAAGACTTGGAAGAGAGCGGTAAATAAAAATGAACACACCTACGTACTTCCACCGGAAGATCATCTCATATACCTTCTTACACATCTTGCCAAGCATATCAATGGCTCCGGTGCGGGAATTAGGATGTATCTTGATATAGCAGCCTTTCTCAAGCATTTTGAGGGACAGTTAGACATACAGTATCTTAAACAAGAGTTAGAGACGATTAGTCTTTATAATTTCACGACATTTGTATTTGCGGTGGTGCAAAAGTATTTTGAAGTCAATGTACCATTTGTTAAAAATGATATATCAGAGGAGACTTTTGAAAAGTATATGGAGTACACTCTTGAAGGGGGAGTGTTTGGAAAGGTAGAAAGAGATTCAGGCCTTATCACATTAAAACAGGAGGGAAGAGACACAAGAGTAGCTTCAAGAAAAGGAGAACGGTCAAGACTCCGGATAGTAATAGGCAGATTATTTCCACCGGCAGCAACCATTGAGAGCAGATATACATATCTTCAGGGAAGACATTGGCTGATCCCGATTGCGTGGGTACACCGTCTGTTTATTACCAGAGATAAGATAGGAGAGCACGCAAAGGAAGCAAGGAGTATTATGAATGTTGATCAGGCCGAAGTGGACAGACTAAAAGAAATATACGAAATCTTAGATTTATAAAAACAGAAAGAGGAATGAAAAAGGAAAAGCAATTTAGAGATTAAAAGATAAAATTCAGAGAATTGAAGCAAGAATGCAGAGAGCACTCTTGAAAAAAGAAATGTAGTCAAATTATATAGTGATATAGTATACTATAGTGAGTTATGTCACATTGATTTGTCAGACAATAATGTGACAATGGCATAAAATATTTATTCACATAACGACAAAGAGAGTAGAGGGAAATATGTTAGGTTTAGTTTTAGAAGGTGGCGGAATGCGCGGCATGTACACTGCCGGTGTTCTTGATGTGATGTTAGAAAATAATATAATGGTGGATGGTATCGTAGGTGTTTCTGCCGGCGCAGTTTTTGGTTGCAATTATAAGTCCAGACAGCCCGGACGTGCAATCAGGTATAATCTGAAATATATTGGTGATAAGAGATATATGAGTCTTAAGTCTCTGATTCTTACAGGTAATTATTTTGTTGAGGATTTCTGTTATCATGAGATACCGGAGAAGTTGGATCCTTTTGATGCGGAGACATTCAAGAGCACACCGGAGAAGTTCTATTCGGTCAGCCTTGATATCAATACGGGAGAGGCCGTTTATCATGAACTTGTAAATGGTGACGCTGACGATTTGGAGTGGATGAGAGCTTCAGGTTCCCTTCCTCTTGCAGCTACCATTGTGAAAAAAGGTGGACGTGAAATGTTGGACGGTGGTATGGTGGATTCCATTCCAATCAAATGGATGCAGAGTCAGGGCTATGACAAGAACATAGTGGTACTTACGCAGCCGGAAGATTACGTCAAAGAGAAGAGTGGTGTTATTCCCCTCGTCAAATTAAAATATAAGAAGTATCCTGCACTTATCGAGCGTATGGCCAACAGACACATTATGTACAATGAGACGATTGAGTATGTAAAGAGCGAGAAGGAGAAGGGCAATATATTTGTTATTCAGCCAAGCAGACCTCTTGATGTAGGACGTTTAGAAAAAGATAAAACAAAGCTTCAGGCAGCTTATGAAACCGGAAGAAGTGACACAGAAAAATTGCTGGCTGATTTAAGAAATTATATGGCATAAAGAACTAAAAGGAGTAATAGAGGAAGTGCTACAGCACTTCCTCTATTACTCCTTTTAAACCATCTTCTTCGTATATATCTTTATAATATCTTACCTCTTCTTTAATGAGGTCATCGATTACTTTCATCCCAAGTAACTCGACAGGTGCTTTGTCATCTGTCAGAATTAATCGGCCAGCCTTATGCTTTTTTAAAGTTTCAGATATTTCTTCCATGAATAATTTTAATTCAAGATTTTTTTCGCTTTCAATTGTCTCTTGAAATATAGGAATCATTCCTTTGTTGTTTGAGGCAAATAATTCACGATTAGAGGAGTTTTTTACATCCACGGTATATACTTCACTAAATACGCTTGAAATCGTGTCAGAGAGGTAATCATTGATGCTTCCTTTGACTTTCTTTGTTCCCCGCATATTCATGTTGACTACCATAACTCCGTTTTTCTTTAGATGTTTTTTTACAAGTTTAAAAAACTGTTTGGAAGACATCTGAAACGGAATAGTGATATCCTGATAGGCATCCACCATTATTACATCATATTTTTTATCAATTGCCTGCAGATAGGCTCTTCCGTCATATGTTGTCACCTTGACATTTGAAGGAAGATGAAAGTATTGATTTGCAAGGTTCGTAATCTTTTGATCTATCTCAACGCCTTCGCAATTTACATTTTCAAAGTATCTGCTGCACTGGGTTGCAAATGTTCCGGTACCCATGCCAAGAATCAGAACATCCACATCTGAACTCTCGTTTATGCCCGCCATATACAGTGAGGCCATGGCATGATCGTAATAATAGCCGGTAAGTCCGCCGTCTTTGCGATATACCGACTGAACTCCGAAAAGTACATTTGTGGAGAGCGCGATTTCTTCATCGTCCTCGGACACCTGCAGATAGTTGTATATAGATTCACCTTCGTAAGTAAGATTTTTCTGCCAGAATGCAAAACTGTCATCGTGCCCAAGCAATGTGCATAACAAAAAAACAATCATTGCGATGGGTATCTTTTTGTCTTCAAGAATTTTATATCCCGCACTCTTAAAATAAATCAGCGACAATGCCAGAAGTATTCCTGCAAAAATCAGAAATGTAATGGAAGTTCCCACAGCAGGAATACTGATAAATGTCGGTACAAAAGTTCCTATGATACTACCTATTGTATTTGATGCATTGAGATATCCCACAGTCTTTCCGTTGTCATCCAGAGAATCAACTGAATATTTCACAAGTGAAGGTGTGACAGTTCCAAGAAGAAAGAGTGGAAATACAAATATGACCATGCAGGAAACAAAGGCTGCAATAATCAGAAAGTTATTGCTGACTGTAAAGATTAAAAGTCCTGAAACTAACATAATTACCAGCTTACCAACGACAGGTATCAGAGCAATCCAAACCGCAGCTATAATAATTCTCTTGTATAGTTTGTCAGGATTTGGATCTTTATCTGCTGACTTTCCTCCGTAAATATTTCCAAGTGCCATTGCAATCATGATAGTTCCGATTATGATAGTCCATACAATCTGCGATGAACTAAAGTAAGGAGCTAACAGTCTGCTGGCACCAAGTTCCACAGCCATAACGGACATTCCGGCAAAGAACTCTGTCAGGTAAAGATAAAATTTATTATTCAATATTGGTCTGTTTGAATCCATATTATATAACCTCATTTCAAATATTTCTCATTTCAAATATTTCTCATATAATCTTTTATTCTAATCACTTTTCTATTCTTTAGGACCTGTCATCAATAGTTCGTTCTTCTTTATATGATTGCCAATTATTTCTGAAACATCACTGATAGCAACGAATGCAGATTGGTCAATAGAATTAATTATCTCTTTGAGAGTATAGATTTCAAATCTTGTCAGTACACAGTAGAGTACCACTTTTTTGCCACTCACAAGTCCCTCACCTTCCATGATTGTGACAGTTCTGCCAAGTCGCTGGTATATCATGTTGGAGATATCTTCGGCATCGTTTGTTATAATCATGGCAGCTTTAGTTTGATCGATTCCTGATTCTACTACATCAAGAACTTTTGAAGTGATAAAGTAAGTCAGCAGTGAATACATTGCTCTGTCGAAACCGAAAAGACATCCCGCCATTGCATAAATCAGGATGTTGAAAATCAACACGGTCTGTCCAACAGGAAGGTTGTACTTTCTGTTTAGAAGAATAGCGATAGTCTCTGTTCCGTCCAGACATCCGCCATGCTTGATTACCAATCCTACACCTATACCCAGAATCACACCACCAAAGCTTACTGCAAGCAGGTAGTCATGAGTTGCGTTTATCATTGATTTGAATATTTCTAAAGAAATTGAAAATGTCAGCATGGAATAAGCTGATTTAACAATAAATAGCTTGCCGATTCTTCCGGCACCAATAAGCAAAAATGGGATGTTAAGCAGAAATGTGAGGAGTCCGAGTTTTACCACTGTCAGATTATTTATCATAATGCTGATACCTATTAGTCCACCATCAAGAATCGTGCAGGGTACAAGAAATGATTCGATGGCAAAGGCTGCAATGGCAGCACCAAGTGTAAGCATAACAAAATCGAAAATGGTTATGAATGCTTTGCTGTTGCGCATGTAAAATCCTCCTAATTATTACGACATTGTCCTTTTAGTATACAAAAATGCTGTGATAGTGTAAATAAAAAACAGCACTAAAACTTACAGTGTAGTATAATAAGTCTTGAAGTATTTTTCAATTGAAAGGAACAGAGAAAATGAAAATAACAAATCTGATAGAAAATACAGAAGGCGTCAATGGTTGCATACCGGAGCACGGCTTGTCATTTTACATAGAAACAAAAAAACACAAGATACTGATGGATACCGGAGCAAGTGACCTTATACTTTCAAATGCAGAAAAAATGGAAGTGGATTTGTCACAGGTTGATACAGTAGTCTTAAGCCATGGACACTATGATCACAGCGGGGGAATTCTTCCTTTTGCAAGCATTAATGATCATGCCAAAATATATATGAAACAGAGCGCATTATCTGATTATTATTCTATCAGAAGCGATGGGGAACATTATATCGGAATTGATAAAAAGATTGCAAGTCTTTTGCAATTATCATTTTCTGATTCTGAGAGTGATTGCATAAAAGACAGTAATGCGGATGGCGATGCACGATGTGACAGTCAGATATTTACGATAGACGATGAACTCTCTCTTTTTTCAGGTATAAGGAATATTTATCCTATTCCATCAACAAATAAACGCCTTAAAATGAATGTTGACGGTGAACATGTTCAGGATGAATTTGAGCATGAGCAGTGCCTGGTTATTTCCCTAAAGAGCTGTATTAAGAGTAAAGAAAATGAAGATAAAATCATTAATTCAAATATTCTTCTGTCAGGCTGTGCTCACCACGGCATATTAAATATTATGGAACGCTACATTGAATTATACGGAACAGCACCTGATGCTGTGATTAGCGGCTTTCATCTAATGAAGAATGGATATGATCAAAATGATATCGCAGAGATTGAAGATATAGCCCGAAAACTGATGAAGTACGGTACAATATTTTATACCTGTCACTGCACGGGCGTGGAACCATACGAGATAATGAAAAGAATCATGGGAGACAGATTGCATTATTTACATTGCGGAGATGAGCTGGAAACTGAAGAAATATAGAAACTGAAGAAAAACAGAAAAGCTGAAAAATAGAAACTGAAGAAAGACAGAAAAGCTGAAAAATAGGAACTGAAGAAAAACAGAAAAGCTGAAATATAGAAACTGCGATCAATCAAAAATAAGAAGCAAAAGAACTGAAGTTAGTTTTGCAATTAACTAAAAAAATAAAATATCTTGCAATAAGAATTCATTATGCTTCGTTTATATGGTATAGAACAAAACAAAACATAATCATCTAACAACCCAAACGAGAAAAACATTAAAAGGGATGTAAGCATAATTGGGAAGAAAGCAGGTTATGTAAACTGAAACACAATCATCTAACAACCCAAACGAGAAAAACACTAAAAGGGATGTAAGCATAATTGGGAAGAAAACAGGTTATGTAAACTGAAATACAATCATCTAACAACCCAAACGAGAAAAACACTAAAAGGGATGTAAGCATAATTGAAAAACATACAGTTATGTAAACTCAAAACGAAATCTTCTTACAACCCAAATGAGAAAAACACTAAAAGGGATGTTGGCAGAAAAAATAATATGAAAATCATGGAGGCTTTTACAATGACTAAGAACACAGTAAATAGGACAACAATGAATAGGAAAACAATGAGCAAGACAACAATGAGCAGGACAACAATGAATAGGAAAATAATGAGCAAGACAACAATGTCAATGAAATCAATTTCAAATGCACTATTATTATCAATGGGACTTTGCATGGCAATACCGATGGTGAATCCGCAGAATGTTTTTGCAGCGGATAACACGTGCGGCAAGAATGCAAAATGGACTTATAACAAAGACACCAAGACTCTTTCAATCACCGGAAAAGGGAGTGTTGAATACGCAGACGATTGGGAAAAACTCACAATCAAAAAAGTTGTTATCGGTGAAGGTATCACAGGTATTAAGTCATACACATTTGAGGACGAAAGAGCAATTGAAGAAGTTAAGCTTCCAAAGTCTTTGAAGAAAATTGGAAATTACGCTTTTTCTTCTACAGGCATCAGGCAGGTTACTATTGATAAGAATGTAAAGAAGATAGGCGGTGGTGCATTTGCAAATTGTCCAAAACTTAAAAAAGTTGTTTGGAATGCAAAGACTGTTCCAAACAGTGCATTCGCAAGATGCAAAAAATTAGATGAAATCAAATTGGGAAATAACGTTGAAAAGATTGGAAAATGTGCATTTATCAGTTCGGGAGTTAAGAGTATTACAATTCCTGCGAAAGTAAAAACAATTGAGGAAAGTTCTTTTGAGGGAACTAAAAAATTAAAAGAGATTTCTCTCCCAGCAGGTCTTGAAAATATTGGTCAGGAGGCATTCAGAAAATCCGGAATCAACTCTATTAAGTTGCCTAACGGATTAAAGAAGATTGATGAGAGTGCTTTCATTGGATCGCAAATTACAGAGATTGTTATTCCTGATTCAGTAACAGAGATAAAAACACATGCTTTCAGTGAATGTGGCGGTTTAAAGAAGGTAGTTATCGGTAAGGGACTCAAGAATATTACAAAGGAAACTTTTACTGATAATAAGGTATTGTCAGATGTTTCACTTGGAAATGTTACATATATTGGAGAAAACGCATTCGCCGGGTGTACTTCACTTTCAAAGATTGCTTTTCCGTCATCAATTGACACAATCGATTACGCAGCATTTCAAAATACAGGATTGGTGGAAGTTGATCTTTCAAGTACAGTAAAGAATGTAGATTACTGGGCATTTTCTGATTGCGAAAAGTTGAAATCAGTTAAGATTGGACCTCAGGTTGAGGACTTCCATATCAATGCTATTGCAAATTGTAAGAGCCTTACATCAATTACTATTGATGAGAAGAATGAAATGTATGCAACAAGCGGTAACTGCATCGTTGACAAAGCAGACAGAAAACTGTTACTTGTTCCCGGAGGTGTTACAGGTACATTTAAAATCCCTGCAGAAGTTACTTCAGTTGATAGTGAAGCGTTCTACGGATGTGTAAATATCGAGGCATTTGATGCAGGTGATAATGACAGATTCGTTGCTATGGACGGAGTTCTCTTTAGAAATTATGAGTATAACGGAAATAAGGGATACGAACTTATTGCTTATCCAAATGCAAAGAAGGGAAGTTACACAATTCCAAATAATACATTTATTATTGCGGACTCTGCTTTCCAAAATTCTCAGATTACAGGTGTTTCAATTCCGAATTCAGTTAGACACATCGGAGAGTGTGCATTTGAAAGCTGCAACAATCTTGAGAAGGTTGTAATTCCCGGAAGTGTTCAAAAGATTTCAGCAGCAACATTCTGGAGCTGTGAAAAACTCAAGAAAGTCTACATCAGGGACGGCGTAAAATACATTAGAAAGAATGCCTTCAAAGGGTGTGGAAAGCTTGAGAAGATTGAAGTGCCAAAGAGTGTAAAGAAGATTGCAAAGTCATCTTTCAAGAACTGTGAGAACGTGACATTCTATTGTAAGAAGAATTCATATGCAATGTCATATGCAACTTCAAAGTGGTTCATTGGTTACAAAGTAATCTAATTACTAAGTTATTTACTTATTAATATCATGTGATAAGCAGTAATCAGTTATATAACAACTCAAAAATAACAGATAGAGATAGATTTATTTATGCTCATCATGTGATAAAAAATAATCATTTATCAGAATAATTAAAAATTTTTTCAGATAGATTTACCTCAGAATTGCAAGGGATTATGTGTTACAGATACAATGCTATCTTCACACATAATCCCTTGTTTTATCTTATTGTCAGTAAATGATTCTTGCATGATATTTACATGCAATTCTCACATTTTTCCCTCTTCATTGTTTGCATATCTACAATCTCCTTTAAATTACCATAATATTGTGGTATCATTTTTTACAGAGTGTTTTGAACACAGTCGGAGTATTGAATATTGCAGTGGTAATCACCGGTTAGAAATATTACAGAGATTATCGCTGATTATTATTATTATTAGAGGAGAATTATTAGAGGAGAATATAATCATGAGAGACAGATATTTTTATCCGGCAGACATTATGCTGCCAAAGAAGGATTTTGAAAAATGGGCTGTTGTGGCATGCGATCAGTTTACATCTGAACCTGAGTATTGGGAAGATGTCAAGAACATAGTTGGTGATGCACCATCAGCTCTTAATGTTATACTTCCGGAGGTTTACCTCAAAGAAGATAACAGCGAGAGTGTAAATAAGATAAATGCAACAATGCGAGAGTACGTAGAAAATGATGTGTTCACTATTCACAAGAACTCACTTATTTATGTTGAGAGAAATGTGGGAGACAACATCAGAAAAGGTCTGGTGGGACTTGTTGACCTTGAGGATTATGATTACAGCAAAGACAGTAAGACTTTGGTTCGAGCAACTGAGGAGACAATCAAGGACAGACTTCCTGCCCGTATCGAAATCAGAAAGGATGCTATCTTAGAACTTCCACACATTCTTCTTTTGTTTGATGATCCTACAAGATCTGTTGTCAAACCACTGGAGAAAAAGAAAGATGAGTTTGAAGTGGCATACGATTTTGACCTTATGAAGAACGGAGGTCACATCAAGGGATGGTTCTTAAATGATCAGGCGGTTGATGATGTTCAAAAGTCTCTTGGCAATCTTATGCTAAGTGGAGATGATGTGTTATTTGTAGTTGGAGACGGAAATCACTCATTAGCGGCAGCTAAGGAATATTACAAGCAGTCCGGCGATGAGAATGCAAGATATGCTCTTGTTGAGATTGAAAATGTTCATGATAAGAGTATTGAGTTTGAACCAATTTATCGTGTACTCTTTGATGTTGACAGTAATGATTTCCTTACAAAGTTCAAGCAGTATACAGATGAGCACGGTAATGGCGAAACTCAGAAGTTTGAATATTACACAAAGGAAACAAACGGAGTAGTTGAAGTTAATGCCATGGCAAAGCTTCCTGTTGGAACACTTCAGCAGTTTATCGATCGTTATATGAGTGAGAATAAGAATGTAAAATTAGATTACATTCACGGAGAGGAAGTTGTTAAGTCATTGTCTAAAAAAGATAATGTTCTTGGTCTTATTTTCGAGGGGATGACAAAGGAATCATTCTTCCCTGCAATCCGTGCAGACGGTTCACTTCCAAGAAAGACATTTTCTATGGGACACGCAAACGAGAAGAGATACTATATCGAAGCTCACAGAATCAAAGCAGACTAAAATTCAGATAGATTTCTGCAACAAAGTCAGACTGAAATTCAGATAGATTTCTGTAATCAAAGAAGATTAATATTCAGATTACATTCAACAGGATATGACTGATCAAGAAAATAGGACTGATAAATAACAGAGTATTAGGAGAAAAAAATGGGAACTTTTAACAATATTGAAGAGGCAAAAGAATATTTTAAAAAGGACAGATTCGCGACTGACAATGGTTCAGTTCTTGAAGAATTGAGCGAAGAACATAGTTTGTGCAGTATGGTTCTTAATGATTCACACAAGAATGCAAATGGAGGAATCATGGGAGGTGTTATTTTTACCCTTGCCGATTTCGCCTTTGCAACTTTGTCAAACAATATTCATATGCCTACAGTTGCACAGCAAGTTAGCATCAATTACCTTGGTGCACCAAAAGGCAGCAAACTATTTGCGAGAGCTTATTGCAAAAAGAAGGGCAGGAGCACAACCATTATCAATGTTGATGTTACTGACGATACCGGAAGAGATGTGGCACAGTTTGTAGGAAGTGGGTTCTTATTATAGTTTTATAGTTGCACAGTTACTCAAAGCAACAATACTTATCAAAACAACAATAATAAAACATAAAAAATGAGACGTGGAATCTGTGGATTAATTGTGATAGAATATATTTATTAATCTTATGTATTTTAAAGGAGAAGAATATGAATAAGAGAGTAATGGCAGCATCATTAGCTGCAGTTGCAGCAGTTACAATGTTTACGGGGTGTGGTAGAAAGACAGGAGAAGAGAGCGTTACAGCGATGGAAGATATAACTGTTGTTCAGGAAAAAAGCAGTAATACAGATGAGACTAAAAAAGTGTCAAAGACGGTCATGAGAGGTAAGAAACCCAGTGATTTGAATCTGAAGAATGGTTACTACACTGTTAATGCTGTTGTGAAGGAAGAGGAAAATAAGGAGCTTCTTGTTCCGGAATGCAATATGGTTGTTAATTATGCAGATTGTGATGTTATTTTAAAGATTGCAGATAGTCAGTATGATAAGATAAAAGTCAGTGCAAAGGAGTATGATAACTTGTTTGCAGATGATGAGGAAGCAGGAGAACCAACATTTCAGATTCCACTTAAGGCATTTGACAGAGAAATTAAGATTTCACTCATAAACAGTTCCAATAAGGAAGAGAAACCTGTAGTGCTTTCTGTAGTGTTTGATTCAAATAGTATAAAATTGCTTGAGGAGCACACAGGAGAAAATATAACAGAGAAGACTGTTGATGGTCCTCAGGAAAAATAAGATATAGATAGCAGAACAAATATAATAATAAACTCAAATAAAAAATGCTGTACCGGTCTTTCACATTTTTGTGAATTGACGGGGTGCAGCATTTTTTTGGCAATTAACTATTAGTTGAAGTTCACCTTTTCATGCAATCTACTTGCGCAGGTGCGAACAAATCTTTTTATACAACTTCTTTGTCTTTTTGTAGTTGGTTTCGTTTATGATAAGATAGTCATTTTTAAAGAAGATTACGACACATGAGTCGTTTTTTTGTATGTGTACTTCTTAAAATATTTATAATCGAAATTGTAAAAATCTCCCATTTTGGCTTTGAAACCGTTGAAACCGTCGATACGCGTTCCGGGAATTTCTTTTTTTGAAAATTTGACATTCACAATATCTTTGTATTTAATCCTGGTCGCATGCCAGTAAGTACCACTGGTTTTGAATTCGGATGAAGTGAATTTGTAGCTGATATGCCCCGTTGTAACTAATGGAATAGATATTGCAAACAATATAATACCAAGTATAAGTCCCAAAAGTGCCAGCTGTTTGTCTTCAGGTGTTTCAAAGTCATCTTCATCAAATGCAGTTCCTCTTTTTAGCTGATTCAAATGAAAAAAGAATGAAACTGTAATAGATTTTAAACTGTCTGTGATAATAAAAAACGCCTAGTGAAATAAATAAAAGCCCTATGATAACATGAAAAACAGTCTGTATATCCATGTTGAACTCTTCATCTATATTATCGGGTATAATATCTCTGAAAAGAAGACAGAATGTTGTCGGAAAAAACATTCCGGCTAAAGCGGTAGCAGCAACTGAACGATATCTGTTACTGTAAATCCCACCCCTTAATTTATCATGTACTATCGCACAATCAAAAAAATATTAAGTGTATTATAATAACAGAATCTATATATGTCAAAAGTTTTTTTGATTTTTTTTAATCGGGTATTTTTTTAATCGGGGTTGAAAAACAATTATTATATAGTATAATCTCATGTAGCGACCGATTGGTGTCGGATGGTTAAATAACTGTTCCGGTGAAAAGGGAAACAGGTGAGAATCCTGTGCGAACTCGTCACTGTAATCAGCGCATTTTTAATAACAGACAGATTCAATATTTTTTGATATTTTTGCCACTGTGAAAATGGGAAGGCAGAATCTGTTTTATGCTGTAAGTCAGGAAACCTGCCAATTAGTAGACTGTATATACCACGAGTAATTGGTTTAATGTCTAATATCGAAGTTAGCTGAGAATGTATTGTTATTTTTATAAGTGGCTGATGATAATGCCTCGGTTTTCTTTCAGTATTATGTACATTAGCCTTATGACGTTTTATTTGTCATAAGGTTCTTTTATTGTGATGTTTGTTTACAGTTTATAAGGTCAGCAAGAGATGAACATGTCAGAAGATTCATCAGTATCAAAAGGAGGAATGTACAGATGAGAAAGAAATTATTAGTGACAGTACTTGCAACAGCTGTAGCATGCAGTTCATTAGTAGGATGCGGGGCAAAGGATGCAGCAAAGGACAACAATAAGGCTGCGGATGAAACAACAACAGAGGCTAAAGCAACGGACAGCGACGCAGATGCACAAGACAGTGATAAAGCAGCTGCGGATAAGGTGGCAGAACTTATAGATGCCATCTATGTTCAGGAGAGAACAGACAAGACAGATGAGCAGTGTGAGGCGGCAAAGGAAGCATGGGATGCTTTGACAGATGCCCAGAAGGAATTGGTTGAAGGTGAAGAAGCTGACCCTGATTACTTTGGAAGAGATACAGGTGATGCGTCACTCGATGACACACTTAATCAGGATGAAATCGGTGAGAATGAGTTACTTGTTGTGAGCTTTGGAACATCATTTAACGAAAGCAGAGTAAAGGATATCAAGGGTATCGAGGATGCACTTAAAGCAGCATTCCCTGACTGGTCTGTCAGAAGAGCATTTACTGCTCAGATTATCATCAATCACATTCAGGCAAGAGAAGATGCAAAGATTGATAATATGGATCAGGCATTAGAGCGTGCCGTTGCAAATGGAGTTAAGAACTTAGTTATTCAGCCTACACATCTTATGCATGGTGCTGAGTATGATGAGTTGAAGGCAGCAGTTGATGAATACACAGACAAATTTGAAAAAGTTGTAATTGCTGAGCCACTTCTCGGCGAAGTTGGAAGTGATGCAACAGTTATTAATGAGGACAAGAAGAATGTTGCCATTTCAGTTACAGAGGCTGCAATTAAGAGCGCAGGCTTTGATAGTCTTGAAGCGGCAGATGCAGAAAAGGTTGCATTTGTATTTATGGGACACGGTACTTCCCACACAGCAAAGATTTCTTACAGCCAGATGCAGACTCAGATGAATGAACTTGGATACAAGAATGTATTTATCGGAACTGTAGAGGGAGAGCCTGAAGATACAGCATGTGACAAAGTAATTGAAGCAGTAAAGGCAGCAGGATATACAAAAGTTATTTTACGTCCACTCATGGTTGTTGCAGGAGATCATGCAAATAACGATATGGCCGGTGATGATGATGACTCATGGAAGAGTATGTTTACAGCTTCAAATAACTTTGAATCAGTTGACACACAGATTGAAGGACTTGGAAGAATTGACGCAATTGAAAAGATGTATGTAGAACATTCACAGGCAGCAATTGATTCAATCAAATAGTAAATGATTGAAAAACATCAATTTTTTTAAAAGAAATAACAAAACAATTATAGTACAGGAGCAAAAATGATTAAGAGATTTTTAGTATTGGCATTGAGCGTTGCCATGTCAGTATCAATGGTTACAGGATGTGCAAACAATTCAGATAAGACAGACAAGAAAGACAAGAAGAACAATGACACAACAACTGTTGCAGAAGATATAACTGATTCAGCAGATTCCAAAGATTTAGATGAGGATAAAAGCTCTCTTGAAGATGGTGTGTATGAAGCAGAGTTTAAGACAGACAGCAGTATGTTTCATGTAAATGAAACTAAGAACGGCAAGGGAACTCTGACAGTTAAAGACGGAAAGATGACTATTCATATTACACTTGTTTCACAAAAGATTGTGAATTTATTTGTTGGTATGGCTGACGATGCAAAGAAGGATGGTGCAGCAGTACTTGAGCCTACAACTGACAAGGTAAAATATGACGATGGAACTGAGGAAGAAGTATTCGGATTTGATGTTCCTGTAGAAGCACTGGACACAGAGTTTGATTTGGCAATTCTTGGATCTTCAGGACGCTGGTTTGATCACAAAGTCAGCGTGTCAAATCCTGTACCGGTTGAGAGTGACAATGCTGATGTAAGTGTTTCAGAAGGAAAGAGTGTTTCTGAGTTGAAGCTTAATGACGGAACATACTTGGTTGACGTGGCACTTGAAGGCGGTAGCGGAAGAGCAAGCGTTACATCACCATGCGAAATTAAGATTGAAAATGGTGAGGCCACTGCAACTATTGAATGGAGCAGTTCAAAGTACGATTACATGATGGTTGGTGAAGACAAATATCTTCCTGTAAATGAAGAGGGAAATTCAACATTTGTTATTCCTTTTGATGTTTTTGATGCACCTGTAGAGGTAAGTGCTGATACAACAGCCATGAGCAAACCATATCTTATTGATTATACTTTACAGTTTGATTCAGCTTCAATAGCAGCAAAATAACCGGTTTAGAATAATATGGAGGGTACAATGAGCAAAGTTACGATTATTTTCGAAAGAATTATTATGCAGATGATAGTTGTAGTTGCCTGTTGTGCCCTTTTTTTGTGTGGATGCAGCAACCCGTTATCGAACAATGATGCAACAAATAATGCGGCAGATAATGGATCGAATAATGCGGCAGATAATGGATTGAATAATGCGGCAGATAATGGATCGAATAATGCGACAGATAATTCGGAAAAGAACTCTCAGGGAGCATCTGTGGATGATTGGAAGCAGATGAAAAAAACAGGTGAGATGGAACTTGAGTTTGCAAATCAGTTTCGTGTTGATTATTATGACGATTATGATCTTATCACAATTGCAGATAAAGAGAAGTATCTTTTGATTCCTGAAAATAGGAGTACACCTAACAATCTTGAAAAGGACGTTACGCCAATTAAGATGCCCCTTCAAAATATGTATGTAGTTTCATCAGCATCCATGGATTTGTTCAGGGAACTGGACGCTCTTGATTTTGTGAAGATGACTGGAACAAAATCGGCAGACTGGAGTATAGATTCCATCAGAAAAATGGTGGATTCGGGAAAGATTCTCTACGGTGGCAAATACAGTGCACCGGATTACGAGATGATACTAAAGAATAAATGTGACTTCGCGTTGGAGTCTACCATGATTTTCCACAATCCAAAAGTAAAAGAAGAACTTGAGAGTTTTGGAATACCGGTTATGGTAGAACGATTGAGCTATGAGAGCGAACCTCTTGGTAGAGCAGAATGGATAAAACTGTTTGGATTATTAACCGGAAAAAATGAAATTGCAGACGCATACATGGATGACTGCAGCAGACGTTATGACGCTGTCCTTAATAAAGTGAGTAAAAACATAGATTCAGATGTGCCCAAAAAAGATTCATCAAACAGTCAGAATTCAAGACCCAAAGTGGCCTTCTTCTATATTAGTTCAAACGGTTATGTAAATATCAGAAAGCCCGGTGACTATATCACCAAAATGATTGAAATTGCCGGTGGAAGTTATGCTTTTTGTGATGTGGTTTTAGAGGAAGAAAATGCACTGTCAACCATGAATCTTCAGATGGAATCTTTTTATGAGAAGGCGATAGATGCAGATATCATTATTTATAACAGCACTATTGACGGTGAGATAGAAACTGTGGAACAACTGTTAGCCAAAAGCCCTCTCCTAAAGGATTTTAAGGCGGTGAAAAATCACAATGCATGGTGCACCGGAAAGAACATGTTTCAGGAGACAACAGGAACAATAGGGATGATTGAAGATTTGTACCGTGTTATAAATGGGGAAGATGAAACAGAACTTAAATATCTTCATAAGCTGAGAGATTAACAACACAGAAATTAGAAATACAGAAATTAGTGACATAGAAATTGGTAACACAGAAATTAGTGACATAGAAAATAGAAATACAGAAATTAGAAATATAGAAAATAACACCGGAATAGGATTAACAGGAATAAATATGAGAGATAAAAGATTGAGATATATTTACGGATACATTTTCTTGGGATTTGCAATTGCATTTTTGCTTGTCCTGAATCTGTATATGGGAAGCACTGACATGTCAGTGAAGAATATAATGAAACTCCTTATTAGTGGAGATACCTCTTCTGTAGAGGGAAAAATAATATGGTCCATAAGGATACCGAGACTTGTTTCAGCAGCTCTGCTTGGAGGTGCTTTGACTGTCTCGGGTTTTTTGCTACAGACCTTTTTCTCAAATCCCATAGCAGGACCTTATGTGCTCGGTATTTCATCAGGTGCAAAACTAACAGTTGCCTTATCCATGATTTTTCTTTTGCAAAGAGGAATGGTTGCAGGCTCCGTCGTCATGATTGGTGCTGCATTTATCGGATCTCTCATTTCAATGATGTTTATACTGATTATTTCTAAGCGTGTTAACAATATGTCGGTGCTTATTATCTGTGGTGTAATGATAGGATACATCTGTTCAGCCATAACAGATTTTCTCATTACTTTTGCAGATGACTCAAATATAATCAATCTTCATAACTGGGCACTTGGCAGTTTTTCTGGAAGCAGCTGGTCCAATGTGAGAGTGATTACAGTTGTTGTTGCAACTTCGATGTTTTTTGCAGTGTGGCTGTCAAAACCAATGTCTGCTTATCAGCTTGGCGAAACTTATGCAAGAAACATGGGTGTAAATATAAAGAAGTTCAGAATAGCACTGATTCTATTATCCAGCATGCTGTCGTCGGTGGTTACAGCATTTGCCGGACCGATTTCTTTTGTGGGAATAGCTGTTCCTCATCTCATCAGAAGACTTTTTAAAACATCAAAACCTATACATATGATACCGGCTTGCTTTATGGGTGGTGCCGCATTCTGTCTTCTGTGTGATTTGATTGCAAGAGTTATGTTTGCACCGACTGAAATAAACATCAGCTCAGTCACAGCAGTATTCGGAGCGCCGGTGGTCATTTACATAATGATTGGAAGACAGAGAGATAGAGCAGAGTAGGAAAGTCGAAAAGAAACAGTGAGGATGCAGTTTATGGATATAATATTAAAATCTGAAAAACTGTCTGTGGGATATGGTGGACAGTCATTAATCGATAGTATAGATATTTCTGTAAGGCGTGGTGAAATACTTGTTCTTATAGGTCCAAACGGTGCCGGAAAATCAACAATATTAAAGACCTTGTCAAAGCAGATTGAGTCAGTTGCAGGAAGCGTATATCTTGACGACAGGGATATGAGAGTATTAAAAGAAAGTGACATTTCAAAGCAGATGTCTCTTCTTATGACAAAACACCCATCGCCGGAATATATGAGTGTTGAAGAGATGGTTGCAACAGGAAGATATCCTTACACAGGAAGGTTTGGAGTATTATCTGATGAGGATAAAAAGGTTGTAGCTGACACTATACGAATTACGGACATTGAAGAGATACGTGATAATGATTTTAACAGAATAAGTGACGGTCAGAGACAGAGAGTTATGCTTGCAAGAGCGCTGTGTCAGGAGCCGGAAGTTCTTATAATGGATGAGCCGACATCATTTCTTGATATTCATCATAAGATTAAACTTCTGTCTATACTAAAGCGAATGGTAAGAGAAAAAAATATAGCGGTTATTATGTCACTTCATGAACTGGATCTTGCCATCAAGTGTGCCGACAAAGTAATTTGTGTGGCAAATGGGCAAATTGACAGATACGGTACCGTTGATGAGATATTCGGAAATGAAAGAACTGACAAAAATGGTACAGGTGATGAGAGTATCGTGGATGGAGAAAACTGTCTGTATAACAATTACATAGAGCAGTTGTACGGTGTAGAGTCGGGAACTTTTATTAATGAGTACGGAAGTGTGGAACTTGAAAAAATAGTGGGACAGCCTGAAGTGTTTGTGATTGGAGGAGGAGGAAGCGCAATTCCTTTGTACCGACGACTCCAGAGAGAGGGAATACCTTTTGCAGCAGGTGTGATTCACAAAAATGATCTGGAGTATCCGGTGGCAAAAGCTTTGGCATCAGTTGTGATAGAGCAGGGCAGCTTTGACAGGATTGAAGATGAAAATATTAAAAGGGCAAAAGATATTATTTCCGCGTGTAGTAAGGTTTACTGCACTGTGGAAAAATGGGGCGAAATGAATATGAAGAACAAAGAACTGGCAGAGTTTGCGGGAGAGAAAATGCAAACTGAGAAATTGGGTTTGCAGGAAAGATAAAATAAAAAAGAAATAAAGGAGAATTAGGATGGCAAAAGTTATTATGGTGCAGGGAACAATGTCAAACGCGGGCAAGAGTCTGATTGTGGCAGGTCTTTGCAGAATATTCAGACAGGACGGCTACAGAGTTGCTCCCTTCAAGTCACAGAACATGGCACTTAATTCTTATATTACAAAGGACGGAAAAGAAATGGGTAGAGCGCAGGTCATGCAGGCTGAGGCAGCAGGTATAGAACCGGATGTCTGCATGAATCCCATTCTTTTAAAACCAACAGGTGATATGGGCTCACAGGTTATTGTAAACGGTGAGGTCATGGGAAATATGAAGGCTAGAGATTATTTCAAATATAAAAGAGAACTGATTCCTGATATTGTAAGAGCCTTTAAAAAGTTAGAGACAATTGCCGATATTATTGTAATTGAGGGAGCAGGAAGTCCTGCTGAAATAAATTTAAAAGAAAATGATATTGTCAATATGGGAATGGCTGAGATTGTGGATGCGCCGGTACTTCTTGTGGGAGATATCGACAGGGGAGGTGTGTTCGCACAGCTTCTTGGAACACTTATGTTACTAGATGAAGATGAAAAGGCCAGAGTGGAAGGCCTTGTTATTAACAAGTTCAGAGGCGACAAAACAATACTTGATCCCGGAGTGGAAATGCTTGAGAAACTGGGGGGGATTCCTGTTGTGGGAGTGACTCCTTACATGTATTTAAATATAGATGATGAAGACAGCCTGACTGAGAGATTTATTTCTAAGAAGAATGATTTGAGTAATAACGTTAATGATGATGCTGGTAATAATGTTATTAATGATGCTGGTAATAATGTTAATAATGATGCTGGTAATAATGTTAATAATGATGTTAATAATGAGGCGATTAATATCGTTGTAATCAGATACCCAAGAATTTCCAATTTCACTGATTTTAATGTATTTGAGCAGTTTGATAATGTTAGAATAAGATATGCCACAAAACCTGCAGAGCTAGAGTCAGCGGATTTGATAATTCTTCCCGGAAGTAAAAATACCATGGGCGATCTCAAATGGCTTGAAGAGACAGGTATGTCCGAGGCTGTTTTAAGAATGTCTGAGTCTACACCTGTGTTTGGGATTTGCGGCGGATATCAGATGCTTGGAGAGTGTATAACAGACAGCGATGGAATTGAGGAGAAGGGCAGTCTTAAAGGACTTGGTCTTTTACCTGTATCCACAGAAATAAAACAGCATAAATTTACAAAGCAGGTTGAAGGAATTATTGGAAATGTTGAGGGCATTTTTTCAGGTCTGTCCGGAAAAAAATATTTGGGCTATGAGATTCACATGGGAGAGACAAAAGGAAATGAATCCCTTGTAAATAGAGATAATGTATATGGAAGTTATATTCACGGATTGTTTGACCGCGCTGAGATTGCAGAAGAAATAGTCAGAGCAGTGGCTGTAAATAAGGGGCTTGAGGCAGAGAATATTAAAGCTGTGGATTATGATATTTTAAAGGACAGAGAGTACGACAAACTGGCAGACAATCTTAGACAACACATGGATATGAAAGCCATATACTCTGTACTCAGAGAAGTTCGCTATAGTGATAAATGTGAGAAAAAACCAGTTAATAATACAAAAGTAAAAATACAGTTTGCGGATGTTGAAAAATATTTAATATCTGAAGATGAAGATAGAAAAAAAGAATACTCAAAGATTGCAAAAGAAATCAAAACCGGATGGGATAGTGTTGCCAAACCTTTGGACAGTCTCGGAGAGCTTGAAAGAATAACCGCAAAAATCGGCGCAATTCAGGGAACACCATACCCGAAAACAGACAATAAGGCTATTGTTGTAATGTGCGCTGATAACGGAGTAGTCGATGAAAAAATCAGTCAGTCCGGGCAGGAGGTTACATTGGCAGTGGCAAAGTCTATGGCCATGAATAAATCGTCTGTGGGAAAGATGTCCGAGGTAAATAACACTAAAGTCATTCCTATAGATATCGGCATAAATTCAGATGAAATTGTTGAGGGAGTTGCGGATAAAAAAGTAAGAAAGGGAACAAGAAATTTTGCCCTTGAACCGGCAATGACACCTGAGGAGACAATCAAGGCAATTCAGACAGGTATGGATACAGTTCTTGAATTGAAAAATAGAGGATATGACATTCTTGGCATAGGTGAAATGGGAATCGGAAATACCACTACCAGCACCGCAGTTGCAGCTTCGATTCTTGGTATACCGGCATCGGAAATTGTTGGAAGAGGTGCCGGACTTGATGATGAAGGGCTGAAGAAAAAAGAGAAAGTAATCGATGATGCTATTCGAAAATATAATCTCTATGGCAAGGATGCATTAACAGTTCTTACTCATGTTGGAGGTTATGATATTGCAGGTCTTACAGGGGTGATAATCGGCGGAGCTCTCTACCATGTTCCGATAGTACTTGATGGAATCATAACGGCAGTTGCAGCGCTTGTAGCGGACAGGATGTTTCCCCAAATTACGGATTATATAATTCCCTCTCATGTGGGACGTGAACGTGGAATGAAATTGATATATGATGATTTGAATATGGATGGAATTATACATGCCAATCTTGCCCTGGGTGAAGGGACAGGCGCGGCACTGTTGTTCCCGCTATTAGACTGCGTGATGAATATTTACAGGGAACAGACTACATTTGAGGATATAAAGGTTGAAGCCTATAGGAGATTTAAATGATTGTACTTGTTATTGGTGGAAGTGGAAGCGGAAAGTCTGAATATGCAGAAAAAATAATCTGTTCAATGTATGAGTATTCTAAAAGAAAGGATATTCAGAACAGTTTGTTTTATATTGCTACAATGAAAGTGTACGGTGAGGAAGGACAGGCAAAGGTTGAAAGGCACAGAAACTTAAGAAGGGGAAAAGGCTTTGAGACAATAGAGCAGGAAACGAATGTCGAAAATTCAGTTGCACATCTTCACTATAAATCAGATTGTATTTTGGTGGAATGCATGTCTAATCTGGTTGCAAACGAAATGTTTACCGTGAGTGATGAATGTGATGATATAAATGACAGCAGTGAACAGGATAATAACTTCAGAGTAATAAGTGAAGATGAAGTTGTTGCAAAAGTGACACGGGGAATGGAAAAATTATTATCATCAGTTCAGAATGCAGTAATAGTTACAAATAATATTTTTGAAGACACACAGGATTATGATGAGGTGACAGCAGCTTATATCAGTGCCCTTGGTAGAATTAATTTCCACCTGGCAAAGATTTCCGATGAAGTTGTGGAAGTGGTTGCAGGTATCCCTGTGGTGATTAAAGGAGGAACATTGTGTCAGTAATCAGAGGATTGATTATAGCATTTTCAATATATTCGAAAATACCGGTACCCATTTTCCGGTGGGAGGATGAGGATATGAAGTATCATCTCATTTTCTTCCCGTGGATAGGTGCAGTTATCGGTTTCCTTTTATGTGGATGGAGATGTGTGGCAGATTATTTTTTAATTGGACAGACTGCCTATGTTATGGTTGGGTTTGCCATTCCAATTATTGTTACCGGTGGATTTCATCTGGACGGATACATGGATACGGTGGATGCATTGAAGTCATATAAGTCAAAAGAAGATAAGCTTTCGATACTGAAAGATCCGCACATAGGCGCCTTTGCAGTAATCTCTCTTCTTATGTTGTCGGCAGTTTATATCGGGGCAATCTCTTTGATATCTGTGAGTGGACTGGTTGTATTTTCTTCATCATTTATTGCTTCAAGATGTTTAAGTGCAGTTGCAGTGCTGACATTTCCAAATGCAAAAAAGGATGGAATGCTTCATACATTTTCAGCGACAGGATCAAAAGCCAAAAGTGCCGTGTTATTTTTCATTGTGACTGAGTTGATTATGTGTATGGCATACATGTTGTACATTGACCTTGTGTTTGGTGTGGCAGTTATAGTCACACTTGCTGTCTCAATGTTTTATTACAGATATAGAATGATAAAAGAGTTCGGTGGAATCACAGGTGATACGGCAGGATATTTTGTGACAGTGACCGAGACTTTGTGCGCGGTGGTTGTGGCAGTTGTGTCTGTTGTGCTTAATGTAATATGATTCCAACTGCCTGCATCTGTTAATAAGTGAATGGCAGATATTTGAAAATATATTACCAAGAGTGTTGGTGAATAAGAAGAGTTTGGAGAGACGGATTATGATTTTAGTTATAGGAGGACATTCGTCCGGAAAGATGGACTTTGTCAAAGAATATTTAAACTACAATTTTGAAAAAGATAATGTGATTAATGATATAAATGTTCTCGCAGAAGAAATGTTTGAATCGGGAATGGATTATGAAACGGCAGCAAATAATATTTATGCAAGATGCCGGGTAAAAATAGTACTTACTGATGAAATAGGAAACGGCATAGTTCCAATGGATGCTTCCAAACGGGATTTCAGGGAATGGATGGGACGCCTTCAGATAATTCTTGCAAAAAAATCTGATGAAGTATACAGAGTGATATGTGGAATGGGACAGAAAATAAAATGAAACTATTATTTTTAAGACATGGAAAGACTATGTCAAATGAAGAGAGAAGATATCTTGGGCGAACAGATGAAGAATTATCCGAAAATGGAATTGACGAACTGAGAAGTAAATGGAACAGCCCACCAAAAGCAGACCTTTTTGCAATCAGTCCCATGAAGAGATGTGGTATGACGGTAAAGTGCATCCGGGGTGAGGAGTTTTCAGATACAGAACAGATAATCATTGATGAGTGGCGAGAGATTGACTTTGGCATTTTTGAAGGAAAAACATATGAAGAATTGAAGTATAATCATGATTACTGTCGTTGGCTTGACAGTAACTGCGAGATGAAGATTCCGGATGGAGAGAGCAGGGATGAGTTTGTCAAAAGATCCATGACCGGTTTTTACCGACTTCTTTCGATATGTAAACAAAAAGAGGCAGAGAATGTCGTGTGTGTTGTTCACGGAGGAACTATCATGTCCATATTCAGCGAGATATCAGGACATGATTATTATGACTTTATGATAGAAAACGGTGAGTCTAGAGAATTGATAATAGAGGAAGACAGATATGAGATACCATATTATAGCATTAGTGGCAGGTTTCCTTCTTGATATGATTTTGGGGGATCCCTACAATTTTCCACATCCAATAAGACTTATTGGCAAGCTGATCAGCTTCTTGGAGAGAAGACTGTATATTGAAAATGATGAGTCAGGATCAGGACATGGATCAATTGAAAATGATGGGTCGGGATCAGGACATGGATCAATTGAAAATGATGAGTCGGGATCAAGTCATAACTTAGGAAGGGGGATGATTCTTGTGATAGCAGTGGTTCTTACAACGGCTGTGTCATCGGGTCTGATTCTCCTTGTGTCATATAATATTAATACATATCTTGGAGTAATAATCGAGAGCATTATGACCTATCAGATTCTTGCTGCAAAGTGTCTCAGGGATGAGAGCATGAAAGTGTACAGAGAACTTGAAAAGGGTGATGTGGAAGGAGCAAGAAAGGCAGTTTCCATGATTGTCGGTCGGGATACAACAGTGCTCGACGACATTGGAATTGCCAAGGCTGCAATTGAAACGGTAGCTGAAAATACCTCGGACGGAGTTATTGCACCGATGATTTACACAGCCATCGGCGGACCTGTACTTGGATTTGTTTACAAGGCTATTAATA
The DNA here is from genome assembly GCA_024698345.1 of Lachnospiraceae bacterium. GTDB lineage: Bacteria > Bacillota > Clostridia > Lachnospirales > Lachnospiraceae > SIG293. The sequence continues at coordinate 5,513 of JAILRH010000243.1, read as the reverse complement.
CAATGGATTCAATGGTGGGATACAAAAATGACAGGTACCTGTATTTTGGCAGGTGCGCTGCAAAACTTGATGATATAGTTAATTACCTGCCTTCGAGAATAAGTGCAATGTTAATGATAATTTCCAGCCTCTTTTTAGGAAAAGAATATAGTGCTAAAGATGCTGCAAAAATATATAATAGAGACAGGTATAAACATGCCAGTCCAAACTCTGCGCAGACAGAGAGTGTGTGTGCCGGAGCTCTTGGAATAAGACTGGCGGGAGATGCGGTTTATTTTGGAAAAGTTCATCACAAGGAATATATAGGTGATAAGCGCAGAGAAGTTGAATACAAAGATATAAAGAGGGCAAACAGGCTTATGTATGCAACAGCAGTTTTGTGTGAGATTGCGTGCGTGGCACTTTGCGCATTGTTTGTGTGAGATTGCGTGCGTGGCACTTTGTGCATTGTTTGTGTGAGATTGTGTGCGTGGCACTTTGCACAATTTACTGAGTATAAGGGAGTTTTGTCATGAGAGAGAATGTCCATGGAGGAGATATTTATAACAACAGAATAGAGTATGACTTTTCGGTCAATATCAATCCTGCGGGTGTTCCAAAGAATTTGATGAAAGCAATGAAAAATGCCATCGAAAAAGTGGATGTATATCCGGACATTAACTGCACAAGACTTAGAAGCAAAATTGCAGATTACCACGGAATAAAACGGGAGGATATTATTTGCGGTAACGGGGCATCGGAGTTGCTTTTGGCTGTTGCCCACGGACTGCAACCGAAATGTATTATGGTGACTGCACCCTCTTTTTTGGGCTACGGGCAAATGGCAAAATCAGTTGATGCCAATATGGTGTATTATCCCCTGAATGAAGAGAATAATTTTTGTATTGATGAAAAGATTGTGGATTGTATTTTTGATAAGTATTCTATTAATAGTTCATGTGAAGAGGCAGAAGTGGACATGCTGATTCTTACCAATCCAAACAATCCTACCGGTGCTTTGATTAATGAAGGTATCCTTGAAGGGATAATCAGAAAATGTAATGAAAAAGGAATAGTGGTAGTTATAGATGAATCATTTATAGAGTTATGTACAGAAGCTTGCTCCTTTATCAGCAGGACAGGTGAATATCATAATCTGATTGTTCTTCGTGCATTTACAAAAAGTTTTGCAATTCCGGGAGTAAGACTTGGATATCTTGTGTGTTCCAATATTAGTTTATTACAGCAAATCGAAAAGCATCTTCCGGAATGGAATGTTTCTGTAATTGCCCAGTCAGCAGGACTGGCGGCGCTTGATGAAAAACAATATCTGAAACACTCGAGGAAACTGATTAAAAAAGAGAGAGAGTATCTGACAAAAGAGCTTGAAAGGATGCATTTTAATGTGGTGAAATCAGATGCGTCTTTTATTCTGTTTTATAATCACACTGGCAGGGATTTGTACAAAAGACTGTTGGATAATGGGATACTTGTCAGAAACTGTGATAATTACAAAGGACTTAAGAAAGGTTATCTGCGCATCGCGGTGCGGTCCCATGAAGATAACAAAGTACTTGTAAGTACATTGGAAAATATTATGGGAGAGTAATATTGATTAAGTAGAATTCCAAGAAAGAGAGTTATTTTTTATGAAGAAGGATATTGAGATTATAAAGCCAAAAGATATTGAAAAAAGGAGCTTTGAGATTATTCAGGAAGAGTTGGACAGAAGGGTTATTTCCATTGATGAGGAGACAAGTTTTGTCACAAAACGAGTGATACATACCACGGCGGATTTTGAGTATGCAAAGACTCTCAAATTTTCAAACAAGGCCATAGATATTGCAGAGAGTCTTTTGAAAGATGGAGCTGACATCGTCACTGACACCAATATGGGACTGTCGGGAATAAACAAAAAAGTTCTTGAGTCGTTAGGTGGAAGCGTTCATTGCTTTATGGCTGATGAGAGTGTTGCCAAGGAGGCTGCAGAGAGGGGAGTTACCAGAGCAACGGTTAGCATGGAGAGAGCAGCAAAAATCAAAAAGCCGGTTATATTTGCAATCGGCAATGCCCCAACAGCACTTATCAGTATTTACGAGATGATGCAGCAGACCGGCTGGAAACCTGATTTTGTAATTGGTGTTCCCGTGGGATTTGTAAATGTGGAGGCTGCAAAGGAACTATTCCTTGAGACTGATATTCCTTATATTATCAACATTGGGAGAAAAGGTGGAAGCAATGTTGCCGCTGCTATTTGTAACGCCTTGTTGTACGATATAAAAAAAGAACGAGCTTGAGAAATCATTATTTTGTGGAAGGATAGAATATGAGATTTGGATTTACTACAGGAAGCTGCGCTGCGGCTGCTTCAAAGGCGGCAGTTCACATGTTGTTCTTTGGAGGAACAAAAAGAGAGATAACAATTTGTACTCCAAAAGGCATTGATTATAATGCTGAGATTCTTGATATAAAAAAAGAAAATAATATGGTTTCCTGTGCAGTCAGAAAAGATGGTGGTGATGATCCGGATGTGACCACAGGAGCACTCGTGTATTCTACTGTGAGACTATACGAGTATGAGGCGTTAGCCGTGACAGAAGAAGAGTTCAAGTGTGATATTTCTGACAATAATCCGAGCCTGAGGATAATAATAAAAGGTGGTACAGGAGTTGGCACAGTTACAAAGCCGGGGCTTGATCAGCCGGTTGGAAATGCGGCAATCAATCACGTACCCAGAGAGATGATAACAGAGGTGGTAACTGATGTCTGCAAACAGGCTGATTTTCATGGAATCCTTGAGGTGACTATTTCAGTCCCCCAAGGCGAAGAGATTGCAAAGAAGACATTCAATGAGAGATTGGGCATCGTCGGAGGTATTTCAATAATTGGAACCAGTGGAATCGTGGAACCAATGAGTACCCAGGCAATTCTTGATACCATAAAACTGGAACTGAATCAAAGGTATGTAAACGGTTATGACATGGTTGCAATAACTCCGGGCAATTACGGTCTTGATTTCATGAAAAATGCCTATGGATACGATCTTGACAGAAGTGTAAAATGCAGCAATTTTGTCGGGGCTACGATTGACATGGCAAGAGAAATTGGGTTTAAAAAAGTTCTTCTTACAGGACATATCGGTAAGCTGATAAAGGTGTCCGGAGGAATTATGAACACACACTCTAAGGAGGGAGACTGCCGTATGGAATTGATGGCGGCAGCAGCAATAATGTGCGGCGCAACTTCAGAGGTTGCAAAGAATATTCTTGAAAGTGTTGCAACAGAAGAAGGGCTTAATATTTTGGATGATGCCGGTATTCTTGATGAGACAATGATGTGTGTCATGGACAGGATAATGAATAATCTTAGCAGAAGGGCAACAGATGACATGGCTATTGAATGTATTATGTATTCAAATGACAGAGGAGAACTGGCAAAAAGTGAAGGAGCAGAGAAATGGTTAATTTTGTTGGTGCAGGAACAGGGGCAGCAGATCTGATAACTGTCCGTGGAATGAATTTATTAAAAGAGGCAGATGTAATAATATATGCAGGTTCCCTTGTGAATCCGCAACTTCTTGATTACGCATCAAAGGAATGCGAAATATATAACAGCGCATACATGACTCTTGATGAAGTTGTGGAAGTGATGAAGAATGCGGAGAAAAAAGGACTTCGAATTGTAAGATTACACACAGGTGATCCGAGTATCTATGGGGCAATCAGAGAGCAGATGGATATGCTTGATGAACTTGGAATTGAGTATTCAACATGTCCCGGAGTCAGCGCGTGTTTTGGCGCAGCTTCCAGCCTAAACCTTGAATATACTCTTCCCGAGGTATCCCAGTCTCTGATTATCACACGGATGGAGGGGAGAACTCCGGTTCCAAAAAAGGAATCTATAGAAGCTTTTGCAGCACACAATTGTACCATGGCAATTTATCTCAGTACAGGCATGATAGAGGAACTTCAGAGAAGACTTATAAGCGGCGGTTACAAAAAAGATACGCCTGCTGCGATAGTCTACAAAGCAACATGGCCGGATGAGAAAACCTTTGTGTGTACCGTGGGAACTCTTGCAAAAACCGCAGAGGAAAATGGTATAAGAAAGACAGCGATAATTCTTGTTGGAGATGTAATAACTCACGCACATTACGAAAAATCAAAACTGTACTCACCGGATTTTTCAACTGAATTCAGACAGGTTTAAAAACGAAAAATCCTATTGGCTAAAGAATGATAATTCCCACATTACAAATAATAGGTTTTTATTCAGCAAAAAAATACTTTTATATAAGCTTTGAAAGGAGAATGAGTTTGGAAATATCTGTAATATGTTTTACATTGTCGGGATTTGAACTGATGAAACAACTGGTAGATGACGATAAGATATCTTTTCAATATTTTTGCAAGGGTGATGCGCTGAACAAATATTCCGGTTTTGAGATTTCTAATGACAGAAGAGTTATATACATAAATGACAGTCTTGAACAGTGGTCAAAAGAGCAGTTTGACAAAAACAGAATACTTATTTTTATAGGTGCTTTGGGGATTGCAGTGAGAGCAGTTTCCGGTTGTGTTCACGATAAATTGTCAGATAGCCCTGTTATTGTTATTGATGATATGGGAAAGTTTGTTATCCCTGTTTTGTCAGGTCATTATGGGGGTGCAAACGAGATCACGGTATTGATTGCGGACAAACTCTCCGATTATTCTAATCCGGTTGCGGTTATTACAACCTCCACGGATATACACAATAAATTTGCGGTGGATGTGTTTGCAAAAAAGAACAGGCTAATCATTGAAAATAAAGCGGGCATTGCAAAGGTTTCATCCAGAGTGCTTTCAGGAAAAATGATAAATATTTATATCCCAAATAAACAACATGTGGACATGACTTCGTATGAAGCATTTTGCAAAAAACATCCGGGGGAAGTTAATCTTGTGTTTGCAGACAGCAGCAATCATGCCGGCAGCAATGAAACCGGCAGCAATCGTACAATCAGCAATCATGCCGGCACTCATGGGGCAAATAATAACATCATGGATGTTACAATTGATTGTCAAACAAAGGCTTTGCTTAGTCTAAAATCAAAAAAATATGCAATCGGCATTGGATGCAAAAGAGGAAAAACTTGTAATGATATAGAGACATTTGTCATGAAAAAAATACAGGAATTAGCCATCAGTATGGATGAAGTATTTTGCATAGCTTCCATTGATGTCAAGGCAGATGAGAAGGGCATAATTGATTTCGCAAATAAATACAATCTGGATTTTAAGACATTCTCAAAAGAAGAATTGGCAGATGTTGAGGGAGATTTTCTTGAATCTGAATTTGTAAAAAATCAGGTCGGCGTGGGAAATGTATGCGAGAGAGCAGCAGTTGCCGTCTGGGATTTTGACGCTTCACTAATTCTATCAAAACAGGCTGAGGATGGAGTGACAGTTGCTATTTCTACAGGTAGAAAATTAATTTCGTTTTAGACTGATGAATTATTGAATTTCGGATATTGGAAAAAAATGAAACTAAAT
>JAILRH010000239.1 GCA_024698345.1 Lachnospiraceae bacterium | reverse complement strand
TTTTAGTTTTTGGCAACAGTATATACAAATCTCTTATGATCAGATACCCTGTACTCGACTTTTTCAACAGATTCTATACATTGGCCAGATATCTGATTGTTTTTATTATTCTTACTTTATTTTTTATTAGTATCTATAAGATGGGAAACAGATTATACAGTTTTACAGACATGCTTCCGGGTGCACTGTTCACTTCACTAGGTTGGATGATTTACTCATATTTCTTCTCAATCTATATAGATAATTTTTCTAATTATTCATATATATACGGTAGCTTAACTGCAATTATCTTTATAATGCTGTGGATGTATTTTTGTATGTATATTATGTTTATTGGTGCAGAGATTAATCTTTATATCTATAATCACAGTGAACGCCCTGATAAAAATATTCAATAATTTTTCCCGCATCAAGACCATTCTATGCCAATTCGTTGGCTCCGTACTGACTCATTCCGCTTCCACCTGCATTTCTTTCTTTTACTGATATGTTTTGTATATCTCCAACCAACACATTATTTTGCTCGTATATTTTATTTGTAACAGCCTGATTTGGTATTTCCACTCTCCATCTGTAATACGGACATTTATTCTCATATGCCTCCGGTTTTGTTTTGAAATATGAATCAAAAAAATCTCCTGTCATGGAATCTGCAGAAATTTGTTTCTCAGAAACGCATACGCTTTTTAGGTAGGGCATCTTAGAATCCCAAAATAAATATAAAAGATATTATGAGTAATATAAGCAGTTTTTTAATCTTCATTTAATCCCTCTCAATTTTGATAACTCAAAGATTAAGTTACCTTTTGATTTTAACCTATTATTATTTATCATCAAGACTCTCTAGAGTATTATTATACTTAAATAAATACAAAAGATAAAAGCAGCGTATAAATACGCTGCTCTCATCTTTTGTATTTAGAAGTTAACCCGAAATGCCGGTCCTGTTTTTTGAGTCCTAGCCGCGCTAGGTGGGCAACCGCAAATATTCTTCTGTCTTCCAAATCAACGTAGGCCTGACATCCAAATAATAATATAGGAATCCCTTATAAAAGAATGTAGGTTCAAAATTGACAGGTTCTCGCACATCCCAGGCTATTGATGAATATATCGAGCCATCCAATTTATTGCAAATGGCTTAAGTTTTATAACATTTCTGTTACTATAATTATAAATAAAATCTATGCATTCCGCAATGTCAAAAGTTTAAATTCACAAAAAATTCATTGACTTATTACCGGTTGTTCAGACATTTTTTTCTTCAAATAGAATAGTATCTTACTTCTTTTTAATTATAATCATATCCTGTTTTTTGAAAATTGAATCGGAAGGTATAACACCTCTTACACTTGATAAAGGATATATATTTGTATTTCTTCCAATTACTGTTCCGGGATTTAAAACTGAGTTACACCCAACCTCAACATAGTCCCCAAGCATTGCTCCAAACTTCTTTAAACCTGTTTCAATTTTCTCTTCACCATTCTTAACTACTACTAATGTCTTGTCAGATTTTACATTGGATGTAATTGATCCTGCTCCCATGTGTGAGTGTGTACCAAGAACACTATCTCCAACATAGTTATAATGTGGAACCTGAACTGTATTAAAAAGAACTACATTCTTAAGTTCTGTTGAATTACCTACAACACAGTTCTTACCAACAATAGCTTTTCCTCTGATAAAGGCACCAGGTCTTACTTCTGTATCTTCATCAATAATAAGAGGTCCGTTCAAAGTTGCAGTCTTTGCAATAGTAACTGACTTTGCAACCCAGATATCATCGGCAATCTGATCAAACTTCTCCTTTGGAAGTGTTGGACCAAGTTTTAGAATAAAGTCACCTATATCTGCAAGAACTTCCCATGGATATGTTTTTCCTTCAAATAATTTAGAGGCTATTGTCTCATTTAAATCATATAAATCTTTTATTGTATACATATTCTTTCCTTTCACATTAAACTAATGTTTTTCTTAGTTTTTTTCAAACGTTTTAGCAAAGCAAATCCGCAACTACGTTGCGGATTTGACGAGGGAGTCTTTTCCCCTCTGATATATTATTCTACTGTAACTGACTTTGCAAGGTTTCTAGGCTTATCTACATTAAGACCTTTAAGTACTGTTGTATAATATGCAATAAGCTGTAAAGGAACAACTGTTACCATTGGCATAAGCACATCTTCAACAACAGGAACTTCGATTATTTCGTCCATAATGCCTTCGCTGAATTCCATATTCTCCTTGCAAACTGTAATTGTGTAAGCTCCTCTTGATTTAACCTCTTCAATGTTACTAACCATCTTTTCTAAGAGATCTTCCTGAGTTGCAACACTGATTACAGGCATCTCATCTGTAACAAGTGAAATAGTACCATGCTTTAATTCACCTGCCGCGTAACTCTCTGAATGAATATATGAAATCTCTTTAAGCTTAAGAGATCCTTCCATACTAAGAGTATAATCAAGTCCTCTACCGATATATAAAAGACTTGACGCAGTCACTAATTTGCTGGCTACAAACTGACATCTGTCTGAACATTCCATAGTTTTTTCAATAAGTTCAGGGATATCAGATAACTTCTTTGTAAGTTCCATGCATCTCTCTTTTGAAATTTCGCCCTTTGCATATGCCATCTCAAAAGCAAGAAGATACATAACTGCCATCTGAACTGAGAATGCCTTTGTAGAAGCAACTGAAATCTCAGGACCCGCATGAGTATAAATAACCATGTCTGCTTCTCTGGCAATTGATGAACCCTTAACATTTACAATTGCAAGAACCTTTGCTCCCTTATCATGAGCAAGATGAAGTGCTGCTTTTGTATCTGCAGTCTCACCTGACTGAGAAACTACAATAACAAGATCATCAGGTGTTACAATTGGATTTCTGTATCTGAATTCTGATGCGATATCTACTGTAACTTCACATCTTGCAAGTCTCTCAATAACATATTTACCTACCATACCTGCATGCATAGCTGTACCACAGGCAACAATAAATACCTTTCTGTAATTCCTTAAAGTCTCTTCTGTAATACCGCACTCAGAGAGATTTGGCATACCGTCAACAATTCTTGGAGCAATAGTTGTTCTAACTGCTGTAGGCTGCTCGTGAATCTCCTTGAGCATGAAATGTTCATATCCGCCTTTTTCAGCAGCATCCATATCGAGATCAGAGACATGAACTTCTTTGATAATCTCCTGTTTGTGAATATCGCAGAACTCAACCCTGTCTTCCATAATTGTTGCAATTTCATTTTCTTCTAAAAGATAATACTTTCTTGTGTACTGAAGAATTGCAGGAACATCTGATGCGATAAAGTTCTCTTCTTCTCCCACGCCGATAATAAGAGGGCTGTCTTTTCTGACTGCAAAAATCTTGTTAGGAAAATCCTTAAAAATAATTCCTAACGCATAAGCGCCTCTGATGTCACTTAAAGTCTTTATAATGGCATCTACAGGATCGCCGTTATAATAATAGTCAAGTAACTTGGCAACAGTCTCTGTATCTGTCTCACTGACAAATGTATATCCCTTACCGATGAGGAACTTCTTGATATCTTTATAATTCTCAATAATACCATTATGAACTATAGATACTCTCTTACTTCCGTGAGGATGTGAATTGATATCAGATGGTTCTCCGTGTGTTGCCCATCTCGTGTGACCAATACCACAATGTCCTTCCGGCTTGTGTTCCTGTTCTAATTTATTTCTAAGATTCTTTAATTCACCTTTAGCCTTCTGTACAGAAATCTTTCCACTTTCAAATACGGCAATACCTGCCGAATCATAACCTCTGTACTCTAATTTTGAGAGTGCATTAAGAAGTACTTCTGTACAGTCTCTCTCTCCTACATAACCAACAATTCCACACATAGTTATTTCCTCCTGTAATATTGTGCTGACCTGTCATAATAATATCTCATCTGGTACTGGTTGTTAATGCCCTTAACATTATTTGTGATTCTTGATACAAATCCACTGAGCTTAGTCATATATTCTTCCTGGGTAATACTACCTTCTGCCACATAAGTAAGCCCCTTTTCCCAGCTAGCTGTAAGCTCCGGATTCAGTAAAGACTTGATTGAGACAAAAACAACATCAAATATCATCTCACCTAACTGAGTAGGTGTGAGTATCTGTGTCTTTTTATTAAGAGAAATATATTTGTTACTGACAAGTTTTTTGATTATTTCTGCTCTGGTAGCACTTGTTCCGATGCCACTGCCTTTAATCTGTGCTCGCAAATCCTCGTCTTCAATGAGCTGTCCGGCATTTTCCATAGCAAGAATAATAGAACCGGAATTGTATCTTGAAGGTGGTTTTGTTTCGCCTTCGTTAATCGACAGTTCTACAACGTCTATTTTATCACTTTTATGTATATTATTCAACTTTTCAAAGAATTTCTCGTCTAATGGTATCTCAGTATCCTCGCCGTCTTCTTCTGACTCATTTTGATTTTTTTTCTTTTCCCCCGGAACTCCCGCAACAACAAAATATCCTTTATTTACAAGCACTTTAAAATTAGAACTAAACTGTTCTTCTGTCATAGTACCGTCTTCAAATGTTGCAGGCATCACACCGATTAGCGTTACCTTCTTATATACAGCAGCCGGATAAAAAATACTAAGAAATCTTCTGCATATTAGCTGATAAACTTTTTGTCCCAATGCTGAAACTGAACTTAAGGAATTTAGTCCCTGTCCGGTTGGTATAATAGCATAGTGATCGGTAATCTTCTTATCATCCACATATTTAGTTTTTTCAAGTCCTTTGTAAGAACCATTAGTTATTATCTCTTCGGCAAAACTCCCCACCACATTGTAGTTCTTAAGTCCTGCTATATTCTTGTAAATCTGCTTAGCAACCGCTGTTGATAAAACTCTGGCATCCGTTCTGGGATATGTTGTAAGCTTCTTTTCATATAATTCCTGCACGATTTTCAAAGTCTCATCAGGACTTATTTTAAACATTCTTGAACAGTCATTCTGTAATTCCGCAAGATTGTATAAAAGAGGAGGATTCTTTTTTTCATCCTTTTTTGTTATAGATTTAACTGTTAAGTTAACCGGTTCGTTCTTATTTATTGCAGTAATAAGTTCCTCTGCATGTTTTCTTTCTTTAAATCCATTCTCTTTATATAATGCAGGTGTCTCAAAATACTTTGATCCCTGTACTGCTTTCCACTCCGCTTTAAAGGAGTACTCATCCACTTGTAATTTTGACGCCACTTTAAAGAAAGGAGTTTTTACGAATTCTCTGATTTCCCATTCTCTTCTGACAATCATTCCAAGAACACAAGTCATAACACGACCTACAGATATAACTGTATAT
>JAILRH010000232.1 GCA_024698345.1 Lachnospiraceae bacterium | reverse complement strand
GCCCCAAACGTTGTTGAACAGATACTCCTTTTTCATTGTGACATTCTTATTTTCCATCAGCAGTTTTAGTAGCGTAAATTCCTTTTCGGTGACTTCCTTTTTCTGATCATCCACATATAGGGTCTGCTGCACCGTATTCAGGCGGATATTTCCCTCCGCCATTTCTTCCTGCCCATATTTTCTTTTGAAAATGCCTTTGATCTTCGCAATTAAAATATCTACATCATAGGGTTTCTCTATATAGTCATCTGCCCCCAGATTTAAGCCTTTTAATTTGTCATTCTTTTCCACCTTGGCACTGGCTATTAAAATATGGGTATTGGACGTCTCCCTGATTTTGGAACAAACCGCAAATCCGTCCATACAGGGAAGCATGATGTCGAGCATGATCACTCTTGCACCGTATTTCTCATACAATTCCATGGCTTTTTCACCGGTGCGGGCAGCGCTGACTGTGTAGTTTTCCTTACGCAAAAAATCACACAGCAAAGTACCTATCTCTTCGTTATCTTCTACAATCAAAATATCCAGCATATTTCTTTCTACATCCTTCTTCCTATATTTTTCCACATTTCAAACTTTAACCTGCTGTATTTCTGAGAATCGTAACAGATAATCCTGTATCAAACTTCTTTTTCCAAACATGCGACCGAACCTATGATTTTTCCATCCTCTAAAAGCCAAAAGACGTTGGATGCCTTATCTGCCATCTGGGAATACTCTGAGTACCAGTTATATGGTTCAATTTCCAAGGCTTTTCGCATTGGGTAAAAACACGCATTGTAAATGTTCTTGTACTCTTCAAAATACACTTCTTCAAATGGTACACAGCTAATATCTGAAACTGGTGTTTCTTCTTTGTCCCACCACATCTCATATACCCACACTTCCGGTAATTGATCCGAATGTCGTTGCCTTGATTCCACGACTTCTACCTCCGTCAAAAATAATGCTCCATCAATCTGTCGACCCCCTCCATTCCTGCCAAAACAGCTGCAATACGCCCGCCCATGGACAAACCACATAAAGCATGAATTTTGCCATTAAAATTCTGAAGCGCATACTCTCTGATCTGTTCTGCTTCACTTTCCACCGACAGGAACTGGCTTGTTGCAACTTCTGTATGTCCATCTAATTCAGGTAATACAACATAGTAATCCTTTGAAAAATGAGAAGCTGCATCTTCCCATATCTGCCAAGGGGTAAGCATTCCATGAATCAGTAGAATCACCTTATTATTTTGATTTCCAAATGTGTGAAATATAATACTTTAATCCTCATTACTTTGCGAACTTCTTATTAACTGAATCTAAATAAATCATCCTCATAAAACATTATCTTTTCTCCTCTTTGGGAAAATCTTAATACTGCAACTACATTATAAACGTCTAGTGCAGGAGATGTCATTCCTATACTGGCCATTCCAAACATAAGCCCATTGAGCATCTTATTTTCAGCCGGAGAAATTATAAATACAACTAATGGCAATATACCGAGTAAAAATGGTAATAAACTCATTAATATGAATCGTATCCTTGACATTGGATAAGACGCCAATGCAACGAAAAGTATTTTTCCCTTTACTCGACCTATTGTTACCTTTGCTTGCCTTGGATAAATAATGGCATGCAACCATTCATGCACAAGCAGCAAAATAAAACCTATCATCAATCCTATAAGAATCCCTATTGGATAAATCACTCTTGTGTGGCTCATGAATATTTTAATAAACATTGTGGCAATCAGCGACACGCACAACATTGCCGTTATTGGCGCAGATTTTTTCATCATTTCATCTATGGAATTGGGGGTATCTATCTTTCGTGCGTTTTTCGGTAATGTACCTCTTTGATATTCCCTGATATCCGTAATAATTGGTTTAATTGTAATCATTTTTCTCCTCATGCCTATAAAACTAAATCTGTATTAAACTCAACTATGCTTCTCTCATTTTATAAGAGCCGCAATTCCCTTATATAAAAATGGAATATACATGCATAGCAATGTTGCACGCTCCCACAGTCCTTCATATGCGAAAATTGTATTCTCAAATTCTTTTTTATCCCCCATAATGAACATTACAAAAAATACTACAGCGAATACAAAAGACAACACACATACAATTCCCTGCATTGTGTCGAACAATTTAAATGCTATAATCCCTCGCAATAATGGAAAAAACAGCAGGGTCATAAATCCAATCGCAGCACTGGCTCCATGTATTTTAGAAGCAACTGTTACCACATCTTTAGACTCATTGACGCTGAATATTCCTGATAACAATCCAGCACCAATTGCAAAAATCAGTATGGATAATAATGTCAATACTGCAAGAACCATTGACTTCTCTTTCGCTTCAAAAAAATAGACAATTGCTGTAAATGATAAAAAAATCCCCAGCCAGATCAACCATACATTATAGATGGATTGAACCGGACTTTCCGGACTCCCTAAAGCACTCATAACCATTTTTTTACTGTTGTATCCCTCATAAAAGTGCTTTAAAATCCATGGTATCAAAAATTCACCAACGATTGTCATTACTAATATACCATTAAAAATGGCATTGTCTGCGATGTCTTTCATATAATTCTGTTCTCCCTGCAAAATCAATCATCCGATAAGTTCTTATCATAAAACTGCACAAATTGTTCAAATAAATCTTCATCCAAACGATTACAATATCTTGTCCGATCAAGATGGGCAGTGATATAATCTGCCCTGTCTTTTGTAAAACGTTCCTTGTTATCTTCCGCCTTATAATCATAATCCAGTGTGTTAAGCCACTTATCAAACTGTGCATTCAGTTCGTCTTTGTATGTATCTTTACTATCATTCAAAATATCATTATGTCCTTTATCTTCGAACCTCACAAAGGTAAATCTCGGATCACTACCATACTTATCATAATACAAATCATAGCCATACTCGATTGGCACCATATCGTCATCCAGACTATGTACAATCATGATTTTTGCTTCTGAACCTTCAAATCCATCCATTGCAGTGCCGGAAGCATACTTTCCGAACTTCATCCATTCATGCAATTTTACAAAAGGCAACATGAGATAAATGCCTTCTCCCGCCTGTTTCTTCCCTTCTGACTCAAACAAATCAGAAGACTTATTAAATCCGGAGCACGAAATAACCGCTTTCACCTCCGGATGATAGGAAAGTACATTGCATACACTGTAACCGCCCCAGCTATGTCCGAATAGAACAATCGGAAGATGAGGGAAATTACCGCTTTCTTCCACAAAAGATATGGCATGGTCAAGATCAATTACACCCTGAGGGAGTCCTCCTACCCCTTCCCCTTCGCTTTCATCATTTCCGGTAGCATCGTAAGCAAAAACATAATACCCATTCCGGGCAAAATAATTGGCGCAGTCCATGTAGGAGTTATGACCTCCTCCACCAAAGCCATGTGCCATGACAACGATCCCCCGTTGTTCTTGCCCAAAATGATATAAATACCCGGTCAGTTTTTGACCTTTGTCAGATGCAAATTCATATTTCGTGCGCTCTAAACCTTCATAATCCTCCAAATACAACATAAACGGTTCGTAGCTTTCAAAACGCTGATCAAAATTTTCGTTATAAATCATGACAGACAACGCCCAGTCACCTGCAATCAGCAAAATCAGAACAATACAAACTATGATTGCCAGAATCTTTTTCTTTGATTTTCTTTTTGTTTTCAACTCTTTCTCTCCTTGTGTTAAATTTTTAACAACTTCTTAGCGTTCCGGCTAAAAATATTATCCCTATCCTGCTCATCCGAAGTTGCACGCAAAACAGACAATATTGAAAACGCCTGTGAAACAAATAGATAATCCCTGAAACAAATGGCAATGCATATCAATAATCTCATATTTCTCTACCAACTCTGCCTTTATCTTGAAATCTCCATTTCCGCAGAGCTGCATTTCAGGATTATCTTTCACGATCTGTTGCTTTTCTTTGATGTTCCGCATGATATTCTCCTCTAATTATCCTTAGAATATTTGTTCCAAATGAATTTTACTTGATGCATTTATTCCTATATGTGTATTACAATTCTATATGTGAACCCCGAAACCCAATGCGGAATTATCGCTCCATACAGACTATCGGGTTTTACTCTTATATAGGACAGTATCAGGTGCGTAATAAATAGATCTAAAATATACGATACATTCGTTATAAATCCATGTTTGTAATACTTTACCTACCAGCTCCGTATGTTTCTGCGCAGAATGCAGCCTTGTGCAAGCACTGATGTCGCTCTGCTCATAGTAACATAAATCCAGCTTTATCGCATTACAAACTCAAAGGATGAAAAGCATCACTTCTCATCCTTTCCCTTAACAAAAACATAACCTCAATTGTTTTCTCCTATCTATCCTCAATACTCTTTGATAATTCAAACAGTGCTACATCCCGTTCCACCTTAAATGGATGGCCCTTAAAATCCTGCAATTCCGTAATTTGTACGGTTTCCGTTTTCACACCATAGTCGTTACTCTCACATGAACACATTTCTCTTTTCTGCCTCATTTTTTCACTCTCCTTTTTTCAATTGGTAGTGTCAATTCTGACACTCATTTTATATTTCTAAATCTTTTATTTTCAAGAGTTTCTTAACTTTTTAACAATAAAAAAGTGATTACCCCCTAAATAAACAGTATAATTGAATCTGCGAAAACACAATTATCCGTATAG
>JAILRH010000199.1 GCA_024698345.1 Lachnospiraceae bacterium | reverse complement strand
CCACACGATACCCTTCTACATACTCAGGTATTTCAACATTTTTTTGATTTCCTACATATTTTTTTACGGCTACTGTACTCTCATCCAGCGTTTGATATACAATTTGATTTTTCGTAAATTCATCGGATGCGTTTACTATTCCGCTATTAGAACAAATAACAGTGCCTAAAATAAAACCGGCAATTATTAATTTATATGATTTTTTTATCTTTAGTTCCCTCACTTCCAATTTTGGATCTACAAATGTGCATTTCCTACTTGAACTTTCCAGATAAATTAATACCAACAAAGTTATAATAATAATGTCTGTATACAATCCGGCGGATGTTGTGTAAATAAAATGTCTTGTATCTTGTTGATAAAACAACCCATGAATAGGAATAAATATTGGTAATCCCAATGCCACCATCAAGGACGTTATTTGTTGGAGCAACACATGCATACTTAATGATAATGCAACAATCTTTTTTAACTTACTTGTTTGAAACTTGCAGGTTGTCCTTATCATTTGAATAAATACCACTATCATTATAATCGATAGAAATGCCATAATAATAAAATGTAACCATCCCCAATTATATAAAGGCTCAAGTAGTGCAGAATATATATCATAATTTGCAATAGGTGCAGATATTAGTTCTGCATCTGTATGCATTCCAATCATTCGTGAGTTTTTATATAAAACATCTCGTATTTCAGATGGGATTGCCAGAAAATAATGACGAACAGATTGCTCTATGGTTGGATAGAATGAATAATATAATTTTGTAATTACCAAAATAACCAATGCAAAAAACGCTGAAACTTCAAACAAGTATCGTTTCTTCATTTCAAATTCAGAAGCCATCAAATATAAAACAATTCCCAAATCAATAACTGTTACAATTGCAATGGTTGCCAAACGAATTCCAAATATTGCAAGCATTATTCCTATATGCATTATGCAAAGAATCATCAAGGTTTTTATTTTTCCAGCCTTTTTTTCTTTAAACACATCTACAACAAATTGTGCGCACACAGGGAATATAAATAGTATTACAGCACTAATCAGATAAAATTTATCTATCCCCAGATTTGCAACCTGAATACAACGGTTTCTTTCAACACATCCTATATCATTATGTAGTTGACTTAAATTCAATAACGACAGAACAGTCAATCCAATAGTGAATATAATAAGAAAAATAACTTTTCCTTTATTATAAATATGGATTACAGAAGCAACTTTTGAAGTTATATAATACGCTATCATCGTTAAGCTTATCGTTCCGATAACTGTTACAGCCAAAGAAAACGCATCCATTCTGTTCATCGTATATGTATTTATGCATATATACAGTGACGATATAAACATAAGTATAAAAACATGAATTATTTTATTATTTCTCAATTTCAACATATGTACCTCCTCCGTTTATTCTGTTACTCTCCCCACTGCCTACTATAATTTTATTAAACGTACAACTCACGCATCCTATGCTGATACTCGATGAATACTTCTGACTGAACGCTTTTATTCACGGTTTCATATGAATACTCTTCATCATCGATACTTTTAAGAACTACTATAGAATCTAAGTCTTCAAACAGGCAAACTATGTAATAAATCTCTCCATTGAAAGTCAGTTCACCTGCCATCATAAAATCATGCTTTGTCACAGGGCTTTCCTTTTCATTTATTACTGTCAAAGTTATTAAATTCCCGTCTACAAAGTTTCTTTCAATGACTTTAAGTTTTGTTTTTTCACCCGTATTAAACAGATTGTCTGTAAACATTAATTTGTTTTTTTCTACTTCTTGATCATCTTTTTCTGCTTTATTTACCATATAAAATGAATATATTATTATTCCAAGTGCTATAACATCTAATGTACTTTTCCTAGCAAACAAGAAATGAACGGGAGCTGGCGATACCCCGAAAGAAAATAAAACTGCCAAAATCGACTTTAAAACAAAGTATGTTCCACAAGCACATCCTGGAAGATATGAGATTCTCTTATTTGTATTAAACCCTGGAGAAATCATTCGTAAAATTATTAGAATAAACAAAGCTGATATCACGAGATATATTGAAGCAAGAAGCCATCCCTTCTCAAAAAGCATATTATGTAATAAGTTCTTATAGTTATACACTGCAGTATCATTAATGTTAAAAGTGGCCGATTGCAACTGTCCCACTGGTTTTGCGTTTTTAAATAACTCCATGTTCCATTCTCTATATCGTTCATAATAAGAGATTCCATACAGTTTCCCGTAATTAACCAATTTGATTGCTACCAAAAACATATTACTCAAGATAAAATACATTCCCGCTGTTACCCATACCGTCCATCTTTTTAATCTATGTTCTTTTGCTATATTTTTCCAAGCTATAAAAACAAGAAATGATGTAACCATTATTGTCATCTCTAGAACAACGAAAGTTGATGTTTTAAACAAATATAATAGTGCGAAGTGAACAAGTAACATCATAATTGCTCCTAAAAGTGGAGAGTTTTTCGTATTAGAATAACGAATTGCATCCAACCAAAATGTCATTAAAATGGAAATTGGAATTATAGTGAATAATGGAAAAAATCCTATGCTTCTTCTTGAACTCAAGGAAAAATAGTTTTCTACATTGATAACTGAACCTAATATCACAATTCCTAGAATTACCATACTAAGTACGACACACCACGATATGCTATTTCGTTTAATTAACCACATTTGTTCAGCATCATTGAAGCAAGAACTGATAAAAATAGTAATTCCAAGTATACCGAAATAAATAGCTGTTACTATTGCCACTTGTTCCAAGCCAAAGCAAAATCGTTGCTCATAATAATCAAAAGCTGTACGTAATAATATTGGTATTAGAATAGCCAGGAGATATAACGCCATTCTTTTTTTTGGTAAACTCTTAATTTTACTAACCATATTGCCCTCCTCTTTCAATTTTTATATTTATATCAAATCAATCCTCATCAAACGGACCAAATAATTCTTCAAATTTAGCCTCAAGTTTTTTCTGTAATAATATAGACTCGTCTGAGCCATCCTCTAGTTTCGGTAGATGAAGATAATCTTCATCATCGTTGCAACTACTTTTCACTCTTTTCCCCTTATGCCTAATTTCAGAAATAAATTTTTCATGTTTACTTTTCAGTTTTTCCTTCATACTCATCCCCCTCTTCCTGTTTTTCAATTTCAGATAAAGCTCTTATCCTAAGTTTTTCAAGTCGCCTCACAAAATGGTATTCTGTTAATACAGTTTTATCCATTTGCTGAATTCCAATTTCATAAGTCAGCACTTCTGATCCAGTAGCCACTAATGCTTTTCTAAACTCCTCCGATTGCTCATACATTGCTTCATAAGCCCTATCTATCAATATCTGTAAATTATCTGAAAATAATTCATAATCTCGGCCCTGCCAATGTAGAAATTGTGTCATTTTCCACATAAACTTGTATTTTCCTGCTCGTTTAGCTTCTTCTCCCGACAAACTACACACTAGTTTTTGATTTTCTTCATTTCTGTATTTTAAAGCTTGTAAAAAACCTTCCATTGATGCAATTTTCACACCATCCAACTCAAAAGGATGTCTGGCAAAATTTGACAACTCATTTCCAGGATAATCTGCTTTACTGTAAATATTAATCATAATACTTCTCCTTCCTTTCAAATACTGTTTGCTTAATTTTATATTTTCATTATAGGTTTCTTGGCTAGTTTCAAACATTAAATAGAAAATCTGATTTTGAAACATTGATTGAAACTTTACATTTTCATATTTTTTATATGCTATCTTTCATTTATAGATATTCTCTTTTCATATTGTTCTGTAATTTTTTTATATAATTCGTTTTCAAAAATATTGTATCTCTCGGTAAAAATAGGTTTCTGTCCTCTTCTAAAGATA
>JAILRH010000196.1 GCA_024698345.1 Lachnospiraceae bacterium | reverse complement strand
TATAAACTATACGGGAATTTTTATGTCTACCATTATGCTTATTTGACATAAATTATTAAAACAAGGATGAAGGAGGATATACTCTTGTTAGAAATTAAAACAAACGAAGTAGAATCAGTTGCAAAGATTATTGTTGCCGGTGTAGGTGGAGCAGGTAATAATGCAGTTAATAGAATGATAGATGAAAATATTGGAGGAGTTGAGTTTATCGGTATCAATACTGATGCTCAGGCACTTAAGAGATGTAAGGCTCCTACAACTATACAGATTGGAGAAAAAGTTACAAAAGGACTCGGTGCAGGTGCAAAACCTGAAGTTGGTGAGCAGGCAGCTGAGGAAAACGTAGAAGAGTTATCACAGTTATTAAAGGGTGCTGATATGGTATTCGTAACTTGTGGTATGGGAGGTGGTACAGGTACAGGTGCCGCTCCTGTTGTTGCTAAGATTGCAAAAGAGATGGGGATTCTTACAGTTGGTGTTGTTACAAAACCTTTCAGATTTGAAGCAAAGACACGTATGAATAATGCCCTTGCAGGTATAGAGAGATTAAAAGAAAGTGTTGATACACTTATTGTTATTCCAAATGACAAGTTGCTTGAGATTGTAGACAGAAGAACTACAATGCCTGAAGCTTTAAAGAAAGCTGATGAGGTATTGCAGCAGTCAGTACAGGGTATCACTGATCTTATCAATGTACCTTCACTTATTAATCTTGACTTTGCTGACGTTCAGACAGTAATGAGAGACAAGGGAATTGCTCATATCGGTATTGGTTCTGCAAGCGGAGACGAAAAAGCAAGTGAAGCAGTTCAGATGGCAGTTACATCACCTCTTCTTGAGACAACAATCGAGGGAGCTACTCATGTTATTATCAACATCACAGGTGATATAAGTCTCTTCGAAGCAAACGAGGCAGCTAGCTTTGTTGAGGGACTTGCAGGTGATGATGCAAATATTATTTTTGGTGCAAGATACGATGATGCTTATCCTGATGAGTGTACTATTACAGTTATGGCTACAGGACTTGAACAGAGTGCAAAGAAGAATGCTAATCCATTTGATATGTCTAGAGCAAACACACACGTTACAAGACCTCAGACATCTTTCAACACAGCACCACCACAGGTGAACCCGGTATCTTCTTTCGCACCTAAGACAGAGTATGCAAAGAATGTTGCTACACAGCCTCAGAGCACTGTTGAGGAGAAGAAGATTAATATTCCTGATTTCCTTAGAAGAAATTAATATATAACGAATAATAGATTTTTTATATGACAATAAAAAAGAGAATCTGCGTTTGCAGGTTCTCTTTTTTGTGTATGCGCACTGTTTTGACATTTTATTTTTTGCGATAGAGTTATTATGAAAGATGAGTGATTACAAATAACTGCAATGGATTTGAGGCGTTATGGTAAAAGATCTTACAGAAAGCATTAACAATGATTAATGGAATGAGTAATAACTTGACCATATTAGAATATTTTTTTATAATATTCTTTGGTGAATAACTAATAAAACAAGGGATAATCCAATTGTTCGGAGGTATATATGAAGTGTCCGTATTGTGGAGAAGAAAATACAAAAGTTATTGATTCAAGATCTGCTGATGACAGCACTGCAATCAGAAGGCGTAGGGAATGTGTTATTTGTGGCAAGAGATTTACTACTTATGAGAAAGTTGAGAGTGACACGATTCCTCTTTTTGTTGTAAAGAAGGATGATACACGAGAGCCTTACGACAGAGCAAAGTTAGAATCCGGAATTGTTCGTTCATGTCACAAAAGACCGGTTTCTTACGATAAGATTCAGGCGGTTGTTGATTCAATTGAAAATATTATTTTTAATAAGGATAAAAGAGAAGTTACCAGTAATGAAATTGGTGAGATTGTAATGGAGAAACTCAAAGATCTTGATCAGGTTGCTTATGTTAGATTCGCATCTATCTACAGAGAGTTCAAAGATGTAAATACATTTATGGACGAGCTGACAAAACTTCTCAAATAAGAGGTGTGATATGTTGGAAAGATTTTACCCTACGAAGTATTATGATTCTGTATGGGATATAGATTTTGAACTACTATTTATCAACGGAGTCAGAGGAATTATATTTGATATTGACAATACACTGGTTCCTCATGATATGCCGGCAACGAAGGAGTCAATTGAACTATTTAAAAAGATTCATGAAATTGGAATTAAGACATGTCTGATTTCAAATAATGATGAACCGCGAGTGGCGCCTTTTGGATATGCAATGCACACCCCCTTTGTGTACGATGCAAAAAAACCATCGAGAAAGAATTATATTAAAGCGATGGAAATAATGGGAACAGACAAAAGTAATACTATATTTGTCGGAGATCAGATTTTCACTGATGTTTACGGTGCTAACAGAACAGGAATTCCATCTTATCTCGTAAAGCAGATTGACAAAAAGGAAGAAATTCAGATTGTTCTCAAGAGGTATTTGGAAAAGATAGTGCTCAACAAGTGGAGAAACAGTGATAATTATTTACGCTAGATAAATAATACTTTATTATTAATACTATAATTGAAGATAACATGCTGCTATTTATAGCGGCGTTAATAATAGGAGGATAAAGATGAGATTACCGTCATTAATATTAGCTTCAGCAGGAAACGGTCATCAGGTTTTGTATAAATCAAAAGCTTTTGAGAGTTTGAACCCAAAAGACTTTGATGCAATGTGTAAGAGAATGGATAGTATCAGTTTTGATGGAAATCAGAGCTTTTTTGTTACACAGAGTCTTGGGAAGATGGTAATAGGAAGAGCAAAATACATTACAAGTGATGAATATGGTGATATTAAATTGAAAATAACACACTGTTATTTTATGAATATGCACTCATTTGTTGATGTGGTCAAGGCATACAGAAATCAGAATGCTGCAATTGGATCCTTCAGAGAGCATCTCAGACAGGATTACGGAAAGGAAGTTGAAGAAGTATCTTTTGTAAGAGATTCGTCAGCATCTCAGAAACTTTCAAATGCAGATATTTCGGATATTATTATTTCACTTGGTATGGTCGATAAGACAAAGAAATTTATGTTTGCCGAGGTGGATTCTTTAGACGCAATCAGAGTTATGTTTGAATACTTCCCGGCTAATTTTATATGCGATTTGTCAATGTTGACAGAGGGCGAAACTGCAACAAACGATTTTAATATTCTTTTTGGAAATATGAATGTGTTGTCTGACAACAAAGTTATTTCAATTCACACGGCAGCAAAAGGAATATCAAGTCTTACAGCTGAAGTGGATGAATTTGTTTCAAGCGCATACAGAAAACAGATAGTAGAATTAATGGAGCATGTAAGTAAACTTGAAAACGGATATCTTGCTGAACTTGTAAGTGTTACAAGAGTGGTATCAAAACTTGAGAGCACAGGAGTACTTAGTGCATCTAATATTATTAAACTTATGGACAAGGCTGCTTCAATAGAAGATAAGATGTCTATTTTTGGAATACTTGTAGATATCAAGAGCAGTATCGAAGACTCCAGAATAGTTGATGTTGAGATGATTGAAAAGTATTGGGCTTTTGTTCTGTTTAAGGCAATAGCAACCGGCGATAAGAAGAATGCGGCTTTGGTTCATAATGTATGTACATGTCTCAAGGGGGTTGACAGAGAAAGATATCTTGGATATGTAAGGGAAGCGATTGCAATGAGATACACGGAACTTGACGATGAGAATCTCGCTTTGTTAGTTTTGCTTGCACATGAGAAAAAGAAAGAAAAAACAAAACTTCTCAATAACAGATTTGATGTCAGAATGGCTCGTTCTTTTATTAAGAATAAAATCAGTATTTCCACTCGCTTGGAAAATGTTGAAAGAATAATGGTACAGATGGTACTTTCATAATAAATACCCACCATCCGGTGGGTATTTTAGTTCTTAAAAAAACATATTTTTGATGTGATCGACAGGCATTTCTTTTCCTGTCCAGATTTCGAAAGCTTTGGCACCCTGGTACAGTAACATGTACATTCCGTTGAAGGTGTTACAGCCTTTTTCTTTTGCCATTTTTAGTAACTTAGTTTCTGCAGGATTGTAAATGACATCAGATACAATCAGTTCAGGTCTCAACATATCCGGATTATTTATAATGCAGTTGTCAATATTTGGAGCCATTCCGACTGAAGTTGCATTGGTTAAGATGTCGCTGTTTGCAATGGAATCTGCAAGAACTTTGTCGTCACCAAGTTCAAACAGTGTGGCGTGACAGTCTGTGTTCTCGTTTACCATTTTTACCATGTTTTGAGCTCTCTCAAAGTAGCGATCTCTAATGCTGAATACATTGATATTTTTTACACCGTCAAGAGCGGCCTGAACGAAAATAGAAGATGCGGCACCTCCGGCTCCTAAGAGTGTCATATTCTTTCCGATAATATCGTAACCTGCATCTTTTACAGAACGCATATATCCTACACCATCAGTATTGTGGCCTATAAATTTTCCGCCTTCATTTACGACTGTGTTTACTGCACCAATCATGGAAGCTGCAGGAGACAGTTCGTCCAGATATTCGACAATTTTGTTCTTTAAAGGCATTGTACAGTTAAAGCCTTTAACGTTCATGAGTTTTAACCCATTGAATACGGTTTCCAGATTATCTTCTTCAACATCAAAACACAGATATGCATAATCGAGACCAAGCATTTTGAAGGATTCGTTATGCATGAGTGGTGAGATGCTGTGGGCTACAGGACTTCCAAGTAGTCCTAAAAGTCTTGTGTGACCGGTTATTTTTCTCTCTTCCATATAAATACCATCCAATCTGTTCTATATTATTGTTATAAGTTTTAAGGATAAATTCCAATGTTTCTATTATAAATATGTTATGGGAAAAAGGCAAATAATATCTTATTATTATCTGCTTTTTGGGGAAATACTTCTCATACTTTGGAAACTATGATAAAATGACAACGCGTATTAAAAATATTGATGTTTTACAAGGAGCATGCAATGAGTGGTAAAATTGTGGTAAGAAATGTTGAAATTGAGAATGGAAACGCTAAAATTTGCGTTCCTGTTTGTGGAAAAAATAAAGAAACTATTATTGATGAGGCAAAAACAGTTGTTGACATGAATCCGGATTTGGTTGAGTTTAGGTGCGATATTTATGATGTTGACAGGTTCGATGTCTCAGGAGTTGATGACAATTATTTAAAATGTGTAGAAACCATATTGTCTGAATTAAGAAACATTATTGGAAACATCCCTCTTATCTTTACTTTCAGAACTCTAAGCGAGGGTGGAAACAAAGATATTTCCGATGAGGATTACAAAGCTTTGAATAATATGGTTGCTAAGACAGGTTTGGCAGATTTGATTGATGTGGAAACATATTCGAAAAAAGATTTTGCAGAGGAGTTAATTGGTGAAATACATAAAGAGGGAGTTAAGGTGGTTGCATCATACCATGATTTTGAGAAAACTCCCGATGCCAAAACCATAGAGAATATATTACAAAAGATGAATGAACTGGGTGGTGATATCTGCAAGATTGCAGTAATGCCAAACTGCGAAGAGGACGTTGAGATTCTTATTAATGCATCAAAGAGAGCATCGGAAATTCTTGCTAAACCGATTATTACAATGTCTATGGGAGAAAGTGGTGCTGTGACAAGAGTCTGTGCCCCTTTGACAGGAACATCGGTTACTTTTGCAAAAGGAGTAAATGCTTCAGCTCCGGGGCAGATTTCATGTGGTGTTTTGAGAGAATTGCTCGAAAAGACAAAAGATTATAAAATAAGTAAAAATATTGTTCTTATAGGCTTTATGGGAACAGGAAAAACAACTGTTTCAAAAGCGCTTCATAGAATGACAGGGCTTGAAGAAGTGGACGTGGACAAATATATAGTAGAAAAAGAGGGAATGAGTATTCCTGAGATTTTTGAAAAATTCGGGGAGAAAGGTTTTAGAGACAGAGAAACAAATGCCTTGGAAGAAATTCAGAAAATATCCGGTAGAATAATTTCCTGCGGAGGCGGCGCAGTACTGAAGCAGGAGAATGTTGAAATACTAAAAAGAAACGGAGATATATACCTGCTTACTGCCTCTCCGGAAGTTATTTTTGAAAGAGTAAAGGATGATGATCAAAGACCGCTTTTAAAAGATAACATGAGTGTTGAGCATATCGTGGAACTTATGGAAAAAAGAAGAGAAAAGTATGAGGCTGCGGCAGATTACTTTATTGATACTGATTCCAATGACAGGGTGCAGGTGTGCTATGACATTATCAAAAAAAATTCTTGAAATACAATGCGTTTTAGTATAGAATAGAAAAAGCATAAATCATTAGGAGGAAATATTATGATATCAGCTGGAGATTTTAGAAACGGTGTAACAATCGAAGTTGAAGGACAGATTTATCAGATTATCGAATTTCAGCATGTTAAGCCAGGTAAAGGTGCAGCCTTTGTTAGAACTAAATTAAAAAATATTAAGAGTGGCGGAGTTGTTGAAAAAACATTCAGACCTACTGAAAAATGTCCAAAAGCTCATATTGACAGAGCTGACATGCAGTACTTATATAACGATGGAGAATTATTCCATTTCATGGACACAGAGACATTTGAACAGATTGCATTGAATGCAGATCAGATTGGTGATGCTCTTAAGTTTGTAAAAGAGAATGAGATGGTTAAGATTTGCTCACATAACGGTGAAGTGTTCTCAGTAGAGCCACCATTGTTTGTTGAACTTGAGATTACAGAGACAGAGCCTGGATTTAAGGGCGATACAGCAACAGGTGCTACAAAGCCTGCTATTGTTGAGACAGGAGCTCAGGTATTAGTGCCATTATTCGTTAACCAGGGTGAGACAATCAAGATTGATACTAGAACAGGAGAATACTTATCAAGAGTTTAATTTGATACATAACTAAGAAAAAGCCTGCAAGGGCTTTTTTCTTTTGTGCTAAAGCTTTCGCGGCTTTCACAGGTGAATAAATAAGGAGAAAAAGATGTTTTGTAAGGCGGGAGAAGAAACGAAGGCCGGTCTTTATCAGAGAACATCATTATAAGATATAATGAAAGTAGTAATAATGGATGCAGCCACTGTAACCAGAGGTGATCTGGATATGAAGAGGTTTGAAAAATATGGAGATGTAACTGTATATGAACTGACAAAGTACGAAGAAGTTGCGGATAGAATAAAGGATGCAGATATTATTCTATGCAACAAAGCTGCAATGGATGAACATAATTTATCTCAGGCTCCAAATGTAAAGTATATCGGACTTTTTGCAACAGGTTATAATAATGTTGATTTGAAATATACAAATAAGCGAGGCATAACAGTCTGCAACGCAGCGGCGTATTCAACAGAAGCTGTAGCCCAGCACACATTTGCACTTATACTTAACAAGTATAACAGAGTGTCAGAATACAATGATTTTGTACAGGAAGGACAGTGGACAAAGAGCAGGGTGTTCTCACCTTTCATACAAATGTCTGAATTGTACGATAAGACTATCGGAATAATTGGTTACGGTTCAATTGGAAAGAAAGTTGCAGATATTGCAAAAGTATTTGGAATGAAAGTTCTTGCCTGCAACCGCAGCAAGAAATACGATGAAGGGGTAGAGTTTGTCTCAATGGATGAACTGCTTACTAATTCGGACATAGTCACAATTCATTGTCCACTCAATGAGCAGTCGGAAAAAATGTGCAACAGTGAATTCTTTGGAAAGATGAAAAATAGTGCATATTTTATTAATACCTCAAGAGGCGGAGTAGTTGACGAAGAAGCACTTGTAAGTGCACTTGAAAATGATGAAATCTCAGGTGCGGCGCTTGATGTAATTGCCGTTGAACCAATGACAGAGGACTGTGTATTAAGAGGTGTTAAGAATCTTGTTATTACACCTCACGCAGCATGGGCTCCGTTAGAGACAAGAAGCAGGCTC
The DNA here is from genome assembly GCA_024698345.1 of Lachnospiraceae bacterium. Lineage (GTDB taxonomy): Bacteria > Bacillota > Clostridia > Lachnospirales > Lachnospiraceae > SIG293. Next base: position 5,672 of record JAILRH010000196.1, on the reverse strand, counting down.
TTAGATATTGTTGAGAATAACATAGATATGTTTCTAAAAGGAACCCCTGTTAATGTTGTGACTGAGTAAATTAGTAATAAAACTAATTAATAAGTGATTAAAAGTGAATCAATATTATAAATAATAAACCATATAAAAATGGCAGACGAAGTGTTAACTCCGGAACAGATAGTTTAAATGTATTATCTGTTCCGGAGTTTTTTGTCGACTTTATCAGACGAATTGGCGGATAAAAATATGTCAATTATAAGTCAGTGATGTATGAAAAGCATAAATCTTGTTTATCGAAAATAACAAGGTTAGTATTGTAGGTGAGATTGTATCTGATTTCAGATACAGTCATGAAGTGTTTGGAGAGGGGTTTTATCTGGTAGATATCAAGGTTGACAGACTTAGCGAACTGACAGATACCATACCGTTAATGGTGTCAGAAAGATTGGTGGATGTAAATGAAAACAGTATTGGACAGTTGGTTGAAGTGTCCGGTCAGTTCAGGTCTTACAATAAACATGTGGCTTATGAAGTGTCTGTCAGCAAACTGGAATATGTGGAGTAAGGTAAAGTGCTTTTGGGGATATAATAATTTGTTTTTTGTGGTCTGAGATAATAAAGTATAATAAAAATGTGCAAAAATAACAAAAAAATGTCGCGAATCGAAAAATATTTTGACATTTTTAATATAGTGGCGTAAGATAAAAGAAGAAAAAAACGAAAACAAAGGAGAGGTACTATGAAAAAGATTTTCAAAGACGTTGTATCAGTGACTCTTGTTGCAGCGATGGCTGTTAGTGGTGTTACTTTTACACCAAGTGTTAAGGCGGATGTTTCTGTGGAGTCATGGCAGAGCAACGCTGTTGTATTCCCTGAAGAGGGTACGCTTGTAGGAGCAGGATACATTCCTGTAGAGTTTGACAATTCATTGGAAGGATATACATATACTGTTCTTCTCGATGGAAAAGAAGTTTACTGGGACGGAAAGAATATCGTAAAGACCGAATTAGGTGATACAAAGAGTGGAACATCAGTTGTAAAAACATTCACATCTGAGGATCAGGGTAAGACTGAAGTATACACAACAGAAGTTAAAAAACATCAGATTACCGTTAAGGCTACAGATGGAAAGAACGAGATAGTTTCTGCACCAAGAACTTTTTATGTTTCTAAGAAAGGTTTGGCTCTTGGCACGGACATGACAGATAAGATTCAGCTTAAGAAACTTAACTGCTCATGGTATTACAGCTGGGGAACAGAAGCTTGTAACAATCAGGTTGATGAAGGCGTTGAGCATGTTCCTATGATGTGGGGTAACGGTGAAGACGTAATTGAGGCAATGGGTAATTTATCAACAAAGTCTAATTATATATTAGGTTTTAATGAGCCGGATCTTGAAGCACAGGCTAATATGACATTGTTCTCTGATGCAGTTGAAGTTTGGAAACAGTATATTACACCGCTTAACATGAGAAAGGTTTCTCCTGCACCATCACATCCATTTGGTTCATCGCCATGGTTAGAATATTTTATGAACGGTCATTATATCTGTCTTAACAATTTTGAAAATGACGGCTCATGGGGAATTTATGAGGATTTCGAAGATGAAGATTCAAAGACATGGGTTGAAGGTGTTGGTGATGATGTTGATGCTGTAACATTACATTACTACAGAAATGTTTTGGACGTACAGGGACTCAAGGATGCAGTTAAGACACTTTGGGACAAATTCCACAAACCTGTATGGGTTACAGAACTCTCACTTTTTGGAATGAAATCTAACCCTGATTATGATTTCAGCTATGAGAATCTTGAGAGAAGACGTTTGGTAGAACAGTATGCAGCTGATTGCGTAAAGGCACTTGATGAGATTCCATATGTTGAGAGATATTGCTGGTTCTCATATGATATTGACAGTACAAATGATATTGACAAATTTGATGGTTCCGGCGGAACATGTATGTTTGAATATGCAACAGGTAAGTACACAAAACTTGGAAAAATTTATTCTGATTTAGGAAATCCAATCGGATACAATGCTGAGAGTATCGCAGCTGAAGAGATGTATGAGCCTGGCGAGTGGTATCAGTACACACCTCCTGTTGAGGAAACTACAGCTTCATCTACTGATAATGCTGTTGAAACAAATAAAACACAGCCTCAGACAACAGTACAGCCTCAGACAACACAGTCTCAGACAACAGCACAGGCTCAGACAACAAAAGCTCCTGGGACAACAACTAAAGTTAAGGTTGGAAATACAAAGGTATCTAAAGTATCAAGAACAAAAGATAAAAAGAAGATTAAACTTACTATCAAGAAAGTTTCAGGTGCTACAGGATACGAAATAAAATACTCAACAAATAAGAAACTTAAAAAAGCAAAAACAGTAAGCACAAAGAAAGTAAAATATACACTCAAGAAGCTTAAAGCAAAGAAAGTATATTACATCAGTGTCAGAGCATTCAAAACTGTAAAAGGAAAGAAGAATTACGGTGCTTGGTCAAAGGCTAAGAAAGTAAAATAATAATATATATTGTTATGATGAAAACGAGGGAGCGGAGATAATCTGCTTCCTTGTTTTTGCAATTCTTGCTTTGCAAATACATTTTTGTGCTTTTACGATTTTTATAAAATGATGATTTTAATAATATGTTGATTTTAATAATATGTTGATTTTGATAATTGTGAAAAACATTTCAATGTGTTAGAATATTAAAAGCTCATGTCGGATAATTGAATATCGAAACAGTATATGAAACTTTTGGGGATTCGTATGCTGGGGGAGCAATATTTTATGTTTTTTTAGGAGGAGTTAAAAATGAAAACAAGCAAAACATTGGCAGTAGTTACATCATTAGCATTAATTGCAACTTCTATAACTGCTGTTGGAGTAGGAGCAGAAGAGGAAGGAACAGAAGGAACTGCAGTACAGTATGCAAACTGGACATTTGTACAGGGAGGAATGTACAATCCACATGAACCTGGAAATGAGGGTTACATTGGAAATGTTAAGATGACAGGAACAAATGAAGAATTGACAGGATGGTTAAACAAAGATATTTATGATAATGCTGAAATTTTAGAAAAACCGGATGCTGAAGATTCTGTAAGACAGACAATGACAGCAAGTGAACCTGCTAATGGATTTACACTTGCAATTCAGAATACAGGATGGGACTGTTATTGGAAAGATGTAACTGGTTACGAACAGAACAGAATCAATCCTTGGAGTATTCAGGCGAATACCAAGTTTGAAGCGCAGCTTAATCATAAGTATACAATTTCTTATACTGCACAGGCATCTTCAAAGAAATATGGTATGATCTCTATTTTTGGTGTTAAACCAGGTGAAAATGACGGAGACGAAGATGTAGTAGTTCCATATGGTGATATTCTTAAAGATAATCTCGTATATTCAATTGCATCAAAGAAGTCTACGTTTACACATACATTTGTTAACACAGAAGGTTTTGACGAAATCAATGTTAACTTCCTTTTAGGAGCTTTTGATGCACAGGCAGATGCAAACGGAGTAGATATTAGTGAGGTTATTGCAGCTGTTGAAAATTGTTGGGAAGGTAAGGTTATTATTTCTAACTTTACAATTGAGGATTTAGGAGAGGTTGATCCTAATGCTGAAACAACAGTAGATACAAGCAATGAGACAACAGTAGATACAAGCCATGAGACAACAGTAGATACAAACCATGAGACAACAGTAGATACAAGCAATGAGACAACAGTAGATACAAGCAAGGAGACAACAACAGCTCCTGTAACAACAGCAACTCCTGCAACAGTAGCACCTACAACAGCAGCACCTACAACAGCAGCGCCTACAACAGTAGCACCAACAACTAAGGCTCCAGAAACAACAAAAGCAGTTACAAAGGTTGCAAAGGCTAAGATCGCGTCAGCTAAGAAGAGTGGAAAGAAGATTAAACTTACAATCAAGAAAGTAGCAAATGCTAAGAAATACGAAGTTAAATACGGAACAGACAAGAAGTTCAAAAAAGCTACTAAGACAGTTAAGACAACAAAGGTTAAAGTGACACTTAAGAAGATTGCTAAGAAAGTATACTACATCAAAGTAAGAGCAATCGCAGCTGATGGAACAGCAGGCGCTTGGTCAAAAGTAAAAAAAGTAAAAAAATAATTAAATGCATTTATATGTTTAAGGCATTAATATGTTGATATAAGAGCACGGATAACTACTATTTTCTATAATTGAAGTTATTTGTGCTCTTTTTCTTTTTTGTTGATTTGGTTTGCTAATATGTTATAATGAAGAGAAGCTACATTGTAGTACATAATAATAAAAGAAAAGGGGAAATATGGAGATGATGAAGAAAAAAGTAATTGCGGCTGTAGTAGCAGGAATGTTGATTACGACAATGTTTACAGAACCATTTTTGGGAAGTACTGAACAACGCCAAATCAACCGTAATGTTGCCATTGGAAATTGGACATTTGTGCAGGGAGGAAAGTATTGTCCTGAAGAACCCGGTAATGAAGGTTATATCGGTAATGTAAAGATGCAGGGGACAGATGAGGAGTTGGCAGATTGGCTTAATGATGACAATATTGCTGAGCATTCTGATAAAGATATTTCGGATTCTGTTAGACAGACTTTTTCAGCTACAAAGGCATCAAATGGATTTACAATGAGTATTCTCAATACAGGATGGGATGCTATATGGACAGAAGATGTAGAAGGCGTAGCTACAAAGGGAGTAGTTGCTCAGGATATACTCGCTAAAGAAGGAAAGGAAGTTCACGTTGCAGGAATTAATCCATGGTCTGTTCAGGCAAAGACATCCTTTGAAGCAAAAGATAAGTATGAGTATACAGTATCATTTAAGGCAAAAGCTTCAAAGAAAAAATACGCTCAGGTAACATTCACATGTGGTGATAAGGGAGCGGCTAATGGCGAAGAACCAATAATAGGACAGAATTTGTTGTTTGATAATAATAATATTATTGAACTTGAAACAAAAGAAAAAGAATATACATTCCGTTTTACTAACTGGGTAGGTGGCGATACAATCGATATTAACTTTTTGTTGGGAGCGTTTGACGCTTCTTATGATCAGGCAGGTGTACCAATTGACGGTGTTTATAACTACAATTGGGAAAAAATCGCAGATTTTCCTAAAGTCGATTATGAAATGAAGTGGATGGGCAAAGTTATTATTTCAGATTTAGTTGTTATTGAGGAACCGGGATATATTCCGCCAACAACTTCAAGTCAGACACCGCCACCAACAACAACAGTTGCACCAACAACAGTAGCACCAACAACAGTAGCACCAACAACAGTAGCACCAACAACAAAGGCTCCGGAGACAACAACAGCTGCTACAACAGTTGCAAAGGCTAAGATTGCTTCAGCTAAGAAGAGCGGAAAGAAGATTAAACTTACAATCAAGAAAGTAGCAAACGCTAAGACATACGAAATTAAATACGGAACAAGCAAGAAATTCAAAAAAGGTACTAAGACTCTTAAGACAACAAAGGTTAAAGTAACACTTAAGAAGATTGCTAAGAAAGTATACTACATCAAAGTTAGAGCAATTGCAGCTGACGGAACAGCAGGTGCAATTTCTCTAACTTTGATGTAGTATACTTTCTTAGCAATCTTCTTAAGTGTTACTTTAACCTTTGTTGTCTTAAGAATC
>JAILRH010000187.1 GCA_024698345.1 Lachnospiraceae bacterium | reverse complement strand
TTTTATATACCATCAAGAGGTGGGTCAATTTTAAGTGTTAAATTTTCAAGGTACACAGTATAAAAATATATTTTGTCGTATGTCAGGGTGGGTCAGTTTTAACCGTAAAACCCTGGTCAGTTTTAATTGTAAATCAACAACATTTATTCAAATCCTATTAAATGATTAACTTTTTGTTGGCAACTTGAGAGTACGTATCAATTTCAGAGTCTAATAAAACAATCAATTCACTTTCGTTTTCATATATATCGCCTGAGCATAGTTCTATACGCCCCTCTCTCCAATCATCTTCTAGTAGTTCTCCATGGAAAAATTCGTGCTTATGAGGCTCATTAATATTGTCATATGTTAACATATCGACCCTAGGTTTCTCAATATTTATACGAATTCCAACTCCGGTTACACATCTATCCTTGGATAAATCAATACTAACAGGATAACAGTATATGTGTTTCTGTTTTACCTGCCGTGGATAAACACTTATTGCAAGCCATTTAGAACCATTTAATTCACATATAGGTTTGATAATGGGATAACCTGTTTTACAAACCTTTCTCCCTTTTCGTTTCGAAGCGGTAATATAATATTCGTTGGGATATCTGTGATTACATTGAATGTCATCATATAAAAATCGACTTAGGCACGAATCAACATTATCCTCCAATATTTGAGAATCTAATAAGGCAAATTGAATTATTATATCGTCCTGATTAGCATATGGAAAATATACACCAACATCTAAATTTACCACACCTAAATTACCATCATTAACAAATCCAAATCTCTCAAATTCTTTGACTATATCTTCTTTTCTGCATCCAATCATATATATTACTCCTTACAAAGCTTTAAATTTTATTCAATTACTAGCAATCAAAGTGATTTAACCATAACTTTAGCCCCTGCGTTATTCATTTTGCTAAACTTTTTTGCTAAAACAACCATATTTTCAAATACATAATTGTACTCTTCGTCGGAAGAAGAGTAGAGCTGCAGTGAATTGTTATCTCGGCCAATCACATATAAGGGACAAGTCTTATATTTGCCATTTTCAACATATTCAGCAATACAACCATCAAGAATTGTATTAGATAGTTGTTCGGATATATTTCCGTCATGTTCATAAGCCTCAATAGATAAAGAAAAATACTTACATTCAGGGAATTTCTTTTCAATAACATCATTGACAATATTTATTTTTCCGGATTTATCACATAAAAGAAGGTAACTTCCACCGGCAACACTTCCTCTATTCATGGATATTCCCAAAGCAACATTAGATAGTTCTCTTCTTGACAGTTCATTTTCCAATGACTGCTCCTGACATTGCTTGAGTAAAATATCGTAACATTGTTTGTATTTCATCATTGACTGTAATAATATATTATCGTTTGAAGATAATTTTATGTTTAATGATTCTTCTATAATTTTTCTGAGAGAGTACATTTTTTGCTCCGGATAAAGCATTTCGTATAAACAGTATATTGAACGAACACCCCTAGGAACAACTTTCTTCTTACTACTTAATGCAAATATCAACATCCATGGAGTGCTTGTATAAATAGAAAATTTCTTTCTCTTAAAATATGGAATCAGCTGCTCTATCAAAGCATTATCTGATAAAGGAACTATAAAGTGTTTTTTTACACTTTGCACGTAAAACAGTAGTAGTAGAGAGTTGGTTCCAATCAATTCACAAACCATATACTCATCATTCAATAAGCCATTTTCAAATTCCTGATAGAATGTTTTGTCGGCACCTAAATTGATAACATTTTTGTTTAATGCCAAATTATCCTTATTAATTAATTGGAATGGAGTATAAAGTTCATCTTCAACTTTAGAAGATTTTTCATTATTGTCCTCATTTGAATTATCTTCACAATCTGATTTATCTTTTGGTTCTGAAGTGAGTGAAGAGGAATTTTGTTTTTCCACTGTTTCACTTCCTGGCGGAATGAATGCATTGTCGTCATTATTATCAGTAGTATTATCAGTAGGTTCAGAATTTTCCCACAGCTCTGAAATGTTTTCTTCTATAATAGAGTCGGCATATTCATCGTCATATTCTTTCGGCTCAACAGTTTCTATCGGATCAGGTTCTTTCTGCTCAGAAATATCATTAATTGTTTGTTCAACAGCTTTTAATGATTCTTCCTTAGTTACCTCAGGTTCGACAGTTTCCTGTTCATTGGAAGAGAGAGCAGTATTAGTAGTATCATTTATTATTTGTTCAAAACTTTCCTGCTTAATATCTTTCTTCTTCTTCCGAGTGACCATCAAACCTGCAGGTGGAAATACAATACTTCGGCCAAACACGTCGTGAATCTCGCGAGCATATTTTGTTGCAACATTTTTGCTAAGCGGTGTTCTTGCTGCCATTGCTACTTCCATACGTAAACAAGTAATCTGTTGCAATGCATAAGCTCTGGCCGCATACATGTCACCATATTTGCGAGTTATTAATTCAATAAACTCATTATCTTCAATTTTCTTCATTATAACATTATCGAAAAATAGTCGATTGAAGGGGAGAGTAAATAAAGGTTGAATATACTTATTATTAAGGAATAACTCATCTGTAGCTATATAGTTAAAAATCGGGCCTTCTTTTTCAAATTCTGCAACAATATTTGCATTTTCTTCTTTATACAAAGAAAAAAGAAGTAGTTTCCTTTCATATTCCCCAAATTGATTATTGTCAATTTTAGAAAAAGGACATATTCTGCAGAAAGTATTGCTATAATCAAATCGATTATAGTATTCAACACATGTAATATCGTTGCTATCGATATACAATTTTTCGACATAAGAAAGCGGTTCCTCCGTACCATCAGCAAGACCATTAATTAATAATGCGTCATATACGTTCTCTTTTGAAACACCTCTTTCAATCAAATGAGCCACGTATTGCTCCTTTAACTCCCGTAGCATAGACTCATTTTTTATTAACTTTTCTTTGTTTGCTATAATGCGATCGAAGCACAAACTGGCTAAGTTTACATCATTCATATTTACATAATCTCCTTTATAACAACAAAAAATCGCACCTGTGCTAGTGCGATAAAATAAAAATGTTGTTCTGTTAATAAATAAAAATATCAATACATTAACCGAGTTAAAATTGAGGCACACACGATCTAATGTATAAGTATATTATAGACGAAAATTAAGCACATATCAATTGTTATTTATATCGTAGAATTGTAATTCTGGAACCAAGAAGGAGTTTATGGAGATTTTTCTAAATAATAGAAACTGAAAAGAAAAGAGACACCTTCAGCCTAAAGGTGTCTTCAAGATATCGCCAAGAACTCTCGCGGGTTGATGCTAAAGTTGGCGACATAACTATTATACCATCTATGCTGGCATATACAACTACATTTTATAATATTATATTGATTAAATTTAAATAAATATCAACAAGTAAGTTCTTTTAAGTACTAATAGTAGAGCTAAGTACATATTGACAGTATGCGTACTAATTTGATAGGTATACACCTATCAAAAATTCAACTATTCGCGAAATACCGCTTTAACGAATACATATATAGTATGTGATGTGCTATATAGCAAAAAATAAATCACACAAATAGTTTGATGCACACTTCGTTTTTTTAAAACTAATTAGTATGAATTTATAAGTAAAAATTTTTTTCGTAAATAATTATACCCAATTTAGTTCCTAAATTCCATAAAAAAAAAGGAGAATCTCGAAAGATTCTCCTTAGTAATCAAACTACACGTTGTTGCTCTACATAAGCAGCATCTTCGTAAAAATCATCCTGTTCAGAAATAAAAGCTAACACATCAGATGTTAGTGCATTGGGATTATTTTCCAAATAATCATTCACCTTATCATAGCGTACACTTTTTTTCTTTACATAAGTTAATACTGCAACAACAAAATCATAATAAGAATCAGATATATTTTCTAATTTTAGTACAAACTCTTTCATAAAAACACCTCCCTAGTGCATATCAAAAACTCTAAGATAAATATTATATTCATTGAATCCATGATTTTCGAACCAATAAATATATGAATTTCCATCTATCCCAAATGAAATATGGGTACATATACGCTTTCCTTTATAACGAGCTTTATATAGATTATTTATCTCAGATACTATCTTTGTGTATTCCCTCATTGGTAGAAAAAAAGTAGGTTTTGAAAAAGGAATACCCTTCGAATCGGCAGGTAAATCGGTTATATTCATTATGACTCCTCCCATACTAGTAATAATAATTCCAGCTTAGAGGAGCCAAGAAAGACTTCTCTATTTATCTCAAAAGAGAAATCCTTCCTGGTAAGGATATTGTAACATATATTATTGAAAATATCTAAAATTACTTATAAGAAAAATCTCCTTGCTTGTAATATTTCACTTCATCTTGTAAATAATGCTTTCTGTATACTAATTCAACGTACAATAAAGACAGTAGAAATTTAACAGATACATATTCATGACTCAAGACATGGCTCATGAAGTTGTCCGAATAACCCGTCATATATCCGCCTATACCCATATCTTTATTCCATACAGGCGACATATCATAAGGATAATAATAAACTGGATACTCCAGCATAAGAAAACTTTCATCAATATATCCTTTTTCTACCATTTCTTTATATTTATGGCACGCATAAATATTGCACGCAAAAAATTCTCCATAATCTCCATTTATATAATAATCTCCGGTTCTAGCAAAAAGCTTTTCCACTTCATCGCTCGTTGAACCAAAATAGTAGCCAATTTCTTCACTAATTATCTTTTTTATACCAACGGCGATTGTATAATCAGCATTACTTTTATCATTTAATACTGAATGCAAGGTAGAAAAATCAAACTTCTTAATGCTATTAGTATCGAGATAACTTGTTACACAATCATAAACATCCTGACCAATATCAGCCAATTTCCAAGCTATAAGATTTTTAAACAGGTCAGAAATTAATGAATCAAATTTAGCATGCATATAGTATTCATCAAACATACATTCTGTTTCATAATTCAGTTTAAATGGAAATATTTCTAAGTAGTTTAATAAATAAACAACAAACTTGTATTTAAATGCAACGCTCTTATTTTCAGAAATATAGTAGTCATCATTAATACAATCACATTCCTCTCCAATATCTCTATCTTTTATACATGTCAGCACCTGTTTAAGTTTTTGGATTTTTTCATCAATGCTCATCATGGATCAACCACCAACTTTCCATCGGAAAAAGCCAATCTTTTACAGATAAACTCTTTAGAATCAAATAGAATCATTCCTGTAGGAACATTTCTATTTATAATTTGAGATACTACCGATAAAATAATATTACCGGCCATGTCATTGGTTGTCTGATGTTGTGGCGATGAAATATTTCTTTGCTCGCAGCTTAATTCAACCACAGATGGTGTTTCATCAGTAAGCACATCAGGAAAATAAAAACTTCTCCTAGGAGAAACTTCCTGTGAATTAGCCATGCATGATACAATAACTTCACCATCATATTCGTCATTGGCAGAATCAATATAAAAACAATTATTTTGTTTTTCGAACCAGGACTCCATCACTCTTCTAGCATTATGGTTATCAACACACCCTACTAGCATATTTATATTCATATTGTTATTTGATACCATTGAATTAAATATCTCAGCAATTTGTTTTGAATCAACAAGATAGTCCGGGTATGAAAACCAATTGACACCATAAGAACAAGACGCAAGATCGATAATGCAATTTGCCTTTTTCTTTCTAATATCGCCAGAGAAAAAATTCTGACGTATTAAGTTCTTCTGTTCTACTATATCACCATCAATAACGGCAACATTTATTATTTCTTTACTGGATGCCTGATAGCGAGCTAATTTTTGTAAAAAAGCGCTACCAGTTCCTCCACATCCTACACAAACAATATTATAATTAATCATTTTTGTAGTTCCTCCTTTTTCTTTCATAAAAACAAGAACCGTCAACTAATTCAGGTTGTTGCCTTGAAAAACTATATTTATCATTAAGCCTTCTCATAACTTCGTCTACTTCCACCATATACAAACCAAGCATTAATGGCATATATTCGTAATTGGCAATGTCACATTCTCCATAGTCATAATTCAATAATTCGTGAAAAAAAGCAAACTTAGAAGGGTGTAACGATATAAGATAATCAGCTCTATCAATTAATTCATCATTTAAATTGTCTAACAACGATAATTTAAACTCTTTGTAATCATTTATGATTTCACATTCATATGTCTCGTAAATGTACAATGTATCATTGAAAGATTGATAATTAGCTATCATATACGGAATAATCCCTTCATAAGCAAATGAAATTATATTGCTTGAGCTCATTTCCTTATGCAAATCACAAAACGTATCATATAATTGAATATCACTCTGTAGAAATTCTAGACATTCATCTGTTGATATATTTTGTTTGGAATTATCGATACTGTACTCTACTATTTCATTACAAAAGGAATCCCAATCATCATCTAAAACATGCTGATATATATCACCATCCATCATTAACAAATCAATACCTGACAAAAGAAACTGGTATTTTCCACATTCGCATAATGCATTTAGCGACATATATAACTCATATGATGCCACAACAATATCTTCTCCATCATCAATAGTATTTTTCCAATATGATTTCCTATTGTATGTGTTAAAAAAGAAATTATTAATAACATCAAAATTGTAAAGCTCAATAGCATCTTCAGGGCTTTTTTTATTTAAACTAGAAGCAGTTACGTGATTGATTTTTAATACACCATTCTTAAGAACAATGTCTTTAAATATTGATTTGCGAGTTCGACTGTTATAATAATTATTTTTTAACAGCCTTTGCAAAACAGTATTGATAACTTTTAGTCTGGCCGCCGATGCAACATTAGAACATGAATAGCCATCACAATCAAAAGAACTGCACCCTAAAGTCCTTTTTGTGAACAATATAGGGTACAGTTTAAAGTCAATCATAATGAGATGGCAACAAAAGCTGCCATCTCTCGCATATATAAATCATCACTTGCAGACTGTTCAGCAACAAAATCCAAAGCTCCATTAACAGGTCCAACAACCACTCCGTCAATAAGTTCACCATTATCTTTGAATATTATATTGTCGGTAAATGAATTACTCTTATTATCGCTGTCAGTTAAAAGTGATAATCGTCTACTTTCAGCATCATCCAAGTTTGAAACTATTGTTTCAATGTATTCTTCATCAGGAATGACACCTAACTGCATGTCATTTTTTAATTCATACAGTTTTTTTGTATAATAACACACTTCATTTATAGCATGTTTTAATTCAATACTATCATTCATGTGCAACCTCCTTAAAAATGATTTGTGGATATCTATCTTCATAAATCTTGTAGACGCCTCTCAACTTTGCTTTTGATAAAGTTTTTGCACGTTCAGCCAAATCGCCTAGAAGCCCCATATTACGCAATCGCTCAATATCTTCATGCCAAATATGAAGCGTACAAGCTTCTCCATCTTGCGTCTTGACCTTTGCTTGATATGCGCCACCACACCTCGTGAAATCGGACAGAAAGCTTATCTTAAACTCCTCAACCTGCCCCGTCACTTTTCTTCCAGGGAGAATTTCTCTATCGCCCATAGCATCACCGATTAAACAATTATTGTTATACACATCAACTCCAATTCTTAATTTTCTTGCAGCTTGCTTTATAGCTTCACTACAAGCAGATGCGTTAGTATTACCAGGTGTTTTAACATCCTTTTCATCATTTTCTTCCCCAGTTTTTTGAAAAATGAACATTGAACCGCCATCACCATCTTTACAACAACAAATACTACCATCATCATAATATATTGTAATTCTGACAGTTTTATATATTACTCTATCAGTAATCTCCGTTGCTATAGTTTCTATACTATAATTCAGACAACCAATAACTTGATCAAGCCTATCCAATATTTTTTGGATAGAAACACATTGAAAACCATCATGTGTTGGCTGTATATCAGAACTATTAAAAGGCGCTGCTAGTTCTTTCATTATTTCACTCTTGGTTTTTCCATTAATCATTTTATTCATATAAATATAGAGAGCCGCAAAACGCAGCTCTCATCCTCCTTTCTATTAAACGAAATATGTATTTGAATGATTTTCAGAAGTCAATACATAGTTCTCTTCATAATAATCACTTATGATATCTTCTTTGGACTTACCGTTTAAAGATACATCTTTTTTCAATACTTCGATTATGGATACACATTCTCTGTTATCTGGCACAAAATACTCACTATATAAATTATAAAAATCTATAGCCATCATATTCTCGCCAAGATAACTGCTATGAGCCCACTCAATAGTTCCGTCTCTCAATTCAAATGGCCCATGTATTAAATAAAATGCACCTTGTTTAGTATTGAATATTAATTTATGATTCTTGTTGGAACAAAGCACAGTACACAGTGCTCCTGATGTATTTTTAAAAACATTCCCAAAATCTTCTAATTCAAAAATATCAAAAACATCCAGTTGCTCAAACTTATTGTTAAACCCAGCCCTAAAAGCCATAGATGGATATTTACAATCAAGCTTACCTATGACACCGTATATTAAAGGCGACACTTCATCGTAATCATCAACAAGACTGAAGAAAGCCGGCATACTGTTATGCGAATGAATTTCACACACAACCGCCTCATTTTTGTTTAATGATAAAAGCATATCTGTATCATCCCATTCCACTCTTGCCCGCATTACTTTAGCTTCAGGATAGATAATTCTATATTTATCTCGTTCTTTATCATAAGCAATTTGTACAATAGCTTCATTAGGCATCATGGATTTGAAATAATTTATGATATCATACAAAAACCCCTGAGGAATCTTCTTAATCAATCTTTTATACTCCAAACCATCTTCATCTATTTTGAACTTTCCGGCATAGGTCGATACTTCAAGTACACAACCTTTTGCTCGTCCCATATGCACCACGCATACGGTATTTACTTCTGCCACATAAGTGATATTAGTATTCTTCTCCTGATATATACCAGGGAAATATTTGGATACTACTTTTAATATTTCATTTGTTTCTACATATTCTTTCCCGCCAAACATATCTGACGTTAAACCACCACTTAAAGGTCCTGCATCATGTATAAAGCGTATATCACATGGAAGCTTTACAATAAGTTTTTCAGTAGATTTATTTTCTACTAAATATGCAATTGCATATTTATCTGATCCCTTATCAATTACTTTCCAACACAAGTCCAAAGATTTGAGCCAAGGACACTTTTCGACGTACTTTGTAGCGATTTCCTTCAAAGTATACTCAGTATTTTCGTCACCATCCATTACCATATAATCAGTTCCTAATAAACCTACCTTTGTACCAACTGGGAGTTTCACATTCCAAGCAGCTGTTGCACTAGTATCGTGTTTTAAACGATAGGATTTTCCCGACTTGTAACATTTAACCTCTTCCAATTCAGGATACTCAGCAAGCAATTCTTTGATTGTATCTTCGAGCGTTCCTTTAGAAACTTTAATTAACTGTCCCATAATAAGAACATCTCCCTCTACATTTTCCAAATTTTCTATTGAAGAACTTTTGGGAACAGCAACAAAGAAATCATTTTTATGTACCACTTCACAAGGAAATTTAGTAACTTTCTTTGACAGTGCACTTAAAGTAATACTTTCATCAGATGCACCCTCAATGACAATTTCTTCACCCCATTCACAATAAACAGTAACAGGCAAAGAAAACTTTTCTTCTTCTTTCTTAGCAGTCTTAGAGCTCTTTTTTTCTTTTTTCTCTGTTTTGTTAGCTTCTTTCTTCTTTTCTGGTTTTTTTGCTGTAGGAACATTATCTGTATCAAATCCAAACATTCCACCAAAATCAAATACTTCATTCATTTCACTCATAATTCATATCGATGCTAAATAGCATCTTCCTCCTTTTTATTTTTATAATTTAATATAAGTTTTTAATATCAAACACTTCACCGATTTGTTTATTAGTAGATACTAGCATCTTATCATCAAATGACTCGTGCCCATTCAGCTTTTTAAAAAGCTCAGGCAAAGAACCAATAAGATATCCTGTTCTAGACATATTGTAGTAGTCGCCGTTATATGGTGCACTATAAAACAAATCCAACAAATATCCAACAATCTCTCGTATCGAGCCTTGTAAATCATTGGTCGCATTGCTACCAAAACAAACATCACCATTACCACCCACATTTGAATACGGAAACAGATACAATTCCTCATCCAAATCATAAGGATCGGCAGAATCTTTGATTGCAAAACATTTACAGCTATTCATCACCCTATCTTCTAAATTTATGCTAATGTTGAATATCAATTTAGGATAAGGCACTAAATACGCCGAACCGTCATACATAACAACAGGAAGTATACATGCTTCTTTGTAAACGGTAACTTCTACGTTATCGTTTTCATTAATTAAAGAAACACAATTGTTGGGAATCGAATAACCTATTTTTGTTTCAGTCTTTGATATTTTGTTAATAAACTTAGCTAAAGTATTGTAATCAACTATTTTTGAACTATAAAGCTCTCCTTCCAAAAAACTAACCTTAGCCTCATCACATTTTGATAAATCAATATGGATATCTAATATATCACCCATATCTTCCTCCTTTTCTAAAACCAAACCTGTCTTGAAATTGCTGAATCTGCTTTATTAAGTTTCTTTGATAATTCTACAAATTCAAGACGCATATACTGCGAGCTATAGTCAGGGACAGTGATAATAAAAATCCAACAGCTCCTCTAATGAGAAATCTGTTGGATTTTCTGATGCCATAAAAAGACTAAATCGATAAGCAGGACTCTGCTTATCGATTTTCTTTTCACGCATTTTTTTAAATTCATCCTTAACAATGCTATTATCAAGATAATACCTAACCAAGAGCCAACACCTCCTTGATAGCACAAACTAAAGCCAGTTTTGCAGTCAATTTACCGTTTACTATATCATCCCACCTTGAGTTCAATATATTTAAACAGGTTTTAGCCCTCTCCGGATTAACTTTATATCCGTTTCCGACATCATGTAAATAATTCTTTTTCCAGCCAACTCTATAGTAGCGTTGGAGCGCACCCAGGTATGCAAGTTCTTCTCCTGCAGGACAATTACTAGCATAACTTAGAGCTAAAGAATTATTTTTTTCCAACATGCCTGCAATAGCAAAAACTTTACTTTCAACAGTTTCACCATATAATGATGCAATCGCTGATTTGCTTACATCTTCTAACGAGCTTAATATTTCACAGTTAGTAACAATATCATACAAACTAACATCTTTATCATTAAGATAACCTATTCGCTCAACAAACAAACCTATTGTCTGTTCATCCGCTTTTATACGATTATTGATAAATTTGTATAATTGCCTCATATTATACTTTTCATAAAGAAATACTTCGACCTCATTTTTCTCTGCAAACTTTTTTATCTCTGCGCACGCACCATAATAGTACACAATCACATTTAAGCCGGTAATCGGTTTTAATTTGGTAACATCTTTTTTGTCAATTAAGTTGTATACAGCAGCCTTTGGTTTAGTTTCAAAAAAACTAATACTACATAAAAATGTAGTGATTTCCGATTCATTTATTTCATCGAAAACCTTTGAATCATACTGTTCTTTTAGTTTTGTAACATGTTTGTCAATACAGTATGGTTCATTGCCATAGATAATGATCATATAGCTTCCTCCCTTCTTTTTTGGCATAAAAAAAACAGCTTATAAAAGCTGCTTGTAATTATGCTTATATAAAAACTACCGACAGACTTATCATATCTGTCAAAATACCACCCTAGCAATTATCTTATGCTAGGAAACACCAAAAAAAATAAATACAATAGTATTATATCAAATATATATATTTTTTTCAATAGCATTTGCTTGGCCGTTTCTGTCAAGAAATCGTGCCAACGATTTCTTGACAGAAACTAAGTGCATCGCAAGCCTCTTCCTCTGTTGCAAATACCGCAGAATATTCTGGAATACCGCGCTCGGAATCTGTAATAAAAAAGCAGAATCTTCCATCATTTCCTTGATAAATCCCAAAAACATTTATCATGTTTTCCCAAACATTATTAGAATATACACTTTCCCCTAGCACATATTTCTTAATGCCAGAACCAACGTGAACATTTAACAAGCCCTCTATTTGTAACTGATTTTTTAGTGCAATTAACCTCATAGTTACCTCCTCTGACAATAAATACTTTCACACTCTTTTAGAATGCATAAACGTATTAATCAATTAAGCTGTATGAACACAACAACAATGCAGTTCTTTTAACATATCGTTTATTAATTTAAAACATACGTCTGGAGAAGAAATCTCAGGCAGTATTGCACTTGTTCCTATCTTACCGGTATCTTGGTACATTACCAAACTATCATGCTTGTTTACCAAAGATACTAGATCTGAGTGATTGACGTTATTACAACTAGTCCATGTTTTGACTTCACCAAAAGATTCATCAGAATATAGTGTCACCTTAAAAAATATATCATTTACCGATTCACTATTTACTAATGTCAAAACACCTTTATCAATCGACATATTGAATGTCCCACCGTATTTCTTACATAAAAGATAAATCAACTGATCTATATATTGTATTTTATCCATAATTTCTCCTTTTTCTAATCATAGATTAATAGCATTATTGGGTTGATATTCATTAACAGCCTTTTTAACAGCATCAATCCCATACCGTGCCACTAATTTAGATATTACATTTTCCACTACATCACCATTGTCAACATTCGAATTATTATACATAGTACTGATATTTAATTTTTGACAAGTATCATATATAGTTTTTACAGATAATCCCACATCATCATACTGTGAAATAACATCTTCAATTTTGCGACGACTGAAAACATTCATATCATAAATGCCTGCTCTCAACAATCGATTTGCAATTCGCCTATCTATTTTGCGCACTGCCTTCAAATATCTAACAGAAGTAGGATTATCCTTATACATCATAAACTCTCGACATCTCATATATGCAGAGAAATATTTTTTCTTTGCAATATCTACCGTCATATTATATTTATTTGCAACATCTTCCAATTGGACGTTATTATTAACATCTTCAAATATATTTCGCCTAACAGACGCACTGCCAAATATGATAGTAAGCTCATCTACCCCTATTCTTAATCCATCATCAACATAATTTCCTGGTCTTTTCATATTACAATCGCAGCAATAATAAATTGCTACTTCCTCCTTTCTCTTGAACAAATCTAAAGCTCTAGACTTTTTCAACTATAGAATGGGTCTATTATTAACACATTCTTTATAACCACTTAATGAAAAACACCTATCGTTTTCCATATTAACTTTTGCCCACAATCAGGACAATAATTTGGCTCGCTACCAAAATCATCATCTAATACATTATCACAAAGTTGGACATCTATTAAAATCATCATTGCAATCAGCACAATCCTCACTATCACAAGTACAACATCTACTCGGTTTTATTTCTTTTCCAACTCGATATTGTAATTCGTGTTTTTGTTCCCCAAGTGCGTTGATTGCCATATCAATAGTGATTGGGGAAATCTCTCCCACAAGTACTATGCGTCCATTACCGTCCAATTTTACATGCTCTTTAATATCTTTAATTGCGTCTTCTCTTGTCATTGTTTATTCCACCTTCCTCACATCTGCTCTGCAATGTGGGTAAAAATTGCTGTAACATTTATCACAAAGGCAAACAGAAACATTCATAAATCTTATTCTCTTCATTCCCTTGTCCTGCTGAGTATTTATACCACACTGTTTGCAAGTACCAAACCTATTTGAACCCCGTTCTTTTTGGACTTCACAAATGTCAATCATTTACCAAGCACCACCTTTATGTCATATAACACTATAACAATTGTATTTACATGTAACTAACCACCTAATCATCAAATCTTCTTTCCAATTCAATCATAAGCTTTAATTCATTTAATTCTCGAATTAAAACATCAACACCATCATTATTCAAAAAATCTATTCTAATCAATGGGTTTTTATACCACTCTTCTTTTGTCTGAACCAACTCGCCTATTTTAGGTTGTTCTTGTTCATTTAACAAAATACAACCCTTTCCTTCTAATATTGCAGGAGTAACTGCAACTCTTCCAATTCCTAATGCAGGAAGTTTTGGCCTTTCAACTTGATGCCTGATAGCGTTTGCAATTATAAATAGTGCTTCTTCTAGTTCTGCACCATTTCGATAATTAGATGTATTTATATTTTCGGATAACAAAATAATCGCTTCTTCTTCCTTTGTCATCCTTCTACCTCCTTAACATTGTTTTTTCAAATCAGTTGAACGATACATTTTTGGAGTATTGTTCAACCTTAACCACCGTTCTTTTAATATCTTTTACTTCTTCTATTGTTTAAGTTCTATCATTTAAGCGGACACGTTTTATATGCTTCATTATCATCTGTCTGAATTTCAATGCCGTACTCTTTATTATTGCGAAACTGCAATGAACAATGCTCCCATATTCCATCATAAGCAAAAGGACATATATAATTTTCGCTAGAACAACAAGGCGGTATTTCGTCTATTTCAAATTCAACTATTTTCTTCATTTCCTATGCTCCTTTTAAAAAATCTATTGTAGTTTTCTATTCCACCTCAAAAATATCCAATTTGTTGATCCATGCATATTGGAGTCTATCGTAAAAAGATGTCGCTTCTTTCTTTTCCTTAAAAGATTTGATTGTCAAGACTGCTTCATCTTCTGATGAAATTGAACCAATATCAATAGAACCACCGCTTGAGCTAATTTCGGCAGTTACTCTAACCAGTTCAACTTTATATTCGTCACTCCATTCTGAATCTTCGCGGATTCTAATATAATCAAAATTATCTGCATTAACTGCCATTTTTTCATTCATAAATCGTATAAACATATATCTTACCCCCTTTAAATCATTGATTTTCTTCCAAATACTGAATATCCCAATATTTTGCGATATCCCTTTTCATCTCCGGTGAAAGTTCGCAGTCGAATAATTCTTTTTCATCCACTATCGTAATAATACAATCATTAGAAGAGTGCGTTAATTTCCAAAAGTTCAAAAACTTATCTTCCTGATATTTCCATGCACCATCATCATAAATTAACAAGACTTGTCCAGCTCTTGCTATTGCCACTGAGTTCTTACTGTTAAAAGTAAAAGCTGCATTTTCCGCCAAAGGGAAAAGATATCGATTGAATTGATCTCTGATTGCTGTCAGGAAATATTTCGTTTCGTTTTCTACGTTAAATTCCCGATCATTATCTTTGCACACAAAAGTATTGTCAAAATCTAAATCCGGATACTTGTTATAATATTCTTTTGCATTTGGAACCGCCGAAAGATAAACTACACTTTCTTTCACTTCCTTTACTATTTTCATGCATTCACGACTTGCGCCCATTCCATGCCCTCCAATAATAATTTTTTTAATCACTTTTTCAAACATAATCAAACCTCTTATTAACTAAATTAATTTCTATCCATGAGTTATTTGTATCTAAAAAATAGTCACCATTTCATAAAAGCATCATTTATACTCCATCCAATTCTTAATCTTGAACGTATCGTACTTTCTTTTCCCACCAAATCAAGTACTCTCAATGCTTCCGCTAAAGAATTATATAAAACTCCGTTCACCAGTATTGGCTTGCCTTGTCTCGATATTTTTTTAGGTTTATTCAATGCCTCGTTTATTGAATATCCATATTTTAGCCTATTTCTTACTAAATCTATATCTTTGTTATTATCCCTGCAGATTTGAGCTATAGAGTTTTCTTCCAAACCCTGTTGTAAATAATGACATCTTAAATCTTTATTTTCACAAGCCTCCTTAATACTCATTCCTCTTCTAAGTCTTGCGGTAAGTGTTTTCTCATGTATCCCAACATATGCTGCTAACAACCTTATTGAACTAAACTCCTGATTTTCATATTCGTACATCCTTAGTAACCTCCACAATTTGTCAGTAACCATTCTTTCAGCTGCACATGAGCCTTAGCAAAGCACAACTCCATATCCTCGGAACAAACCTTTATTATTTGTTTATCACGTACTTCAGGCCCTAACAACCTTTGACTTATAGTAATAGACCACTCAGAACTAGAAGAACGACTTATTTCTAACTCCATTGGATAAAATGATACTTTTTCATTAAAAAACCTTAAGAAATCATTCATAAGACCTCCAATTAGCTATATAAATTATCAACTATTTTAGTAAATACATAGTCATAATATGATTTATAAGTAGTAACACTAATACCACAAACATCACCCGGAAGAACTTCTCCCGGCTCAAGCGACTTATCATAATTTTTCCCATACATTAAGCCATATTTTCCAGCAACGATATCCTCTGTATATCCACATAAAATCCAACCACGATGGCCTACTGAATTTAACCAGGCATAGATACATGATTTTACAGAAATATATCCATAACCGATATTTTCACTACATGTATTAGCCCCTTTGTATGCACTTAAACAATCCTTACCATTAGGTCTTGTGTGATCAAATTCTTTTGAAATTTCTTTTGCTCTAACAATAGCACCATTATCAGCCTTAAAATCCCATAAAACACGCCTCAATCCTTCTTTTGAGCGTTCTTTGTTAATAATCGGCAGCGCATCATAACAAAGCGACACTTTAGAAGTTGCTTTAACCGTAGAACCTTTTACTTTAGAAAAGTCACCGTGTACTTTATTACCATCTATATACTGGTATGCTTTAACTTTATAATAATATTTATGATTCTTTTTGACCTTTGTATCAACCCACTGAACGTACTCGTAATCAACATCAGCCCAATAACTGTTTTTTAAAGTGCCTGCTTTTTTGTAACCAGTTTTTTTCTTCTCTGATCTATAAATAACATAACCTGCACCTTCCTGCTTTCTCCACTGTAAAAGCAGATTCTTATTATCTCCATTATGCACAGTTAACCTTGTAACTTTTTTAACTTCTGCTGCATCAACATTTACATTAGTTACCCCCTGAATTACTATAGCAAATGCAAATGTGATTAATACTTTCTTTAATAAATTTCTCATAATATACCTCCCAATAATTTAAACTACTGCGTCTAGTTCAATAAATCACTATCACTAAAACAGTCCATCAATGTTTCAATCCCAATATAAATTGAGTAATAATTACAATATATACGAACAAAGCTTACATTTGATGTCAATATTTTATTAAGCAGATAAGGTGTTTCCCAAGTGATAACACTAACCTCTCCTTCCCCTCTAAGTCTTTTGTCGCAAGCATCCTGCTCTGCCATAAAATCATCTACATACAATGTCAGCACATTTGAACCATCATATAAGTTTGGTGCGTCCTTACCATCGTCGAAAACAAATTCACATTCTTCACCATCACCGTTACATATAGTAACAAACTTTTCTAAAGAGAAAATCCTTTCGATTTTTGGCTTATCACAATACTGGAACTGAAA
Organism: Lachnospiraceae bacterium; assembly: GCA_024698345.1. Taxonomy (GTDB): domain Bacteria; phylum Bacillota; class Clostridia; order Lachnospirales; family Lachnospiraceae; genus SIG293. The sequence continues at coordinate 47,122 of JAILRH010000187.1, read as the reverse complement.
TCCCTTTGTGTTCAAACAATAATCGTATATTTCTTTCACTATTTTTTCAAATTCTCTTCCCATTTTAACACCTCTTTCTTTTAATGTGAATAACTTTTGTTGTTAAACATACAGTAGCACAGTAGCACATAAGAGGCAATAGTTTTTAACAAATGTTATCAGGGTGTATAACATTGATTGCCGTATTTATAAGGCTTATAGAAAGAGTTCCTCCAAAAAAAGTTTAAAAATGTTATCAGCTTTTTCTTTTATCAAAAAAAATAGGTAGTTCGAGAAACTCAAACTACCTATAAATCAATTTATTTTACTATGCCTGTTTCTTTTTACGTTTATTTGTCGAATATATTGTACTCGCACCAGTAAGAGCAACAACAAGACCAGCTAAAATAAACATTATTACTGGATGGAAGCCATCACCTGTTTTCGCAAATATAGAATCTTTGTGTACATTATATACCTTACCAACATTATACATTAATATATTATCAGCACCGTCAACATACTCAAATTCAACTTTATATTGCTTGTTTTCTGGAAGAATGTATCCTCTTGGAGCTTTTACCTCAGAAACAATAAATTTTTTCATTCCAATACATTCACCATCTTTATACTTACCTACTGTAATTAACCCGGATGCAGCGGTACCACTTTCATCAGTAACCATTTTACAAACTAGTTCATCTGTTTCTGAATCTCTTACCTCGAACACAGCACCTTTAAGTGGAGTATCATCCTTCTTGTCCAATTTAGTTAGGAAAATCTGTCCGATAACTCTATCATCAAGCATTGTAAACTCCTGAACTTCTCCTGTAGGAAGAATTTCAATTTCAAGATCTTCGGCCGTTAAATAACCAAAAGGTGTTTCATCAAAATTTTCAGACAAGATATATTTACCAGGTTTAATATAATTAATAACATGTTCAGAACCATCAGTTTCCCATGTTTCCACCACATTACCTAAATCATCTTTAAGAGTAAGGACAGCCCCCTTAACATTATCATTTGAAGTAGAATCCTTCTTAAAGAACTTAACCTTAGTATAATCATCTTTCATTTCTACTTTTTGAATTTCATTAGTATCTTTGATTTCAAATTTAATATCCTGTGCCTTAATGTAACCATCTTCCTCTGGAGCATATATCTCTTTCAAAATATATGTACCCATTGGAAGTCTTTCAAAATATCCATCATCAGGATTATTTGTTGTTATGAAATCCTGTACAATCTCACCGTTTGAGTTGATTATTTGGAGTCTTGCACCAACAACCAATTCACCAGTGGTAATATCCGTCTTACTAATTTTAAGTTTCGTAACATCATTATACATTTTAACAGCATCTACAGTATCATCATCTTTAACCGTAAAGTTAATGGCAGCTGCAGTACAATAACCATCCGCTGGTTTTGTTTCAGTCAAAGTATATGATTTGTTGACCTCTATGTATTTAATGATATGCTCAGTATCCCCTGAAGTCCAAGAATCTACTATTATTTCTTTTCCATCTTCATCTATATATGACACTTTAAGTTTATTACCAGGAGATTCTTTTTGTGTTGTAATATCATATTTAGTAACTGACACCTCTTTAGGCTTGTCACCAATTACATATCTGTTTGTTATTGTTTTTACATCATCATTTTGCGGCTCTATTATTATGGAAATAGTCTCTCTTGATGTTGTATAACCTTTCGGCGGTACTAATTCTTTGACAGTAAGCTGTGCATTAACAGGATAATCTTTAGTAAGTTTTGCAATACCATATTCATCAGATGTTATCTGTTCAATCAAAGTATCTTTTGGAACCACTACTTCTCCTGCATTATTTTTGATATCTTCTGACACATAAACACCAAAGACTGCATCTTTTAGAGGCAACTTAGTTTCCACATCTTCTTTCAATACTGATAGATCAGTTTTCTGACGTTCATTTGTAAATGTTACTTCCTGTTGAAGAGTATCTTTAGAGCCTTCTACTATTTCAATATCTTTCTGCTCATCACTTCTTGTGAAACCTAACGGTGCAGTATGCTCACGAACATAGTATGTCGCTGGAATCAATTTATCAGCTCTGGCAACACCATCATCACCGGTAGTAACAGTTTTTACCAACTCGTCCTTTTGATATTTAATAATTGTATCATTGCTTACCGAATATATATCCTCCGCTGCATATACATCAAACATAGCTCCAGCAAGACTTGCATTCTTGTAAACAAATTCATTATCTTCGAATCCGGATACAGCTTCACCCCTCTTGGTAATATCAACCACACCGGTAATAGCTTCATTTTCGAATGTAACTGAAATAACCGGATTAAGAGTATCAGGATCAATTTCATATTTCTGGCTGTCTGAAATTTCAACTTTTAACGGAGTTTTATTCAATTTGTATCCAGGACATGCCTCAACCTCTTCTATTTGATAATTACCATGCAATAAAGTATCTGGCAAAAGAACTTTTCCATCTTTATTAGTGGTAAACATAGAAGTGTAAACAAGCTCTGTTTCGTAATCTCCATCCTCAAAACTACCTTTAGTAATTTCAAGTACACCCATCTTAACATATTCATTAGTGTCAAGATTTAAGATTTTAAAAGTATTCCCCTCTTTTTTAATTATTTCACCAGTATCAGCATCTTTCTTTACAATTTCAAGTTTGGCTTCAAACTCAGGGTCAAGAACTTCAACATAGACAGGATCTCTTTTAAATTCAAAAGAATCATCTATATCTATAACTACAGGTTCAGCATTTAACAAGTTGGCAGGATGTGACAATTCAACTAAAACATACTGACCGTAAGGTATTTCGCTTGATAAACCTAATCCATCTGAACCAGTCTTAAAAGTTGTTATTGGCGTGTATTTTGAATAATCATATTCTATATAGTTAAGGTCGTTCCAACCAGTAAGGGAACTGCATAAATATAAACCAAACTCAACACCAGAGACCGGTTCCTGTTGTCCTGTTTTTGGATTTACAGTATATTTATAAGCCTCAACAGAACCCTTGATTACATCATCCTTAACAACTACTTTACGCTCTTCATTCAACTTTTGGTAGCCATAATAACCATTCCATGTTTCATCAACATAATGCTTTTCTGGATTTGGTTTATAACCTTTAGGTGCAACGATTTCCTTAACATAATAATTTGTCTTTGCGTTTAACTTAACCTCTGATTCACCTTCTCCATTACTGCGAGTAGTTATTGTTGTAACTAAACTGTCATCAGCAACATCATACACACCAAACACAGCATTTGAGAAATTGGCATCTCCTTGTGCTTTTTTGCCTGTTTCCGTATCTTCTTTATAACATTTTAGTGAAACTGCAGCTTCATCATCAAATACATCAATTACAATTGAACTTCCACTTGTGTTTCCTGTTATAATTGGAATATAATAATCAGCTCTATCCTGAAAACCAGTTCCACTGTATAATGGGGCATTTAATTCTAAATAATCTTTTACTATAGAACAATCACCGCTAACTACTTTTGCTTCTACAATTTCAGAACCTCTAAGCCATCCATTTGGTCTACTGTATTCGTCAATAATATATCGTGTATTAGGCTTAGCACCCTTGAAGAGATAAGTTCCATCAGACTGTCTTACTCCATCAATTGTACTAACCGATTCAGAAACCGCACTGCCAAGATTATTATGATACTTATTCCATAGATCAGTAGTAATCTCACAAAGTAAAAAGCCTGTATCTTCCGGAATCATCGCCCCTGTGCTGGAATCAAGTTTGTTAATAATTAAATCTATACTGTTTCTCGGATTAATAACGTCGTAAGTATATGTTTTACTTTCCGCATTCTGATCAGCCAACTTTATTACTTTTGACCAATTTGTTTTAATATAAGCCGTGTTGGTGCATGCAGTTTCAACAACCATAAACTCACCATGATTTTCTTTGGAATAGTAATATGGTCCAAAGCTTAACTTTCCATCACTACCTGTTGTTTTGGAATCAATCTGTTCCCAATTTCCATTTTTCTTTTCTTTTACAGCAAAAGTCACCCCTGAAAGATTCACTCCATCATCACCTTTTTTATGGATATCCAGTCTGAAGTTTTTTTCGTTATTCTTAGTGTTTAATACAACAACATCATTTTCTGACAATCCAACAGCAAATTTTGCAGGATAAGGCGTACTATTTTTTACAGTACCTTCATTAGCCGCCTCCTCTTTTACATAGTAAGCAAATTCCTTGTCCGAAGCTGCCGGTAATGTAACAACATTTGATGTTCCATCAGCTTTAATAGTCATTACAGCATCTTCTTTTGATTTATATGCTTTTACTGGATCTGTACAGTCGGCATCCGCATATACCTTGTATTTACATCCGGCAAGAAATGCTTCTTTTCCTAAAGCAGAACCTGTTTTCTTAACCTGCAACTTAACACTTCTGTCCTTTACTTTTTTCCCTGTAATAACAGTCTGTGCGGAAGGACAAGTCCACTTTAACAAATCAATTTGAGTATGCTTCTTTTCTGAACCTTCTTTAACAATATACTGAAGTGAATCATTATATATATTTTCAGCCCGTGAAGCGGAAACCAAATCAAAATTTCTTACATTGTGTTGCAAGCTACTATCACTCAATATAGCAATAAAGTCGCTCTTAAATCCGCTTGTTGCATTTATGACATCATTCGCAGTAATGGCTTTACCTTTGTTTTTTTCGTGCGCCTTATAAATCTGCCAACACCATAACTGAGCTGCTATTCTATGTATATCAGCTTCTTCTTTTGTATGCTCTAATCTATAAGATAATGCTGCTTTATAGTATCTTGTGGCATAACCACAAGTGTTTGATGTTGCAGTATATGGATTACTTTTTTCTGTATTAATCTTTACACCGGGAGCAATACAAAAAGCAGCTAAATCATCCGACTGTCCAGCAACATCCATCTTTAATTTCTGGATTGAATGATTCCCAAAGTTATCTGATAAGTTTTGCAATCCTGTAATATACTGATAGGAAGTCAAACTACCCTTAGAGCCAACTTCTGATTTGTCATTTGCATAAGCTCTTAAACCAATACCCGAAGCAATAAGTGACAATGCTACTACAGCAGCCACAATTCTTCGGCCGATAAATTTCTTGTTTTTAAACATGGATTAATTTCCCCCTTCTACATCATCTGTATTAGTATCTTGAATTATCTCCTCTGTTGTATTTTCTGTGTTTACATTCTCTGATATTTCTTCAGAAGACTCTTCCTCTGAAATAAACATTTGCGAAGTTTCTTCAACGTTATTATCGATCCATTCTGCAGTTACATGAACAGTATCATAAGTTGCTCTTGCACATTCCTGCAACCATTCAAAATCCTTTAATCCTACTGCTGAAACAACAAAAGAACCTTCTTCTGTCTGTGCAACGTAAGCTGCACCGTTTACATCAGCATTTCCAGATTTGCCAACAAACAAATAAAACTTAGCAACCCACCCGTTAGCATAGCCTTCTGTCTCCTGGACTACTTCTACATCTTTAACTGAAAAACCTTCTTCTATATCACGTTTCAGAACTTCTAATGAATCATCTGCATTTTCGCATGTTGTAACACCTAACGTCACGTCTGAATCAATCGCAAAGAATGATGAATCGTTAACGTCCGCTTTCTGTACATCTGCATACATATCATAAGAATAATGTCCGTTATTAATGTAATAAAATATAGGCATATCATTATCAGCATTATACTCATTATTCTGCAGTTCAAAAATTGAATGAGATAAACGCCCATCAGGAAGAACTTCTGGCTGTTCCTCTTTTAATTGATTTGCCTGTATAACGCAAATTGATACAATTACCACACATACAATAATGAGTACTGTTAAACATGTACTTGCAGTTTTCAACGATTTAATTTTTTCTCTAGTTTCGTTTTGCATTTCTTATACTCTCCTAATTTGTATAATATAAATTCACTGCCGCTCCGTTATCCCAGTCAGCTTCTTTTGTAATAGAATTAAACTCTTCTTCACTTCCGCTAAAGAAAATTGATGCTTTACTTTCAGCAAAAGCATTACTACATATATTTGTGACATTACTACTGAAAGATACAATCAAATAAGAATTAGACTGACTGAACATATATTCAGGAATCTCACTAATTGAATTATCAAGAGTAACTGTCTTTCTCGCTGTAGCCTCTCTGTTCCACGGATAATATACTGAATTAATGTTCGTATATGTTGCAATTCCCACAGAACCTTTTTTGATTGTTATCCTTGGTATATTATTTGTGCCTGCAAAAGAGGACCCTTCAACGTTCATACTTGTTGAAGTAGTAAGCGAATTGATTTTGACACAATCGTAAAACATTCTTTCACCAATGTAATTAACATCAGCATTAATAATAACATCCAAATCTACTTCTGTATTATGCCATGGTGTATTTTTTGAAACATTTGGCGTATAATCCCATGCGTTTCCATCCCCTTTTGTTACAGTTAATTTAGACAGTGATTTAGTGCTGAAACTGTTAAGATCAATGCTTGCTGAAACTGGGATTGTTAATTCCACAATATCGCAACCATTAAATGCAAATGCACCTATCTCTTTAACGGTATCTGGAAGTTTTACTAAAGCTAAAGCACAACCATCAAAAGCGTATGCCCCAATAGTTGTTGTCTTTCCAAGACTTATATTGGATAATTTTTCGCAACCTTTGAATGCCCCTTTTCCTAATATAGCATTTCCTTCAATACTTAACTTTGCCAGATTTGTACATTTTTCAAAAGCGTATGCACCTATAGTAACATTACCTTTTATCTCAAGTGATGATATGTTTTGATTTGCAAATGCATTTTTGCCAATGTAAGATACTCCCTCCTGAACAACTACCTTATCATACTTGTATCCATTCCATGGAATATCATCAGCAAAAACGTCCTGCATTTGTCCGTTTCCTGATAAAGTCAGTATATTATTACCAATACTAACACTTACATCACCACATTTAGTTTCCAATTTTGTATAATCAGTTGGAGCCTTTGTAGTTGTTTCTTCCTTAGCAGTTGTCTGCTCCTCTCTTTTTACAATCTTCTGACTTTCTCTTTCTTTCACCCCAGTATCATAATAAGTCGGTGCTTCTGCAGTTTTCTGTTCTTTTTTTTGGTTTATATCCACAACACTTACCCTGCATCTATATAATTTCTTTTGATACTTAGCTATTATTACGGTATTACCAACTTTTTTAGCCTTAATCGCTCCCTTTTTAACAGTGGCGACTTTCTTTTTAGTTGAACGCCATAATACTTTATTTTTCTTTGCGCCTTTCAATTTAACTTTTCGTGTTTGTCCAACTGACATAGTGACACTCTTTTTACTAATTTTGATTTTTGCTGCATCAACCTTAGTACCGCCACAAATAGTAAATATTGCCAGTGCGACAAACACAATCCCTAAGCTTTTAACTGATTTCATATAACCCTCCTTATAAATTAAAAATATCGGGAAAGCACTAAACTTTCCCGATCAACTAACTAACTTTATTGAATTGTATTATCACTAATCCACCTCATAAACGGAGCATTTGTCATTTTCCCTGTTTCATTGATGTTATCATATGAGGTGTAACTAAAACAGCTCTTATCAATAGTCTTATACTGATTAATCACACTAGGCGAAGTAAAGAATACGCAATCTAATACATCGTCGAAACTTGATCCATTATTCTGTTCACAAAGAAAATACAATTCGCGAATGAATGTCTGTATATCCTCAAAGTTGTTAGCCACACATATTATTTTTGTAGTACCAAATCTGCGTTCTAACCTTGCGTTATTCACTGCAGTCAGCACTTTCTCACAGATTCTTGAAACCCTCATTTCATATTGAGCTTTTGTTTCTTTTTTCGTTCTATGAGTAAAATATAATGGCTGTATTAACAACTTTGTACCATTCTCGCCTTTTTTATTATACATTACCGAACTGAAATGGTCAACTCCAATCGGCGGACCACAACTCACATTCTTCTCCGGCAAAAACTCAAAATCTTTCGCAACTAAAGCCAAAGTGACATAAGCAGCTGCACAATGAGATAAGATAACATCCGGATTTCCAACCTCTTTAAGCCCGACATCTTTTATCTCTCTATCCCAGTAGTTAACACATGCTTTTCCGAAAGAAGAAAGCCTATAATATCTCTTAGGCTTCTGTTCTCTAATTACAGGAGAGATAAGTTCCGTACAACATAGTAGCCCATGACTCATCAATCTTTTAACTGCCGCTTCCATATCCTGCGAAATAACATATCCTGTGATCTTTGAACAATACAGCACTTTTAACTGCTCTGCTATCGCAAGTGTAAACACATCTATATTAGCAAGCAATGACAACAGGTTCTTGTCGCTTTCTGATAAAACGGAAGGAGAAGAAGAATTTTCGGAACTGCAGAATAATCTTTCAATATTTTTTGCTTCATATTTATCTGTATAAATTGTTCTTTTTACTATCTGGCCGTCATAATTGTAACCTGTAGCATAATCGAACAACTTTCTTATTACATCGTTTTGTTTTTCGTTTGTATTCATAGTTTCTTAATACCCTCCTTTTATCTATCGCAACTATCTGAAGATGTAGCTTTATCAGGACCAATATTAATAGGAACAACCTTGAACATCCTTTGAGAACTATCGACATGCTTTACCATACAAGGATACACTTGGCCAATTTGTATCTTAAACTTCTGTGGCATATCGCAGAATAATTGTATTCCCTTAACATCTTCACATTCACCCCAAAACCATGTTTCCGACTTATCAATGCTTACGCATTTTACACTGAGCAAATCACCTTTTTTGAATCGTTCATCAAAATTCTGTGTCTTCCAAGGGTCTTCCGCTATTGACACTCTTGAACAGTCCCAGTAATTGTCATATCCGGAATTCTGCCTTCTTGATACTACTTCTACATCATACCATTCACCAACATGACAAACTTCTTTTAAATTTGAAACATAATTAGGAGCCCAATCTTTGGCTAATATTCTACCTATTACTTTGGAACCAAGAATCTGCAGAATCGCAAATGAAAACTTTCCATTGCATACAATTTTAACAATCTTCGCTGGAAGAACAACAGTTTCACCTTTTTTTATTCTTTCATCGATTTCTGCATCAATTTCACTTGCATATTGTCTACGTTGCTCAGCAACTTTTTTTTGGGCTTCTTTAATAGAAACCGTGACAATGTTTTCAGTTTCATCAATATCAGTAACCAAAACCTCGACGTCTCTTTTTACAATATATGCTGTATTACCTTGCCATTCAGACACATCACACTGAACTTTATATGCAGAGCAAGTCATAGTTAATTTGCCTCCTAAAACGGAAGTAAATCGAATTTTCATAGACGTCTTATTTGCAAGGGCTTCCTTGAAATCTTCTAACTTTATTTTTTCTTTACTCTTCTCAATAAACATTGAACCAGAGTTAACAAAATATTTATCCTTAATATTTTGCGACATTTTATCCAAATCAACACTTCTATAATCCATAATTTTAATAATAACCTCCTGTTTTTATTCAGTTAATGCTGCCGTCCCAAGTATTAGCATGAAAAAGACAAACAACGTAACCGGTATTCCTATCATAAACACCATTACAGCTTTTCTTCGAATCATCTTTTCTTTCTTAAAAATGGCAAATAGGAATATTCCAACCAATATACTTAAACCACCTAAAACGAAAAAGATTGTTTTTGAAGGTGTTAAAACCTTCATTGCATAATAATGACCTCTTTCTTTTTGAGACAATCCTTCGAGTTCTTCATTTTCGTCCCAAAGAGAATTATAACTATTCTCATTATGCTCCTTTACCGTTTTATATATATCTTCACTGTTGCTACATGAACAAAGAAAAACTGTGGCCAGTAACAACATCATAATCATTACGATTTTTCTCATAACTTCTTACCAAGCAGAAAAAAGATCATTAATTCCTGTAGGATTTTGAACCACTGAATCGATAACACCCAAAGAATGCTTATCTTCAACCTTTTTTTCTTTGCCTTTCTGGCTTTCCTCCTTTTCAATACTTTCCTCAAATGAATCTATTGTTTCATTGGAAAAAACACTCAGATATGTAACACCATCATCTGCCTTTTCAATCTTTTCCCTTAATACATTCAATGAATCCTTTGATATCTCAACAAACATTATTTTCACAGAGATATCAGAAATATTTTTTCTGATATCTGCTTCTATTTTACCTGACAATTCTCTAACATCAATCTTACCTTTAGTGGAATAATAACAAATATAATCACCTTCACGATACACTTTATCTGCATACCTTTTAGCTATAATTGCAACAGTTAAAAGATTTTTTGCTAACTTTAGTGTATATGGTATCTTTATAATTCCTAGATAACCATTTTTTAGTTCTTTAATGTCTTTGCTTAACATCAAATTTGCTCCACTTACCGGATCAACACTTAAAGCACGTGAAGTTTCATTGTTAAGAAAAGTTGTTAATGATAATAATTGAAGTTCTTCAATTAAATTATCAGGAAGTCTTTTGCCTGAAAAGTATTCAAGCAAAAGTGTTCCTTTCCTCTTATTGAAGAATTCTATGTACTTATTATCAGCCTTTACAACTTTTTCTCGTTTCTCTGAACTCCCTTCATTTATACTTTTGAGAACAAAAGCCTTACTGTCTTCATTTTTTAGTGTCGAAACATAAAGTGCCAGTTCATTGTCACGATTGTACGTAAACACAGAAATATCAACATCATATCTTCCCGAAAGAAAATGTATACTTTCTTCTAATGCTTCATCACAGTCTGAACAGCGTGAAAAGAAATCTATAATCCCTTTTCTTTTAGAATTAAAATTCATAATAAACCCCCTATTCACGCTATTTAGCTCTTACCACTTTACTCCATTTACCATAGGCAAATTTTCCATTTACCACTTTAAATGCTCTAACACGCAAGAAATACTTCTTTGTTTTATTCAATTTCTTAAATGTATATTTATTTTTTGAAACAGAATATGTAGCATAAGATGTCTTGAATTTCTTATTAGTAGAAATCGCAAACTCAAAACCAACAGCAGCTTTCTGCTTCTTTGCCGTAACAGTTATTTTTTTCTTGTTCTTGCTTCTTTTGAACTTAAACTTAGCTTTCTTTAATTTTCCGTTCTTTACAGAGACACCCTTTTCTTTTAATTTAGTATCTATAACAACGACATTTTGCGACTTTTTAGCAGTATTTACAGCAGTACCACTCTTACTAAGATTGTTATTGCTATTACCACTATCAGTATTACCCTTTACGTTGCCACCGTTTGCGGATGTTTTATTATTATTGTCAGAGCTATTATTCTGTGTTGGCTGAGCAGCTGGCTTTTTTACATAAACTGTTGTACAAGCAGATGCTGAAGACGCATATTCCGTATTATAAGGTATTGCAATAACTTTATAATAATAATATGTATCATTCTTTATCGTACTGTCACTATAGGAACAATCAATTGTTGTGCCAATATACTCATATCCCGATTCTTCATCTTCGGACCTGTATAATTTATATAAAACTGCTCCGTAAGATTCTTCCCAAGTAATCGTATTTGTATCAAATTGAAGCTTGTCGAATTTTGGGCTATCAGCATAATTTTCTAAATAGAAAGAACCCTGAACACCATATTTAGTTGTAAAAGTTATCTTTGTCTTTCCCGGCTGTTTTCTTGTAAATGTATATGTATCATCATCATTTCCAACACACTTTACAATAGACGTATCATACTCAACTGACTTTACTGTGCTATAACTGCTTGTTTCTACTTTAACTTTTAATCCTCTTTCAGTTAATCTTTGAGTCTTATTATTTAAATCAACTCCTTTATCTGTACTTATCTTTGCATAATCATCAACTACTGTTACATTACATACTCCTAGCACATTTCTATGTCCAGTATGAGCTGTTACTTCATCCATAGCATAACAATATAATTTATATTGTCCTGCTTTCGCTGCTTTCAATGAAACACTTTTTCCAGTAGAATCTCCAATTATTGCTAAATCAGAGCTGTTTGTTTCCCACTTTAAAGTAGTTTCATATTTACTAAAAGTTGATTCATTAGTCAATGCTGCCGTTATTATTTCCGGTTCTTCGATACCAGTAGCAAGAACTAACGAAGAAGCAGATAAACTGACTACCGGTTTCTTTCTCACGTGCACCTCAACTTCCACAGATTTCGTATCCTTCTCTGGTAGTTCCGCCGTATAATTTATAATCCTAGTATCACCTTCTTGCTTTCCTTTGGCGATAACCATATTATTATTATTCGAAACCGAAATAACATTATAATCATATCCTTTATTTAGAAGCCTTTGAATAGCCTTATCACAATCTCTTGCACCAGTATTAGGATATACAACATAGCTATATTTTGCTTCATCTCCAATATACATATATATATCCTGCTTATCTTTTGAGAACCATCCGCTGTCTAACGATATTCCAGTTGGCAATGTATGTACGCATATTAAGAATTCACTAGGTGCAGCATAACCACCGCTCGCATAATTAGCCCCGTACAGACCTATCCCGACACTCTTTCCATAAAAAGTGGTAGTTGTTGTTCCTGACCCACCAATACTGGCACACTTATCACCACTTATATAGTAAGGCATTCCATAAGTATACGCATAATGGGTCCAAGATGTTTCAGCCCCAACATACACATCAAAATTATAGGCTGCTTTCACTTCACCAAACACACATGCTGCGGAAATTAAACTTGCAGCTATTAACCCCATAAACTTTAAACCTTTTCTCATAATAATAACCTCCTGTTTTTATAAAACTTGTGAATATTTCTTATTTAATCACAGTCTTTTTAACTTTACTCCATTGACTACTCTTATTGTTTTTTGTACATAACTTTTAAATATTAAGTTTTCTTTGACGCAAATATTTAAAAGTACCAGTAGTCTTCCTGAATATTTTTTCTTAGCTTTCTTGATTTTTTTGCAAGTATTATATATCCGAAAGCCTAATTTCTTTAATCCATCCACCTTAAACACTTCTATTTTTCAAAAATATTCTTTTTGATTATAAAGCCTCTCTTATTTAGCTATTTTTACCTTAGACCACTTACCATACTTCTTTTTTCCGTTTATAACTTTATAAGCTCTTGCCCTAATAAATACTTTTTTCGCTTTCTTGATCTTGATTTTAGAATTTGCTTTCTTAACAAATACTTTTTTTGATTTCTTGAATTTTTTTGAGAAAGAGTATTTAATTTGGTATCCTTTAGCATTTTTAACTTTTTTGAGCTTTAAAGTGACTTTCTTACCTATTCTTTTTGCTTTTACAATCTTTGTCTTACCAACTCCGTTTACAACTACTACATCTCCATCTTTACTAACTGTAAAAGTCACGATTTCTGAATAATTGCTATAAACATTCTTATTCTCGATTTCTTTACATGATCTTATCCTTGCAAAATAAGTTCCAGAATCTAAATTTATACTAGCAAACTTATTCTTTGTACTTGCTACCAGTTTAAAATCATTTGAGCTTGTACCACACTCCAACTCATAACAGTCGTATAAAGTTCCCTCGAAATTGAAAACAACTGTTCCGTATGAAGCTTTAACGTTCGTAATTTTTGGAGTTTCAGGAACAAATTCGACATGTACCTTGAATTTATAAATATTTCCGGTGCTAGATATACCAACTATTTCGGTAGTACCGACACCTTTTTTGGTTAATACCAATTTACCGTTTACAAAGTCAACGTTCGCAACATTATCAAGCGAAGAGGTCCAGTTAATTGTGCTTCCTTCCACTTCGCTTACTGGTATTTCAACAGTATTTCTGTCTTTAGGGAATATGAATGTGTCACCATTCCTTATACCAGACAATTCAATATTTGCATTTTTTACTTCTACCTCAATAGTTTTGCTAACTGGTTTTACTGAAGGATTATATAATGCAACTTCATCTTTTACTGTACAGGTGATTTTTACCTTGCCTTCTTTTCCTTTTGATATGAATTTAGCATTTTCACCACTTCCAACTACCTCAAGAATATCTGTATTAGATGAAGTCCATGTACATATTGGTGTGCCACTACATGTAATAGATGCTTTAGCTGCATTTTCAACAGTTTTATTTAGAGATATAACTTTTGTTCCCTCTATATTTATCTCAGGCTTTTTTCGAACATGAACGGTAAATCCTTTAAAATATGAACCTTTTGTAATTCCTGTTGGAACTGCACTTCCTGCAGAATTAATTGTAAACTCTGTGTCTCCTTCTTTTTTTGCATCAATATCTAAATAAGACGGTGCTCTCCATGATGGTCTTCTTCCCACAGCAGTTGCAACCTCACTATTTTTATTATTTGTAATAACAATACCTTGAATTGCATTCATGTGTTCTATATTACCATCTTCCTGCACGTCTTTATTGAACGGTAACGTTGTGCAGTTCAATGTAACTTTACTGCCCTCATATAAATATATGTACTGATCTGAAAGTGTTTGGTCTGTATCAAATACGAAACCCGTAGCTTGATTGTGAACTCGAATATGGTAATAAACTATACATTGATACGGATCTGATTCATTTACTTCGTAGCAAACATGACCTAATTTTACTCCTTCAAAACAGTGAAGATTTCTGTTAGTTATAAATTCTGGAGTAACTTTACCTACATGTTCAGTATCGCCCCATGAAACCTCATGGTACATACTACCATTATCCCAACGAGGTGTTCCTGTTGGGGCTACATACGCACACATTCCTTGTTCAACATTAAAATACACATTTACTTCTGCTTTTGCTATACTTGTCCCTGTTAATGATAATATTCCAATCATTATTGATAATACGGTACCTTTAATAAATTTCTTCATTATTTCCTCCTAATTCATCTGAACAGCTATTGCTGCTGTTATTTTATACTTACCATTCTGTTCATGAACACAAATACCGACTCCATATGTTCCTGAACCAGCTAGAGAGTCAGCCAATTTCGAAGCGGCCGCAAGTATATCTTCAGAATTATCCGAATTCGCAGTTACAGTTGCAATATTACCACTGACCTTTAAAGTTGTATTCTGACATAGCCTATTAATACATCCTTGTGCATCAGAATTTCCGTTATTAGCCATATATCTAGCAAGATTTTCCATGTTTCCGTTGTACGAGCCTAAGAAGTTACTCATTATAGTGTTTTTAATTAAGTTGACACTGCTTCTGTCCAAACCACCTGTGTTTTCACTTTGCTTAGGAACTGTGTTTACAACTTTTGGCTTAGTTGTTTTTTCTTTTTTAGGCTTTGTTGCTTTTTCTTTTTTCTTTGTCTGCTTTTCAGTTCTTGTTGTTGGGGCAACGGTTGAGATTTCATTATTATTAGTTGTTTGTTCAACTTTCTTTTTCTTCTTTTTCTTAATACGACTTGTAGTTTCTACCTGAGTAGTTGTTTCTTCAGTAGTTTGCTCCTCAGTCAATTCCTCTGTCAGTTCTTCCGTCTGTTCTTCTGTCATATCCACTGACTCAATTACAGCCAGTTCTTCTTCTGTGGTCTCCTCTGCTGCCAAGTCAATCTCTCCAAGCCTTCCTTCTTCGCCTTCTGCCAAGTCTTCAGCACCTACACCCTGCATTACAACATTCTCACCAGCATATAGACTCTCAGGCTCTCCTACCTTTGCTCGTCTACTGAAGAATCCAATACCGACTACAAGTAATAATACAGCTACTATGCTTGATATCAAAATCTTCTTATTTATATGCGTAATCTTATTCGCAACACTTGCCAAATCAACACTTGGAGCTTTTAACTTTGTTTTTTTGCTTACTTTAGGCTTTTTATTTTGTTTAGGTTCTGCACTTTGAACCTTTTGAGGTTTAGCAATAATTTTTTCTTCTTTATAATCAGAGCTATCATCCGCTTTTACCTCAACCATAGGCTCTTCTACTGCTTCCGTTACATTTTTAGTAGCTTCTTCTTGAGGACTGGAATTAGTCTCTGTAACTAATTCTTTAATATCGCTTTCTTTTATTGAAGATTCCTTTTCTGTATCATCTGCCTTTTCGTTATTTTCTATGAGATCTTTCATGCTATCTGGAAGAATAATACCTTCGAACTCATCGCTCGCAGCATTACCATCACTTATATCCACCTTTTCTGTCACAACATCTTCTGCTGTACTATCATCAACAACGGAATCACTTTTAAAATCAGATATGAATGGTTTTGCTGTTTTAAGAGTTTCTTCTGCATGTACAGATTCTTCTGCAACAACTTCTTCCCTAACAGATTCTTCTACTACAGAATTCTTTTTGCTTTTTTGAGTTTTTTTAGCCTCTTTTTCTCTTTTTTTGTGTCTTTTCTTTTTTTCTTGTTCTGATAAGAAGATTTCCGTATCATCAACTTTTTCCTTTAGTTCTGCCGGAAGATAATCCAATACGTCCTTAACTTCTTCGTCTTTAATTAATCTTGACAGGAACGAAACGCGGTTGTAAAAGTCACCATCTTTAAGTTCTAAAAATTGCACAATACTTTTTTTGTATTTAACTGGTAATTTTGTTCCGCATTTGCCTCCGAAGTCTAACCCATAACATTCTCTAGCTTGTTGCCTTGTCCTGCCATTAATGACCAGGTCATATATGTAATCAAATCTTCTCTGTCCCGGAGTAGCCGTATAGATACCGGCACAGTACAACTTGTTGATATACTCACTTCCAACCTTATCCTCCGTCAAGAATACGATAAGATTAACTCCGTACTCTTCTTTGATGTCGATTAATTCTTCAACCTTATATGCTCCCTGACGTTCAAGGTTCTCTACCACAATAACGGTATTAATAGTTGGATCCTGAGATAGCATATTAAGGATACCCTTTTTGGTGTATCTTTTATCACTCTTAACGGTTCTTCCATTAGAGGTAATCAACTCCTCTAGTTTATCGACTAGACCATCATTATCGAATCCGTACACAACATTAATAGACTCCGAGCATTCATGTTTGAATTCTGGAACTTCAATAATATCTCTATATTTAGTTTTTTTACTGTTAAGATTGGTGTAAATGTTAGAATATTTAAGAGCATTTTTGATATTTGCATTGCACCTTTTAAGAACAAATTCTATTTGCTCTCTATTAAGCTCAAAACACACATCGTCGAACCTTTCTGCCATCTGCTTAGGCTCGTCAACCCCTGTGATGTATGCAAGCATTCTGTCTACCCTTTTTTTCTCAATCCCCTTATTATTGATGCAACTGTATGGACTTAATCCATAATATCTCTTCGCATCCTTCCTCTCACGCGGATTAACAATCATCTCCGCTACCTCTGATGGTCTAACGCCCCCAATCAGCGCTGACATAATACCGGATGCGTACAGTTCTTGAAGGTAATCACTACCTTCCTCATGCTCTTCTGTAAGAATTGGAACGATGTTGACATCTCGTCCATCTGCTAATCGAGATAATTCCCTACTCGTCCAACTAGACTCATCTGCGCAGCCTTCCATTATAACTGCACAATCAATATCCTCGCTTTGAGTTATTATCTTGAAAAACTCAAGCTTGGATTCCGCAACAACACTCTCAAACTGAACGTTCTTGCGGATAAGAGCATCTTCAATCGCATCCTTTATAGTTTTATCACCAAAACTAAAAAGAACTCTAATCATTGCTCTATCCTCCTGTTTTATTTATAGTTTTTTCCGAAACTAAATGAAATTTTAACACATTTTTCACAAAATTAAAATGTCTATTCTTGCTTTTTTGCTATTTTCTATACAAATGTACAAATTTTGTCACATTTGTACATAAAACTCATTTTATAAGTTACTTATTTATTTAATATATCTTGCCAATTGAACATTCCCAAACAAACGTCCTTCCCATACATCTCCAAGGATGTAATGATATTCACCACCTTCATAGTATCCTGAAACGGACAAATAGTTTAGATTTATATATTTATCATCTTTTACCTTCCCAACAGTCATATCAAACACTGTTATATCTCTAGATTCATGAACATGGTCAATCGTCATATACCATTCACCTTCTGTATCTCCATAGGCATTCTCCCACTCATTAATAAAATCGTGGAATTTTAACTGATCACAATAATATGTATATCTTCCTTCATCATAAGCTTCTTCCATAGGTGTCCTATTATACAATTCACTGTAATTTCCAGATGCTAATAACTCCATATAACCATACAACAAGTGATCCGCCAAATCATCTGATGCAGCTCCAACGTCAGAATAATAATAATGAGACTGTGCTAAACTGCTTTTAATCACCCCTAGTGAATCCTCATATCTGAATTCGACCTCTGGAATTTCATTGTATTCCCCATCTGTATCCTCATTAATCTCCACTGATGGATACTCATCAAAGCCTATTTTTGTTTCTGTTTCTTTACTGTTTTTAACTTCTTTCTTTTCCTTGGCCTTATTAATCTGCCCCATTACAAAAACCACACCAACAACCAAAATTAAACAAGTTACAACTGCTATTTTTGCTATTTTCTTTCCCATAATTATATATCCTCTTCTATCCACTCTACATCAGGCCTTATTATATGGTCAAACTCCATCGCTGGAGTACCATATATACATCTATTGCCTGCTGCATTTTTAAGCAATGTTAAATGTACACACCCTGTTTCCCTAAAGTTTCTCATTGGATAGTTGTTACATATAGCAACCACCGGTCTTTTCTCACGAAAACCTGCTATAATCCCCATAGAAACACCATCATCATCAAAAACAATATCACCAATCCTAACATCTTTGGCTTCTATTTCTGATTCAGGATGATTTTTTAGATATGAAACCGGGTCTTTTGCTTCATCTAATGTCTTACCCGTAACTCTTTTTAAAGCCCACATAACAAATCCTTTTTCATCAAGACCTGCTATATCATCTTTACTACTAGCTGCCTTTATCTCCTTGTCAGTGCCACCGACATATTTCATTAGATAAGGACTATATTCTCTGCCGTTCTTCACATATGCAACGGCCTCTACACATTCGCTTATAATCTGTGAGAGATACTCTTTACTGTTAAGATTATCTTCCTCAACCGAAATAGGAGTGTCTGGTCCATAAGATTCAACCTCAAAATTGTCTCCCACATATTCTTCTACTCCTATGTCACTTCCACCGTCATATTCTGGATCTTCGAGCGAAGGATCATAATTTTCGTATACACTTGCGTCAAACGTTCCATACTCATAAGTATCTTCTTCCGATTCTTCTATTTCCTGAGCTGTAACTTTTCCAATATAAAACATATTTGTGTTAACTGCAGTAACCCCCATTGCAAATAGTAAAATTACTGATATTGCAACGTATTTTTCTTTTCTCATAAATGTAAAAACCTCCAATTACTTCAATCTCTTAAACCCAGCAAAAACCTGTCCATCATTACTTGAATAATACATTGGATGTATCTTGCATCCACCTCTTGGCCACGCAGGTTCCCAAGACTCTGCAACAACCATTTCATTTCCAAGGTAAATACCGACATGGTTTACAACATCATTTTTCTTCCAAAATACTAAATCTCCAGCCTGCGGTTTGGTCACATTCTTTAAATGCACGTTATCCGCAAATTGTGCTCGAGATGTTCTATCTAGTTGCACCCCTCTTGTTTCTTTTATAACTTTCATAACAAAAGCACTACAGTCCATTGCTCCATCTCTGTTTGGATCAGTCGCTCCATAAACATATGGAAAACCTACCCAAGTAACAGCATAAGATGTTATGTCAGTAAGTTTAATATTTTCAAGTCCATAGACTTTAACACCATTTTCAACATGAGTTATATACTTCGAATCTGTTAAATCAACCTCTCCATCTGTATAATTAAGTCCTTCAGGAAAACTATCTTTGCCATTATCAGAGTTATTTGAGCTACCATCAGAGCTACCATTCGCTCCTATTCTGTTTCCTCCGGTTCCAATAGGTCCTGCTGCCTCACTATATTTGTTAATCTGGTCTATGAAATCCTGACATGCACCACTAAAGTTTGCCTCTTCCATAAACACCATCATGAAATCTCTGTTATAGCCAATATTATTCTCAGTCACAAGATTACTACCAATATTTTCTATTTTCTCACCAAAATCATAACCAGTTATCATACATGGTTGTCTCGTGTAATCAAAGTATAGATCACCATACATTGTTTCTGCAGAAGATAATTTTGAAACAGGAGTCCTAACTGTACAAACAACCTTTTTATCTTTGTACTTATCTCCCAAAACATTCTCTGGAGTCGCCACCTCATAATAGCTTTCTTCACAGTTAAGCTGTCCTAATTCACTCCATGTATACTTACCATGCTCTGATGATACAATTTTTTCAATTTTAGTTTCATAATATGGGATAAATGAATATGATTTATAAATATCATCAATAAATTTATTTCTTGTAAAACCAAAATGAAAATCCCCTTCTTCACTGTCACCGTCTTCATGATTATAAACCTCTGCCACATCAGATGACAAGTACATATATAAAACATATTGCCAAGGAACTAAATATTTTTTAAAATATTCTCTATCCCCTACTGCCATTGGCTCAGCAACAACCTTTGTTTCAATCAATTTTCCTTTATTATCATATATTTTATACAACTTCTCTGCTTCAATAGTAAACGTAGAAAGTCCATCAAACTGTTCCTGATATACATCGATGATATGTTTGAACTGCTTATATGCTATACCACCATTTTTGAATTTTTCTTTCTGCTCTTTAGAAAGCTCCATATTACTTGATACAAAGCTGTACATTGATTCAATAGAAAAAGCTGCGTTCTCTATAGAATTAACCTTTTGCGTGGCAAACAAAGATTCATCAACACTATAATACTGCATTACATGTTCAACATAATACGCATCTCCGTACGCATAAGGTCCCGCATTCTGATACAAGGAATCTGTGCTTTTATCTCTCATTTTTCCACCGGATTGATATTTTTGGAATGCCAAAGCATTTTCTTTGCTCCATCCCCCTGCTTCCTTTGCATATTTAATATAACCAGAGCCAAAGTTGTAAGACTGCACCGCAATATATATGTTAGCCATATCCGTAGGCGAAGTAACCCCCGCTTCAGTAATCAATGATTTAATTATTGAAACACCTTTATCAATAGAATCTTCTACACTAGACGCACCTGCATTTACCTGCATTACATTAACACCATCTCCCTCTGGTGGAGCTTCTTGCATCATAATTGCCGCAATTAGCGGAACATATTCCGTAATCCCATATTTATTGGCATATTTTTCGATTAAGTCCTTGTGCTTTAATACTTTACTTCCGATTTCTTTCTTTCCACCCACCAGCTTAACAGACTGTGTACCGTTTTCTGTGAAAAAGTCTTTGATCGCATAAAGTGGAGATAAAATTGCAGAAAACAGCGAAACAACTATAACCACAAGCAGCATAGATAATGAAATTGTTATTATTATAGTCTTCTTTGCTTTCTGCATAATTATTTATCTACTCTCCCATTCTTTAGTAACTTTATCAATAAATGCGTCTATCTTTGCCTTGCTTTCAGGACTCATGTCATCATAGCCCCTTCTGTACTCTTCTTTGATACGTGTAGGCACTTCTTCTTTAGTCATATCATTAAGCGAAACAGCAGTCATATATTTGCTTATAATACCGTTAATTGCAACATTCTGTCTCTCACCATCAAGCTCAGCATATTGTAATGTCTGGTTCGCTCTGTTATTCATTTCTTCCAACCTGTCATGAGTTTCTTTCATTCTTATCATAAATTCACCTTCTTTATTGTCAAAAACCTCTACTGATTCCGGTTTTGATATTGGTACACTATCAAGTGCAGGGAATTCTCTTGAGTTCTGAGCATCTTTATTTCTAGCACCGTTTGAAACTTCAAACACACGTCTTGTTGGCTGATTTGCATTTGTATTAGAACTTTGATTATTATTGGTTCCAAAGCCGCTGTTTTCATTATTCATTAATACTGTCACAGCTCCAGGCACCCTATCTCTTATTATTTGTCCGGCATCAAAAGCTCTTTCTCCGACTGTACCACCTACAAATGTACCAAGATCACCTCCAAGTCCCGAGCCGCCTGCTGCCATCATCAGCTGATACTCAGGGCCAAGAAATGTAGATGCAGCCATACCTCCGGCACCACCTACTATCATTCCGCCACTACCAGCAACAATCTTTCCAACCCCTTCTGCAGCTTTGTTTCTAGCACGTTGTCTATAAAACTCTGCTTTTTCCTGATGCGAAAGCATACCATCAAACTGAGGCGAATCAAAGTTATGTACATTTGCTCGCTTCATAGCAATATCATGAAGTCTCTTTTGTTCAGGAGTTGCATTTTTTTCATTGTAAGCATTCATCCATTTTCTGCCATAATTCTGCATTGGTGCAGCTTCATTTCTAATCTGCTGTATCTGCTCATTATTTGCTCTGATAGCGGAAAGATTATTAACTTTTTCACTGCTTCTAGCTGAAATATCACTGGCAAGAGCACTGTTTCTTCCTTTCAGCCTACCTATCTCAGAATTATTACCATCTATACGTTCCTGAAGTTTTCTTGCCTGCTCACTTTGTCCCTGACCTTCATCATTAAGTCTGTCAAGTTGTTCCTGGGCTCTCTTATTATCTGCCTCTAACCTCTCGATATTTGCATCATTTCTAGCAATTTCCTTGTTATCCCTTTGGATACCATCCTCAAGTCTATTATTCTTTTCGTTTAATTCATCATTCGCTCTTTGCAAATCCTCAAGCTTATCATTTGGATTATCTCTTGAATCTCCATCATCTAAATCATCTGACTCTTTAGCACCAGAGCGGTCAGTTCTAGACTTCTCATCCAAACTATCATCTGCCTGCTTTTCTTCGCCTTCCTCATCAGAGCTGTTATCTACATCACCATCTCTAAATTCATCATGCTCATCAGAGTCCATTTTGTCCCTATTTCTTTCATCACCGTCTGTTTCCACAGATTCATCACCAATATTTTCATCTTCGTCATTAAGATTTGCCTCTTCATCAGCATCTTCATCCATAGAATCATGTTCTGGTGCGTCAGTCTGATTACTATCCCTTACTGCGTCCTCTGAATCAAGGTCTTTTGCAACATCATTTTCTTCATTAGCGAGATCTTCTTCAAGTTCTGCATCCTTTTTTGCTTCATGTGCTTCTTTGAAACTCTCTCCTGCACTTTTAACAAGGCCAACAGCATTGCCAAGAAGTCTTCCAGCTGCCATAACTCCCATAAGTCCGCCAACACCTCTTAAATTTGCTGTAGTATGAAGATCCAAGATTGAAAGAACAATCTGTCTTGCCTTAAGAATTAAACTAGCAAGAACAAGTTGGACAATAGCACTCTTTAAATTGTACCCGCTAACAACCGGTATCATTACTATTACCATTAATAGGATATAGTCAAAACAAGGAACTGCAAGGTTTGCAACCCACATTGATGTCCAATTCCCCAATGTCTTCTTCCTCTTTTCAGCTCCAAAGCACACAATGGCTGGAAGAGAAATAAACAGCAAGAGGTTTGTTAATGCTATACTTCCATAACTGTATATAAAACATATTGTCAAAACTGCTGTTCCTAAACACAATGCTGCTGGAATAATTCCGTGTCCACTAGCTTCATAAGAAGCAGAAAAACAATCATAAATTTCAAGACCGCTACTTCCTGCTGCCTCAGACAGTGAATCTTTTAAAAACACTAGGATAACATCTCTTACATAGATACATACATCAAGGACATAAGGAGCAAGTGTCAATACAAAAAACATTAACATAGTGCTAACGAGTTCATCTTTTATCTTTTCCCTTGAATTTGCGGTATTACTTATAGCTCCTTTTACAAAAACAAAAAGAACATATGTGGCAACAATCAAAAAAGCGGCACTTCTTAGTGTAGTAAATACAATGGAACCTACCAGACCAAACGGGTTTCCGGGCGATAGTTCAAAAGCAAGAAGATTGACGTCATTAAATCCCGCCTTAACTCTACCAAGAACCAATGAATCAATATCAAGATTAAAAGACTCAAACAATTTATTGAACTTGTTTGCAACGCCGAAAAAAAACTCACCTAGTAACTTTTCAAGCATTCCCGGCTTATTATCTTTGTCATCCTTTTTCCCAAACTCATCAGTATACTTATATTCTTTTTCCTTTTCTTTACTGTCTTGTTCGGCTTGATTATATATTCCGTCGTTATGATCTATCCAACCTCCGGCATGAACAGTAGTCGGCTGAGCAATCCCCACAAATACACTCATAATAGTCATAATCAGAAAAACTAATATAGATGTTTTTTTCATCATTCCTGATTCCACCACATCGCATCCTTTCCATACTTCTTAGCTAACTTTCTCATATCTGTTTCTACAATAAAACCTTCTGTTTCAGGCATAATTTCTACTTGTAGGAAACATACAGCTGCACCATCTATCAAACACACCTGTCCCGGTTTAGAATAAGTCTGTCCGTCAGCACTCTTTGAACCATTAATAACATATAGTCTCTTTCTCTGATTATCAGTAAGCGTTAGTGCTGATTTTAAGAATTCATCATCCATGCTTGACTGCTGGAAGATAAATTTCATATCTGACAATTTAAAGATTGCTCTTAAATCATCATCTACATCATAATCGGCGCAAGCCTGTGTAATCCACCACAAACCAACATTCTTCTTTCTACATGTTCTCGACAATCCTGAACACTGTTTTCTTGAAGCCAATCCAACATTATACTGTTCGTAAGCTTCATCATATACAAGTACGAGCTTTTCAGCTTTTGTAATATCTTCATTATTTGTTTTAACAAAGTTTTCTTCAATATATGGAGAAAGTAACCCCCTGGCCATCTTCTGCTCTTCTTTTGGAAGTGCAGATATATCAAATACGGTACAAGGACATTTCTTGTCAATCGATACGTTTGACTGTCCGTCAAAGTAAGATGATTGTCCCTCAACACCAATAACCAACTCTTCTACTCCATCTACAAGTCTGTAACGATATTTCTTCTTATTGATTTCTTTTTCCGGAAGTTTATAAAACTCTTCCTTTGTTAAGAAATCAAGCTTGTCCTGAGAATAGTAAACACCTCTGACAAATCTCGCATATCCCGAGAGCATAATATCGTATACTTCCTTTTTCTTCTCATTAGTTTCATTTTTCATTCCAATAAGAAGCTGCTTGTAGAATGAAGATATTGTCGGCATTTCTTTTCTTACCTTACCTGCAACAATTTCTCCCTTTGAAGATACTTTTCCTTCTTCATAAAGCGAATCAGGCTTTCCATCATAAATACCTAGCACAGTATAAGCCTCACCCAACATTTTCATATTAATATCTCTAATGTAAGTGCTTTCAGCAAAGGTTGCTGTCTGTATCTGAAGCATTGTAGAAAAAGCAGATGCCAAACTTTCAATTTTTTCGCTCAGCTTAAGGTCTCGTTTACCCTCCGCAGTAATTTCTTCATTTACATCAAACAGGTTTGCAACGTTCTTAGAACGGTGAGAAATTTCAAACACAGTTCCATTGTTTGCAAGACAGGTATTTACATACTCACCCCTTCCAGCAACGGACTGCGAATCAATAACAACAAATCTGTAGTCATACATTGACATAAACTCATTCATCATCTTCTTAACTACAGTCGATTTTCCAACACCCATTGGTCCGGAGAATATAACCGAATAACCTTTCTTATGTCCCTTATGATAAAGGTCGAAAGTAACTGGATCTGCTGTATACATATTCCTTCCAAGTGGAATACCATTTTCATGCATAAATCTCTCAGTAGTATGATTATATATACATGCCACCGATTCCTTATTCATAAGGTGCCATTTAACAGGCGAAGCATTGAGCTTTCCTCTGTATATCCTGTTCATTGGCATATTTGACTTAAATGCCTCTGACTGAACACTGTAGCAAGAAGAGAGAAGCATTCCCTTTTCCTGTGCAGTTTTTTGTAAAGTATCAGACATCAGATTTAATTTTGACAAAGACTCTGCAGCAATCGTAATGAGAAATCCCACTCTATAGAAAGAATCATCTCCACCTTCAATTTTATCTGCCCAGTTTTCTGTTTTACGTCTTTG
Organism: Lachnospiraceae bacterium; assembly: GCA_024698345.1. Classification (GTDB taxonomy): domain Bacteria; phylum Bacillota; class Clostridia; order Lachnospirales; family Lachnospiraceae; genus SIG293. The sequence continues at coordinate 20,987 of JAILRH010000187.1, read as the reverse complement.
AGAACGAAGTTTTCTCGCCCTGTTTCTATCCTGAATCTCAGGCTTTTCAGCATGTATTATTTCGGCATCAAGTTCAACAACATGGTTATCAAGCTGCTTAGATGCCTCTTTTGTTGTAAGAGGTTCAATAAAAACGGATGCTGTTGAGCCTTCAAAATTTGCTATTGCAGGCCAAGTATCTGCAAATCTCATCTTCTTTGGAAGCTGATCGATTGTAAATGTTCTTTTATAAACATCAACACCACCGTCATTTACTATAAGATATCCAAGTGGTTTTGGATTAATACCATTAGGAGCTACAAGCTGCTTAACAACTCTTTTCTTGTCGAATATATCATGCTCTACTTCGTTAAATGTTCTAATTTCTTCATCGGAAAACTTTTCGCTCTCTTCCAATTCTTGCTCATAATCTCGTTTTTTTAATGCAATAACAATCTTCATTATGACAGCACTAAACAATACGATCATAGAAATCATTGCAATAAACATATATATTTCTCTAGTCAACTCCATTCACCCCCTCATTAAGACATGACTGGCACAATCCTGAAAGAATTAATTCCTTATGCTCTTCTTTCAAATCATAGAGCATATCCTGGATCAAGCCTTCGCCTGAAAGATATCTTCTGTAACGACCATACTGTTCATCAGTCATATCAATATTCGCTTTTTTACCACAGTCTGTACAGCGAATGGTAATTCTTATCTTGTCATTAAGCAATTCATTGTATCTTTGTTTCTTTTTAAGAACATCGAACGAGAATTCCTCAACTACAGAATCCTCAGTATCTTCCCTTCTTTTCAACTCAAGTTCTTCCGCAAGAGAGTCGCTCTCAACAACCATCTCATTAAATGAGCTACCAATAATATCATCAATATTATATATGTCTGCAGTAATAGGACAAGTCTGTCTTCTTATTGCTTCTATCATCTCTGCCTTGTTCATTCGTCTTGCATATACGCCACTGCCGGCTAATGAATCAATATGTTTTTTGCAAAGATTATCCAATTCTTTTGCAGCCTGTCTCCAAATCTCGTCTTCTTCAAGCGGGTCTGTAAAATTAATTGGATCATAATTCCACTCAAACACATAGCAGATACATTTCTCAGGCTCTGAACCAGGACCTGTAATCCTTTTCACATAAGCAATCTGTTCATCAATGTTCTTTCTTTGGAAATCAAGAGAGAAAACTTCAGCTCTCTTTTTCTTTACTTCTTCATAAAACACTTCAAAATTATCGTTATCTATAAAATCTGCTTTTGCTTTCAATTCCTCATAATCAGCCTTCGCATTCAAGTATTGATTATTAATAAAATTTCTTCTCTCTTCATACTTCTTTATATAATCCGACATATCAACAGGTTTTGCATACTGCCATACCTCCATCGGATTCTTTATGATAGACATTCTTGAAACCTCAGAACCAATCCTTGCAATTTTATCTGCTCTGCTTGCAGATTTCCATTCACTTCCTACAGTTGAAAGCATTGCAATATACTGTTTGTTAGGAACAACAACCATGATTGCTCCACTAACAGTATCAATAATATCATCGAACTCTAAATATGTACTTGCATCTTCCCTATCGAAGCTACTGTAATCACTTTCATCTTCATTTTTTGCCTTTACTCGTATTCCCTTTTTAATAAAGAAAAAACTAGCTCCAAGTAACACCGCGCCAATAACAATAATTATCGCAGTAAGTATGTGGAGATAATCATTAAGCTGTTCCAACATAGTAATCCGTACTCCTTTTATTTATCTTTATAATTTTTCGTATATATTTTCTTTTTACCGACTTTTCTGAGCAACCATTGAGCGATAGGAACATAAAGAGGCTTTCCTATCCCATATAGATACATATTTTCCGGAATTTTTATCATCACAAGTACTAATGCAGCCAACGAAAAAACAAAAGCTATCGTAACACCTACTGGAAGTATTTTAAAAGCCGCCGTTATTTTTATAAGCACAAAATCAATTCCAACAACCGGAGCTAAAGCCATAAGCTGCGATTTTGTAAAAAATCGAAACCATATATCCTCATCTTTCATCTGATGCGGTACTTCCGCTTCATCAAACCTTAATGCCATATTCCCCTCCATTTAACTTTATTTTATTAATGCATCTGCAGCCATCTTTGCTACACCGCAGAAAAAAGTAAATCCTGATATTCCTGCGAGCATAAATATTTTATTAGTAATCACATCTTTTGCATCATTTCTTTCAGAACCACTACCTAATAATTTTTTTATGGCATACCACATCAGCGACAGCACACCTCCACCAAGTCCGATAGTCATAAGCAATCCCGACGTTGACTGCAACAATGATATGATTGTTGGATTATCAGTCATACTAGTATCGTTCAAATATGTAAACGGATCTGTATTTTTATCGATTTTTGCAATAATATATATTATATTCATCATCATTTTTTCTCCAATATAGATTTTAAGGCACGCTAGAAGCGCACCTTAAAACAATAATTATTCACTTATTTTGTCGCTCCTGTAGGGGAAAAGAATCCCATGAAAACAGTTACAATTGATATTGCACCAAACACTAAAGCTGCACCAAAAGCAATCATAGCAAGCTTTGACTTATGCTCATCTTTCTTATTAGCACTTGGGAACCACATAATTCCTAAACCGGCTGCAATAATTGTTAATACGGCAGAAATAACACCAATAGTCTGAAGAAGACTAAATGCAGAAGCACCTTTCCCTTTAATAGCATCTTCAACGGGATCAAAAGTGCCATCACTATTATTTTTAATATCTTCTGGCTTATAATCAGCCAACACACTGTTAACTCTGATTATTGTATAATCTAACCATGATATAGCTCCCATAGCAAGTAATTTCATTTTTTTCATTTGTAATACCTCCAATAATTATAATGATTTTCCTATGTTATATGCTAAAGTTGCTATCGACACTGCGCCGAATAACAAACCTGAATAAAATAATATTTTTGTAAGCGTATGTTTTATCTCTTTTCCAGCATTCCTGTTATGATTCCACATAAACGAAATACCACTTGCCATTATACATAAAATAGCCATTATTGTTCCTGTTGTAAAAAACAAACTGTATCCGCTTGCAAGAAACCCCTCTGTGTGTTCCCTCGGCGTAGCAAATACATCAGACGAAGGCTGTTGAGTTAAAACATCAAATGAGTTAATTCCTCCACTTGAATTACTCGTCTCTTTCTTCTCTGTGATTTCTTTCTTAACATCTACGCTTTTCTTTGAATTATATTCTAAGACACCTTTCTTAGTTTTTGTATTTGTCTTGTTTTTATTGTTCTTTTTCTTATTTTTTGCGAGCAATTCCACTCTTGGTGAATCAACTACATCCATCCAATATCCTCCTTGAATAAGGGCATAAAAGCGGAGTCAGCATATTTGTTCCGACTCCGCTCATAAAAACAAAGACCATCGAAAAACAGTCTTTTAATAATATACCCTATTCTGTTCAAACGAAAAATAAAACGTGTAACTTTTAATACACAGTTGTAGTTTAACACATATGACAAAAAATGGCAATACATTAAATATTATTGAAAAAAACGTACTACACAATAGCAATTTTTTATTATTCTGCCAAACGATATCAATTTGAGAACTATGCTATGATAGACATTTTTATTTAAGTCTGTTTCACTCTTTCTCTATCAGTTATCTACACCATAGTAGACATTTATTATTAATTTAACTCTCTATTGATGGTCTAAGCAAATCGAATCTACGGTATAGTAGACATTTATTATTAATTCAACGCAGAAAACAGTGGAAACTGCTATCAATCTACAGTATAGTAGACATTTATTATTAATTTAAGTTTATTAAGAACTTAACAATGGATAAATCTACAGTATAGTAGACATTTATTATTAATTTAACTCTTGCATTTGCAACAGACCTAAGCAGATCTACAGTATAGTAGACATTTATTATTAATTTAACTGAAATACTATGCACAACCATATCTCTATCTACAGTATAGTAGACATTTATTATTAATTTAACGACGCAATATACCTAACAATATAGTTATCTACAGTATAGTAGACATTTATTATTAATTTAACTCGTATATTGTCAAAATGCACAAAATATTACATCATCTAATAATCAATAAAGCTCATACTTGTACATTTTAACATATACAATTCTATTCCTCCCTCATCAAGACTGAGGATTGTTTATCCTGCAAGTAGAATTATTTTCTTGTAGTCTACTTTTTTTACACCTTCTACAATCTGTCTCCTTATGTATTGACTTCGTATGTAATAGTTGATTGCAGATAATACTTCAGGGGTATCATATAAAGTAAAGTGTTCTCCACAAGGCGATATGTAATATCTTCCACCTGCTTCGTCATTAAAGCACTTTAATAATAAAGATATCGCCTTATGAACTGCATCTGTCTTTGTTGCAGTATCAAGTTCTTTCAGTATTTCCCCTTCATCATTGTATTCGATACCTGCATCAATGAGATATTTTTCAATCTTAATGGTGCAGTTTACTTCTTTGGCGATATCATTCTCAATAGTACTTCTTGCTCCAAAGGAATCACATACAATGTTATTCTCAAGCCCTACTCCTTTTGCAATAACCAATTCAAACAAACCTTTTTCTCGATTATACTTAAATGATTTGATTTGCTTGAGTTTTTTAGTTTTTTCTGCTGTTGTTTTTGCATACATACTTACCGGAGAATAAGTAGTTGTCGGGTCCTTATACTTATAAGCAGATGGTACCTGAATACAGATTCCATTAGTTACAGAATCTCTCCAAGAACTAACCTTTTGCCCAACTTCCGTATATGAATAAAAGTCATTGTTCACGTAATCTATATCCAATGACAAGTTAGTAAGAAGCATCTCCTTAAATCTTGTATAAACACGCTCGTTAAGAAGATTTTTACCAATAGAATTCTGTTCTAAAACAAGAATTGCATCATATTCCTTAATCAAATCAGCAATTTCCTTTATTGCGAAAGAAAGATAACCTTCCATTAATGCATGATTACTGCCAACTGTCTTCCAGCTCTGCATATTTTCCTTTTTCTGAATCTCTACTGCTTCAAGTTTTGATTTAAAGTTCATACCCTTAACTGTATTTAATGATTTTTTGAGAAGAATATTATCATTTTCGTCAAACACTACTGCATAAAGCAAATGCTCATTACTTCTTGTCACTACTAAAGTATTCTTTTTTTCGTTTATAAGTTTTGAAGTTTCAAGGATCTCTTTATTCTCTTCTTTTCCAAGTTGAACATGGATATGTAATTCAAATTGCTCTTCAGTATATCTTCTATCTTTGATTATATCGTACTTTTTAGTTGTAGTATAAACGTTTTCTCTTTTTTCTTTATTCTTAACCATTGAAGAATAATCAGAGATTACTTCTCCGTCCTTCGATCTCTTGTTATAAAGAGTAGAACCAGCCTTATGTACGATAGGATTATCAATCTGTTTATCTCGATAGAAAATATCAAACACACTTAACAGCTTAATTGCTGCATTTGATGTGTTTCTCTCAGAGAAAAGCTCGTTTATAATTTTAGCATGTTTGCTTATTTTCCCGTCCTTTTTCTTCATAAATCTATTCCATACTCTGAACATCAAAAGAGAGCCATCTTCAACCAAGTCATCAATTAGTTTCTTGTCAATCCATTGCCATTCAAGGATATATGCCTGTTCTGACATATGCTCACAAAATTCATCATATGACTCATAACTGTTTTTATAGCTAAATTTATAATTCTTATAAGTTTCATGATTTGCGAAGGCTTCTTTAAGATAAGGGATTAATCTTTCATTTAAAAATGATAAATCCGTTTTATGAAGTTTTGCTTTGAAGTCTTTAATCAACTCTTCATCCTCAGACTTGTAAACGAACACTCTTGGAATCTGTTTTTTAATATCCCCAGGTGTCTGATATATCATCTTCTGATATGAATTGCCATTATTAGTATCTCTAAGTTCGGAATTAATAATCGCAGCAAGGTTGCTTACAGATATATTGTTTGCTTTACATCCATAGCCGTTATATAAGAGAAGAAATACAGCATCACCATCTTTTATGAACGTTGCCCTTTTTGAACCCTCAACACTTGTTGTTAAACCTGTTCCAATAGTTGCTGAACCAAATTTTGTCAAAAACTTTTTCTTTGGATCAGGTTTCCTTGTAATATAATTTCTAATTTTATTGTACAGAGGAACACCAAATCCCAAAACTTCAATTGTTTTAGAAACCTCAATTCCAAAACCTGTATCAAAAATCTCATTATCCACATCCAATACCTTTAAGTTTTGCAATACTGAAAGCAACTTATCCAATTCTTTTTTTATTATTACTGAATTTAAGGAATCATCTTTTTTCAGCGATTCCTTATTTTCTTTAATTTCTGCATAAGTATGACCTAAATCTGTAATAAGATTTGATATAAAATCTGTGTGTTTAATATTCTTATGTTCCAAAGCATCTTCTATTTCTGATGCTGTAAGTCCTTTTTCCATATATTTATCGGCATTTTTAATTCCATTATCTTCCAAAAAGTCTTTCATGGCTCTATTAACAGCTGACCATTGACCAGTAATAACATTAGAATAATAATTGATTTTGTTAGTCTTAATCATAATTTCATCATAAGAAGGTATGGTCTTTTTGATATTCTCAGCAATTTTACAATCATTTACTGTTTTTATAAATGAGTTATATGCGTTTATAAGTTCATCATCAGAGCTAAAATCTTCCAATTTTTCAAAAAGACTCGTTTTTTCTCCGTACAACATCTTTTGCAATGGTAAAAGAGCCAACTTATTAAAAGAATATTCCTTATTCTTTTGGCAGTATTCATTAAGTGCAAGGTTGATTTTTCCAATAATGGCATTATATAAAGCTATTCCATCAGCTGTTATATAATTTGAATAATCTTTCCAATCTAAAGTCATAAACTGAGTTGATTCTTCAATTTGCAATACTCCATAGTCAAAATTTCTAGTATGTGCAATATTTTTTTCGTAAATATCTGTATTATCCGTCAATACCCTCTTTACAACTGTCCCAGATACCAATTTTACACCCATTGAATTATCTATTTTCTCGAGTTTTTTTACATACCCAGCAGTTGCGGTATTTTCAACTACTAACGATACAAGTTCACTCATTTCATTTTTATCTTTACCATTATATTTTTCCAAGAAATCAGGAATAATCTTAGTGAAGAAATCTTTTCCCGCAAACTTCAACTCTATTAATCTTGATGAAATTTCTTCTGCTACACTTTTTCTCGCTTCGAAAACAGTATCATAGTAATCTCTCAAATTATCTCTATTGTTCTCTTTTGCTTGATTTAGTGCCGTAATTCCCTCAAATATTGGAATAAAATTCAAATCAGTACATTTAGCAAGTGTATCATTTATATGCTTGCCTGCTATAAGACTGAACAGCTTGTTCATCAGTTCCTTATTTTCTGCTATTTTTCTGTCAATTTCCATAAGATTGTATTTTTCAATTGTTTCCCTCGTTTTACCCATTGGGATTAATTTTTGACAAATCGTTTTTGTTTGTATTGTTCTATTCCTAAAAAGATCAAGATTACTCCCCATCCTTACCTCCAATGATATTTATCTTTCTTAACATCTTATTTTCTCAAAAATTATACCACATAAAAAAAAGCCCCGCAAATGCGAGGCTAATTATTAATTGAAAGGTAATCCTTCGTCCTCTACACCATCTGGTATATTCATGAAGCCATCACCAACATTTGATGTTGGCTGCGGAGGTGTCTGTCCCTTAAAACCTACACTTACTCCAACACTCGATGCTGAAGCTTTACTCTCTGCAAATTCCGAGTTTTCAACCACAACATCTGTTGTATATACTTTTTGGCCTTCTTTATTTGTATAGTTGCCTGTCTGGATTCTTCCCTCGACAACCATCTTTGTTCCCTGATGTAAGTACTTCTCAGCAAATTCTCCCTGTTTGCCAAATGCAATACATGAAATGAAATCTGCTGTCTGCTGATCACCATCTCTTTTAAATCTGCGGTCAACGGCTAATGTATATCTGGCAATTGCCAACTGGCCATCTCCCGACTGAGAATATCTAATTTCAGGGTCTCTAGTTAATCGACCCATTAAAATAACCTTATTCATAATTTTTATCTAATCACCGTTTCACTTAATCTTTTGCTCAAGCGAAATCAGTGCACGTACAGCATCTTTATATTCTGCTTCACATTTTTTTAATTCATTTTTAAGCGAATTGCACTCCTGACGTAGTTTTGCATTTTCGGACTTTATAGCCTTATTCTCAGCCTTAAGCTCCGATACATTAGCAACATCTGAAAGTTTATTTGCAAAAGTATTATACAAACGTTCCATTTCATCTAATTGAAGAAGTGAATTTTCAAAACTTCTCTTCATCGAATTCATAGACACTTTCAAACCTATTGGATCAGGATGATGATTTTTATGCAACTCTTCATAACTGTCAAGCATTATATTAATTTTATCGCCAAAAGACAACTCTTCTTCGTCAAACAAGTCGCTAAAACGTCTTTTTGTTTCCGCATCACAGCGTCCCGAAAAAAATTCTGCCATACGCTTTCCTCCTTTCTTTTTATATTGTATCACAGTTGCACAATATGTACAACTGTGATATTAACTTCTTGACAAGCCTTATTCTTTTACTGGCATAATAGCCTGCACAACTTCAACCTGCTGCACAACTTCTCCATTATCAGACCCATAAGTATAATCTAATAACGCATCTAACGAAATCATACATTTGTTTGAAGTGGCCACCTTTACTGCGGTTTTTTCCGTTGACTTTATAAAACTAAGATGTTCCTTCAAATAATCAACATTATAATCACCGCTAAATCCTTCGCCCACATCATTAATAGCAAGCTTAGCACTTCCATTCAATGACTTAACTGTAAGATTTTTACCTTTTGCCTTAAGAGATACACGCTTGTCCTCATTGACAACTGATACAATGTTAACTGCATTATAGAAGTCAGCAATATTCAGTTCGAACACTACATCACCATCTTTTTCTTCACATGTAGAGTCACAAACTCCATTTATAGATATTAATTTGTCTGTGTCATACAATGGCAATACAAAAACTGAGTCTTTCCATGAAAGTCTTACCTGCTTTTCACAAACGTAAAGCTGAACAAACTCAGGACTGCAAGCAGAAGAAATTTTTTTCCAAATTTCATGATCTATAGCAAAGCCAAGATTCTGCGTATCCTTATCGTAAACAATAACTGTTGAATCAATAAATGCTTTATCATCTCTAATCTGCTGCTGCAAAACTCTCATTTTGTTCTTAACCATTCTGTTACCATCAGTACCAAACACTTCCAAAGTATCGCCTTTAATCAAGCAATAACAGCATGTAAATGTTTCTCCGCCTTTTCTGGCAACACTGCTTATCACATTCATCGCATTAACAAACTCTTTACCGGAAAACTGATAAGCTGCATAAGGTTCACCCACAAGAATTCCTGCGGGCTGCTCTGCAAGCTTACCAACCGAAATATCCGCCTGTCCTGCTAAAAATTTAACTGAACCTGTAAGTTCCTCAATTGCCACTTCATCTCCAGCCGAAGAAAGAGCCACAAGCCCTTCCTTGATTGAACATGGGAGATAAAAGACTTTTTCCTCTTTAACATCTGTTGCACCAAATCTGCTCTGAACCTCAATTCCAGATGCAACATCAGTTGATGCAAGAATTACCGCCCCTTCTTTACAATTCATTGTTATATCTGCCTTTGTTACTGAAACTTTATTAACTGCATTCACCATATCATTCATCTTCATCTTCATAATAATCACTCGAATAAATCGAAGAGTGTTAACTGTTCGAGTTTATTCTTCTCCTTTCTTTTCTTTGATTTGCTTTTACTCTTTTCATTTTCAAATTCTTCTTTTATAGATCCAAAGAACGATGCAAACCATTCATCGCCCCATGTAGATTCGTCAAACAAACTTGGTTTTTCTGCCGTCTTTACTACAGTAGTAGTAATATCTGAAATCAACAAATTCTGTTTGCAATCCCATGACCGGCTTCCACTCAAGGAAATATTTTTAAACATTTCCTTTACATCATCCACATCTGAATGCTCACCTGCGAGCATTCTTTTTGCCAGCTCAATCTTTGGGTCAACACCTTTTGCCATAGACGAAAGTCCTCTTGATGAGAACTCGCCGCCCTGAATGGCCGACACAGCAACCTGTTTTTCTGCCATCATCTGAAGACATTCAAGCTGCATAGTTCCTTCGCACACAATATAATATGTACGACACTGTTCTTTCTGTATCAAACGGTAGTGTCTTCTTGATGCCTGCCATAAAGTAGCAAGCGACCAACCTACCTGATAAAATACAATTGTTGGAATGTTATAACCCTCACCGTTTTTTGCTTTCCACACAAAATCGATTCCTGTTTCAACAAGTCTTGGGTTAGAAATAACAATATTGTACTTTTCCTTCTCAATCTTATTTTTCATCCAGTCTTCTCTTTTACTTGCAGAAGTTGAATTGGCTTCCATAATGAGAGGCTTAGCACAAGGAACATTTTCTTCCAAAACCTTTTTAATACGTTTTAAGAGGAAAAATTCCGATTTACCTGTATTTTCCAAAAACACATAACATCTTCTTCCTTCCTCAAGCTCTTTCTTTACGATTTCAACAAGTTTTATTTCCTTCTTTAACAAACCTCCATTTGCCACCAAATCAGGATAATTATCCGGTGCAGCTACTATATCCCCCCTCGTTAAAGGACTTAATATTGGTGGTATGTCATACGGCTGATCGGTATAAAAAAGCTGGTACCTTAAAGCTGCAATATTAATTGCAGGGCATTTATTATTGCTGGCCCAATTCTTAAGTGTATTCGTAAGCGAATTAAGACTACTTACTACTTCTTTCTCAGGCTCAACAGACACAATCTCTTCCTTAAGTTCAGGCAGCCCCTCACTCAAGTCTGAAATCTGTAACTGAATTACATCTTCTAAAAGAAAATCCTTCATAAGCCGCGGTGAAACACCCGGTCTTTCTTTAAACATCCCAGAGTCTTTTTTCCCGCGAGATGAAGTATTGTATTTAAGTTCTTCTTCCGTATACTCAGTTCTCTTCTCTAAAACACCATATGTGTAATTCCACTTTCCTACACCATCTCTGCCATAAAATTCATACCCCATATCAACCATTTTCTGAGGTATTATTCTCCAAAACAGATAAAACAAGCCTTTTGCATAACCGTTAGTCAGTGTTCCTGTAAGTGCCAAAGTCTTCTTTGACACTTTCGCAAGCGAAGCAAATGCCTGTCCCTGTGCAGATGATGATTCATACATATGAGCTTCGTCCGCAATAAAAAAGTCAAAAAAGTTTTTCATGTGTTTTTGAATATATCTTGCAGGCGAATACTTTCTTACACCTATATTAGATGATTCCCACACTTCATCCTCTTTCAAGTTCTTTACTGACATGAAGCTACTCTTAAAACCGTCAAGAATCCAAGCTGTACTCGTTCCTTTTCGGCTTTTATTGGTATAATATCCAAGTTTTTTCCACTTGTATTTATAACCGTCTCCTTTATTTTTTACCTGGGCTCCCCAAAGAGGATTTAAACAGTTGTAACATTTTCTGTTAGCAGAAGTTTCACTTGAAAAATCAACAGGAGTAAGAATCTCCGGATAACTGTTTTTGTCAATCTTTTTAGTTGTGTTCTTAATTAAAACCTCATTACAATGAGGACAAAGAACTGCATTACCCGACACCTCTCTTGATAATGATTTTCTCCAATTATTTCCACCACAATGCCTACATACTCTGTCACCAAACTGCCTGTACCTGTAATTGCCAGTATTCTTATGACAATCAACACAATACTGAACATAAGGGGCTCTCAACACACGACTTACCGTAGTAGGAATTGGCGCCCTCATATCCCCAAGTTTTGCAAAATCTTTAGAGAAAACAAAAATATGCTTTCCCTTTTTGTATAAGTTTCTGTTTTCGTTAATCTTAATAAGCTGAGCCAACGAAGTAACTGCTTCTGCGTGAGCATTAGGCAATTCACTGACCTCACTTACCCATTTGCTAACCAAATGCGACGGACAAAGGACTGCACCAACATAATTAACGCAATCTTCATCAATCACCTGTTTAAGTGTCTTCCCCTGACTCATCTGCTTTTTATTAAAAAAGCCGTCAAAGGTTGTTAACGCCTGCAGTGTTTTTCCAGTACCCATATCCATATTGGCTATGGCACCATTTGATGTTTCAAACTTTTTAATATAAGCATTAACACCATTAGCCTGTGCCGGAAAAAGTCTTTTCGACTTTGTAGCAACATACGGACAATAGCCATCAATCTCATTCAAAGGATCGATAACCCTTTCTAAGTTTTCTACGATATTCTTTCCATACTTCTGGTAATACTCATCAAGATTTTCAAATTCAAGTTTTTTAACCGGTAACTCGGTAATACAAATCTTCTTACTTGAAAGTCCCGTACTTACCTGTCGCTTAAGAAATTCCTCATCAAGACTGCTGCAATCAACAAGAATCATTTCATCAAGTCTAATATTTCTGCCATTAAGAGTAATCTCTCTTTCAAGTCTCTCACCAATAACAGCATTCCTGTATTCACTTACAAAATAAGAACGAACAAGACCATCATAAAGATAGCCCGACCACTCTTTAAGCAACGGTAAGGTATAGTTGTTCATAAGAAAGTTGTAGAAATCATCATATTTACCTTTATCATCAGTCAAAAATACTTTTTCACCTATAGCTCCATTGACTATAAGCGCTGATGAAACTCTGTCCCTACCACTTTCGAACCTTTCAATGTATCTTTTAGTCTTGTAACTATCACCTTCTGAATTTCTTGGAACACCATAGGTTTTCCCTTCAATAGCTACCGAATCGAATGATGCCTGAACCGCCATGCTTCTTACCATCATTGCGGATCTGTCAAAAATTGAGTATACATAGCCTTTCTCGTTCGCAACCACTGCAAAATCTAATGAAATCGTCTGAAACCCTATACTAAATTCCATTTCACAAATCAGGAGCCGCAAAATGCGACTCCTTTCCTCCTTCTTTAATATTTATTATTCAAGCACTGTAAATGTCCCGTCATTTTCCAATATCGTTACAGATACTTTAGTACTCCTCTGAGTAACAGCTTCAACATTACCCTTTTCGTTAACCTCTTCAAATGAATACTCGCATATTCTTGCATTACCTCGCTGTAAATGAATATCCATATTATCTTCTGATCCAGTAATACCCGAACCACAACCGAGTGTCGAAAGTAAATACAACACATTCTGATTAGGCATTACCGGTGGACGTCCCATATCATTAGCAGAAAATGCTTTGATACTCAAGGCATCCAAATTTTTCTTCTGAGGCTCACATTCACACAAATCAATAAAAGCTTCCTCCCTATTGAATTCCTTTGACGAAAAGTAAACTATTTTACTTTCAGGGCTTTCTTCTACATCAACAAGTTCGTATTCATCAGTCCAAACCTCCGGAATCAATGGAAAATCTTCTTTTCTCATTGCCATATATCTTTGAAGCTCTTCCTCTATTCCCTCATTCTTTACCTTCCTAGCAATAAATACTATCTGCTTATACTTCTCATACTCTGCTTCATCAAAACGAAACGCATGAATCACTTTGTAATTTCTAAGCAAAAAGCTCAAGTATTCACGACTGGTAGCCACTGAATAAGGAACTACATACACTATAATTCCATCCTCCGCGATATATCTTGTCGAACGTTGTAAAAACTCTACTTCCATTCTTCCGTCCATACCGTTTATATATGGTGGATTTGCAAACATAAACGAAAACACATTATTTGAAATTTTCGCCTGTAAAAAATCACAATTTATAGCACATGTTATATTGCTATTATTTTTCAGCTCTCTGAATGCTTCTGTACGAAGCTCAACAGCAAAAATTTTAGGCTTGTCGCAATTATTTGTTATCTCAATAACTGCTGCACCATCTCCAGCACTAGGCTCTAAAACGGACACTTCCCCTTCAGGCCAATTAAATGCCTGTGAAAGTCTTGCACAATGTGCAAGATCTGTATAGTAAGCACCCGCCTTCGCTATATTCTGTGTACTCTGATAAAAATTATTCTCCAGCATAACTTCTGCTTCCTACCTTTCTGTATTTTCTTACATTTCTTCTCTTTCGCTTTGTAACATACTTAAGTAAAGCATCATGTACTGCATGTACAGCCTTCCTGTATGTAAATCCAATAATTAAAGCCGGCCACCATAACACACAAATGATTACGGTCCAGACCTCATCTCTTTTCTTGAATCCATCAAGATATGTAAAACCAATACACTCAAAAGCAATTAAGCTAAACCAGAAGAATACTTCGTAAGCACCGCCCACGTCTGTTCTGACATAGACTGAATGATGATATGCATTCACTGCTTTTTCCATTAAACCAAAAATAATATCCATTAAACTCATAATAAATATAGGAGATACAAAATGTATCTCCGTCCTCCTTTCTTACAAATATCAAAACAGGCTTTCATCAACCTCGATTTTGTCAATTCCGATTTCTGAAACATCAAAAAGATTAATCATCTCTGCAACACATCTGTATCGTGCACAAATATGAATATTTCCTTCTTTATCTTGTTTGTATCGCAATCTTTTAACCAAAGGCTTAAGGAAAGCCGCATCTTCAACCAATAAAGCCAACTTATCCTGGTAGCCTTTTAGACTACCAATCCCAGGGTGAAGAAAAACCCGGAAATTTAGTTTCAGGTTCTTTCTTCTTTTCTACAACCTTTTCTTCCTTTACAACAGGTACTTCTACTGGTTCCTCAAAAGGATTTTCTTCCGCTACTGTAACATCACTAAATCCCGCAGCATTAAGCGCCTCTAACAGCTCATCTTCGCTACGTTCATCCTTATCCGGTGTATTTGTTCCCTTGGCTTCACTTTCTGCCCCAGAAACGTCATTTACACCTTCGTTTGCTACTTTGCTTGGAACATCTTCTGTCACAACCTCAGCACTATCACTGCTAATAACAACTCCGTTCTTCAATGCTTCTTCAAGTTCGCTCACTCTCTTTTCAAGAGCAGCTATTTTAGACTCCTCACAGCCAACCTTATATAAAACCACCTTAATTGCTGCCTGACTAACATTTTTTCCTTTAATTTCCGACAATCCGTTTACTAAAGGAATGTAATCGACACCATCATGTGTAACAATTCTGTCAATCAGTTTTTCCATCAAAGCTTCAATAAGAGTATTAACACTGCTCGTTCTTAAGAACTCTTCAACACCTTGAAACATCAAATCGTAATCAGCATTCACATATCCATCAAGAATACTCTCTACTGCTATAGCCGAACCATAGCCTGTCATTTCAGCAACCATTGACTCTGTAACAGTGCCGCTTGATGAAGCCTGTTCCAACAAAGAAAGAGCATCTCTCATTGACCCATCAGCAATCTTAGCAATAAGCCTTACTGCGTCAGGTTCAATATCAATTCCATGCTTTTTTGCCGAATCAAAAACCCCATCTTCAATTTCATTTTGAGGAATCCCCTCGAAAATGAATTTCTGACACCTTGAAACAATAGTTTTTGGAACTTTATTAAGCTCGGTTGTACAAAGAAAAATAATTACATTCTCCGGCGGTTCTTCTACTGTCTTTAACAATGCATTGAATGCACTAGTTGAAAGCATATGAACCTCATCAATAAGAATTATTTTCTTTTTTAATTCTGCCGGCTTGTACTTAACAGCTTCGATAACCTTATCTCTTATGGCATCTACACCCGTATTTGATGCTGCATCAATCTCAACAAAGTCAATTGATGAACCAAATCTCTTACAGGCTTCGCACTCCATACAAGGACCATTCTCCGTTGGATGTTCACACACTGCTGCACGTCCAAAAATTCTAGCCACCGTAGTTTTACCGGAGCCATGGTGTCCGGCAAACAGATAGGCATGTCCAAACTTCTGATTTTTCAGCTGACTTCTAAATATTTGTTTATTTATCTCATGCCCTCTAAGCTCATCAAGACTTAAGGGCCTGTCTTCGTTGTATAACATTCGCATTTCCTCCTATTCAACAACATATTTTTTAATTTCCTCAAGATCCAAATAATAAAGAGGATACGTACAAAAATTACTCTGTTTTTCAAGACCAAACCAAAAACCCAACTCGTTATCTTCAATGAACTTCAAGATACCTGGATTATTATTTGTATCAATATAAGCCTTTCTCTCGTCATTCAATGTTTCAAAATTAACAGTAAGATCTCCGTAAGGCTCTCCATCTGCTCCAATCATCTGTACATATGTGTTTCCGTTGCTGTCATAGTTTCCGATACGAAATAATACTTCCTCCTCTTTTTCTAAATAAATATTATATAATTTCAAACCTTTCTTCATAATACACATCGATGTTATATAAACATCTTCCTCCTTCTTTTAAATTTAAAAAATAATACACTATCTAACTAATTAACTAAAAAGGTTAATCGAGAAGCTCTGAAACTCCTTCGCTTTGTACGAGTTAGTGTTCCTAACCTTCTCAATTTCAAGATCAAGCTCAACAATCTTGTTTGCAAGTTCTTTTGTTTTCCAAACAGTACCTTCAACTGTAAGAATATGCTCTTTATTCATTTTCCCAAGAAAACAATCGAGCAGTACATTTCTTATAAGCCTGTAACACATCAAAATGCTGCTTCTGTCATTAACAATCACTTCTTTATCCTTTTCTTTGGATATATGTAAGAGATTGAAATAATCAGCAACATTCTTCCCTGCTACTGCCAATATAAGATTTGAATAGATTTCAACGTTATTAACTGACTTGATTTCATTTACATCACCATCAGTAAGAAGGTAATAAATATTTGCCTTATCAATAGCCTTATCCTTGCAGTATTCACAAAAATCAGTATAAGCAAGTATACTTGAATACCTCTTAACAAAAACTCTTGATCTGACGGTTTTAAGAACTCTCTTCTCTTCACCAGCCATAGCAATCAATACAGCCTTATCGTTATAATCCTCAATAAATTTAAGCAATGCGTTCTGCTTTTTATCTGATAATTCATCAGCACCATCAATAAGCAACACCTTATTTGCCGACATATTAATAGATTTGAAATAAAAATGCTTAAGCTTATCTCTAAAATCAGAAACACCAAGCTCATCATTCTTACAATCTATTATCAGCACATCAGGATTAACACCGTTATCATAAGCTTTACATGCGTCACAGTCGCAGTTTTCACCGAAACCCTTTGTACATATAATTCTCTTAACGGCATTGTCTACATCACTCTTTTTAGCATTGATAAACATCATATTTTTTGGTTTTTCCTTCAAAGGCTCCAGTTCGTAATCGCAAACTTCTTTATTTGATAAAGCACGATTGTAAACAACCTCTCCGTAACAACCACTTTCATCACGCATGTCAAAATCCTTAACATCTACAAGTCCGTCCTTTGGCACAGCTCCCGGTGAAGGAGGTCTGTGCATACATTTGTAACTATACATAACTGTATTTTCTGAATTCATTGTCAATCCTCCTTCTAATTTCAGTAACCATTACCTCGGGATACCAAGCACGTAATTCTTTCTGCACTTTGTTACCACTTTCAAGCAATCCAAGTTTTTCAAGTTCATATTCCTGTAATTTATCAAGCACTATCACTTCGAACTTACCTTTAACTTTCCGTACACTTGCCGCTGCATTAGTATGTCCACTAAGGAATATCTGCTTGTTATAGATCTGAAACGGTAATTTTTCTCTGAAGCATGTTGGCATATACCAATCATTTACCATGTTGTGTGCTTCAATTATTACCGCATCTTCTTCAAACAATACCCTCTGGTTAGCAATATCAATATTTCTGAAATCACTTCCCTTATTCATTGGCATACTATACAGGATACCTTCAAGTTCCACATAGGTTGCATCACTCTCTAAAATAGGAGTAAAATCTCTCCCATCCCTTTTAATTTCTATTCTCAATGACTTATAAATGCGGTATTCATATGGAACTCCATACTTTACTCCCGCACATAAATTAATACCATCAATTTTTACAATATCGCTCTCATTAAGTTTGATACTGCCTCCCATTAAACAATGTATATATGAGTTATTTAACATAATAACCGTCCTCCTTTTTAAATCCTGAATTCAAATGCTTTTTCAAACAATCGGTCAAAATCACCAATTATTTCCAACTGCTCTTGCGCTTCTTCTTTTGAATCTGCCAATATACGTACAGTGTTTATGGCTTTTTCTTCATCAATACACGAATATGTTTCTCTCGTTTCTTTATCAATTATGTAGATGCACATTTCTGTTCACCTCCAATACTCTCCTTCTTTGAATATTTCTCAAAGAATGCTGTAAAGTACTTATCGACATGTTTCAAAAACAATTCGTCATTTGGATATGCAAAACCATCGATGTCTTTCAAGATATTGTTTGACATCTTTCTGCAGTAAAACATATACAGTTCGAAACACCTTGCAAACACCTCGGTAGGTGTTGAATAGTAATCCATATTGTATTTACCCTTAAGCTTTATATCCTGTTCTTTTACCGCTCTTTTCATTGCATCACAATACAATTCTCTAAGCGAGTAAAACTCAGCCTTTTCCGATGCATTGCCATTCGTATAGTCAAGCATGTGCCCGTACTCATGTACAAAACTACCAGGATTATTAATATCAATACAGATACAGTTAAAAAACGGATAATATAAACCCGCTGCCTTATGATTTCCAAGACGTCTGAATCTAAGTTCAACATTCTTAGTAACCAATCCTTTTTCTCCAAACAAAAAAAGATTGAAAGCTTCAAATTCCTTTTCAATCTCTTCAATCTTCTTCAAATCGACAAGCTCATCAAACTCAACAAATCCAAAGAAATTATTGAATCTTGAATTTTTCATCGCTTTTACTGTCGCATTTGGAATATTCTTTTTTGTCTGAAAACTTCTTGCGTAATCACCCGAAACCGTATGCTCATGCTTATAGTTTCGTTCCCTTGCCTCTGCTCTGACGCATAAAGTCTTAATTATTCTGTCAATCTTCATCAGAAACCGATAATTGTCTAAGAAGTACAACAATGTTACATCATCAGCAACATACTTCCGTTTGAAGCTTACTGTATCTTTTCGTGGAATAAGCTCAAAATGTCTGTCACATACCATTCTGATATAATTATCATCAAGAATTCTAATGTTTCTAGCCTTCTCACCTAATATCTGTTTGGCAATATCATCACTACCAAACATTGGCAAATCAAGAAATGGTAATATGTCTTCCTGCTTTGAAGTCCTGTATAATACATAAATATCATACACACTCAGATAGTCACTCAACAAATCTACATCCTCATATATACTCTTTTTTAATTCCTTATTAATATCATCAATAAGGAAACACAGACATACAAGGTTAACTATATCTGTTGCCTGAGCTACTTCGCCGGTACTCGTACTGCACCAACTTCTCTCAACAGCTTTAGATTTAGTTCCAACATCTGAACCATACTGATAGTAAATTACATCATCTTTTACTATCTCTGCACAAAATAATTTAGTGTAACCTGTTTTCGATTTACTTCTTGCTATATCAGCCTCCAATCCTCTTCCGACTAATTCACTTATTTCTATGTCATGTTTTGCAAGCCTGCCATTGAGCGTATCTAAATCGTTATTAAGTAATGATATCACTTCTTTCTTATAATACTTACAGGCTGCCGCTAAATAACGGAGCGTGCTAAATAAAGAATCGCAACATCTACTTATCTTTAACCCAACAAATACACTTTCTGACCTAACAACCTTACCCATCTTCTCCTTGGCAAGCGATTGAATACGTTTATCGTTGTCAAAGTATGACATCAGGTTCTCTTCTACTGCTTCTGCAGTTTTTACTATTGCATTAGTAAATCCAGTAAATGAAAAATCAAATTCTCTTAATTCTCTTTTTTCAATTCTCATAAATAAAATCGGGAGCCGCTTAGCAGCTCCCTTCCTCCTTTCTTTCTCGCCGATATGATTGACTACTTAGTTGCATAAACATGATTCTTTGTTGTTATCTCAACATAAGCTCCTGCTCTTACAACTTCTAATACTTTGCTAGTTAATAACCACTGGCCATTAACCAACACTTTTGCTCTTGCACCAACCTCTACCGCAAGATCGCAACCTTGAATTAAAATCTTATCCATAGCGCTTCCTCCTTTTTTTGGGCATAAAAAAAACAGCTTTCTCAAGCTGTTAACATACATGCCTTATGAAATTACCACCGGCAAACTTATAATGTCTACCAAAAAACTACCCTGACAATTAACTTATGTCAGGAAACACCAAAAAAATAAATACATATGTATTATATCAGATACCAATATATTTATCAATATTCTTTTCAATAAAATCTTTGATGCGGAAGAACTTCCAGGATAACCTTCACTGTTGCGCGTAGCTTCGGTCTAATATATCTATTTCGATAATAAAACATTTATGCAGTTAAGTCAACAGAAATTTATAAGTAACTCATAATTTTTTTACAAATTATCCTCTTTTTAAATTTATTACTGTAGTATCATTACTTATTATGGATTTTACGAGTGGCTCATAATTATCTTATTACAACTTATAATAATTATTATAAATAATATGGTTCGTTCCTATCTTTGCTTTGTCGGAATATTTTCAAGCTATTAATAAACTATTAAAAAATGCGTCGCGCATAAATGCCATATAAATTCAATGTTTTTCTTTATATTTATTACGAATATTATTCATTCTTTATAAAATTATATAAAATTAATAACTATTTATTAGTTTTTTAAAAGAGTTATGGTTTTAGCAATAATTTTTATTAACTGGCATTATTAGTTTTGTTAATACT
>JAILRH010000185.1 GCA_024698345.1 Lachnospiraceae bacterium | reverse complement strand
GATTACCTTTCTCTATACGGATAGTTGTGTTTTGGTCGATTCAATTATACTGGTTATTTAGGGGGTAGTCACCTTTTTTGTGCAAATCCCTTGAAAATATAGAAAATACAGAGAAAAGAAGGAGTGTCTTTTGACACTACCAATAATAAGTCGGAGGGATAAACATGTTTTTACTGAGAATATTTTTAAAGATCATACTGGCGCCGGTATCATTGGCACTTCTTGCAGTAAAGGGAGTGATCCATCTGGCAATAAATCTTACATCTGCAGTGGTCGGCCTGTTTCTGCTGTATGTGGGGTTTGCAATGGTCTACTGTCTTGCGACTCAGAGATGGTCATCACTCTTAATCTTCTTTATCGTAGGTATAGCTGTTATTGGAATTCTCTTTATGGCGGTTGTTCTGGAGGAGACAATAGATGGGCTTCGAGGGAAGATAAGAGAGATCTGAGAAAAGTTAGTATTCCGTGGTTGTCAGGAGCTGAGTGGATGACCACGGAATGTCTTCAAAGCTACAGGGGTACTTTCCGGTCTTTTATGCAAAATCACAGATGGAAAAGGAGCTGTTTCAGCTGCTTGTAGAATGGAAGAAACAAAAAAACGAGTCTGAGGAATGGAAATTGTTATTTGTGAATCCTTTTAAAAATATATGCTGGCACCGGTATCACTGGTGCTTATTGTAGCTAAGGAAGTGATTCAGATAGTAATTCTAGAAAGAATACCGATTGGTAATAATTACTATATAAACGTGCGCCGACTAAGCGTAAGACATACAAAGTGCACAAATTCTAATTGACTTTGTTCCGATGTCGGTTTATAATGAAGATTAAATACATGTATAAGGGCAAACTAATCGAAAGATTATGTGCGCAAAACTAAAGGGACTTTAAAATGTCAGCCAGTTGCTATATATATTAAAATGTGCGCGCAGAATGCCTATAGAGGGATTTTGTGCGTATTTTGTTACATGAGGTGAATAAATGAATGGATATATATAAGTATCAGAAGCAGCTGAAAAATGGGGAATCGGAGAGAAACGTATCGTAGCACTTTGCAATCAAGGTAGGCTTAAAGGAGCAGCGAATTTTGGAAATACGTGGGCAATTCCAGAGGGACGGAGAAACCAAAAGATGAGAGAATAAAATCAGGTAAATATATTAAGACTGACAAAATTACAGGGTATTCTTAATAAAACTAATGGAGAAAGAGCAATGGTAAATCGTGGTGCTTATGATGAAATAATTGGTAAGATGAAAGAGATTATCTCTCATCATTCGGGGGATGATTTTGCAAATGGAATTTCTAAAATAGAAGAAATAAAAAATGATTTTGACATAAAGTTAATGTTTGTTGGCCATTTTAGCGCAGGTAAAAGCTCACTATTAAATGTATTAATGGGAAAAACAGAGTTTCTTAAGGAGGCACAAGAACCTCAAACAGCAATTGCAACTGAACTTATTTATGATGAAGACGAATCAGCCTTTGCATACGATATTAATGGTAAATCAGAAATACTTAATATCAATAAGGAGTATTTGCCTAATCAATATAATCATATTGAGTATAGATTGAACAATCTTGCGTTAAAGGAAATAAGTGATTTTACTATTGTGGATACGCCAGGATTTGATGCAGGAATTGAAGCGCATGCGAAAGCTTTAGCTAACTATATTGGAGTGGGTTCTGCTTATATTGTTGTAGTTGATCAGGAAAAAGGAGGTATTGACCAAACAACCTTGGATTTTATTCAAGAGATATCCAACTATAGCCGACAAATAGCGATATTAATCAATAAATGCGATAAAATAACTGCTGATGTAGCTGAAAGCATAGCAGAATCGGCAAGATTCACTCTGTCAACGCACGGGCTACCATATAAGGTGTACACGATATCTAAAAAAGATAACGATATATCAAATAAGCTCATTTCTATTATTTCAGAATTTGATGCACAGATGGCTTTCGATAGAGCACTTATTCGCCAGATAAAATCGGAACTAGTTAATATAGAAAAGGTATTATCATTAACAAAAAAGAAAATATATCTTGATACATTTGATCTTGACTCCGATATTGAGATGTATACTAGATTGGAGGAACAACTTGCAGGAACGATTAATAAAAAAAGAGAGGAAGCTATCGAAGATATAGATAATACTGTTCAAGAGGTCACTCATCAAATTAGAAGTGCGCTTATTTCTCGTTCTGATTCAGTGGCGGAGGCATTACTAAGTGGCAATCAAGTGGCAGCTGAAGCTATTATAGTTGAAACTATAAGACCTATCATGTTGGCTACTATGAAGAATATTAGTATTAGACAGGTTGATAGTGTGGCTGATGCAATAGATTTTACTGGATTGATATCTGAGTCGGAAGAAATTGATTTAACTGATGTTGCAGTAAACTTAGCTGGTAACCTAAAAGATTTAATTGAACAAGGAACATTAGAGACTAAGACAATTACAGATGTTGAAAGTGCTGACAAAAAGAAAAATATATATAGAGCAATTACGGGTATTGCGGCTATAGCCACGGATGTTATTGCTCCTTGGTTAGAGGTTGTCATTATTTTGTTGCCGGATATAATAAATCTTCTTCAAGGAATATTTGGCGAAAGTGATACAGAATTAGCTAAGAGAAGATTTGTAAATAATGTTGTGCCTCAGATTATTAATAAGATTTATCCGCAGGTAAAGGATAATGTTGAGAGCACAACTAAGCTTGTCTTGGAAGAGTATGAAAAGATGCTTAATGGAAAAATTGAAACGCTTAAAAGCAATTTAACAGAGGCACAGAACAAGAAGATTCGAAAAACTGAAGATTTTGAAAAGTATAAGGATACTATATCTGATGATATAGAAATAGCAAGAAAACTGATTTTTGAATTGGGGTGATTTTAATGTCAATTGATTACGAAAAAGTAAGTGAGTACCTTAAATGCGTTAAATCCATAGAAAAGGATTTGGATAAACATCAAGAACTATTTGATCCGGAAAAGCTTATTGAATTTAGACAGTTAACTTATTCTTTGCAACAGAACATGGAAGTTGCCCAAAGTGACTCGAGAAAACTGAGTATTGGTATTGTGGGAGCTGTAAAAGCTGGAAAGTCATCGTTTTTAAATGCTTGTATTTTTGGTGGAGAGGAGTATTTGCCGAAGGCTGCGACCCCGATGACAGCAGCCTTAACTAAAATATCCTACTCGGATAAGCCTAAGGCTATAGTTCATTTTTATACGACTGAAGATTGGGATACTATTGAAAAACAAGCAACCATGTATGACGAGGCACTTCAAAAAGAATATGAAGAATATATAGAACGGATTAGTGTACAAAACTCTCAAACGGCATATGGAGGAGGCTCAATCTATATTCCGCCTATGAGCAAAGAAGAATTTGAGAAGGGGTTCAAATGTAAATCTGAAAATCAGAGAGGTGCAAAAGAATTAATCAGAATGGCAATTGACCCCACGCTGATGGATAAGTTAGGTGGTACGGATGAAATAGAAGGAGATATTATTACAAAATTAGATGATTACGTAGGAGCAAATGGACATTTCACACCAATAGTAAGTTATGTCGAGCTTCAAGTTGATAATCCATATGTTAAGGATTTTGAAATTGTTGATACTCCTGGGTTAAATGATCCGATTGTTTCAAGAGGAATAAGAACAAAGCAATTCCTTAGATCTTGTGACGTGGTTCTTCTACTCTCTCCGTGCAGCCAGTTTATGGATGCTAGAACAGTAAATTTGATGGCTAGTAGTTTGCCGAACGCTGGAGTGAGAGAAATACTGGTTGTTGGTAGTAAGCTTGATTCTGGGATTTTAAATGAAAGTAGCAAGAGTTTCGGCATGGCATATAAGAAATCGCTGACAAGCTATAAAACACAATTTATCAGGAATCTTGAGGAAGCAAAGAAATCGGGTAAACATTTGGATATACTAGATAAAATGAGTCCGGAAAAAGTTTTATTTGTATCATCTACTTGTTTTGCGATTACTCAGAAGAAGAATCAAGGTCAACCATTAGATGATAATGAACAAAAAGTGTATGATAATCTGCATCAGTTTGAAGATTTTGAGGATAAGTATTTGACTTCTTTAGGCGGAATAAGCAAAGTTCAGGCTGCATTAAACGAAGTATTAACAAGAAAAATAGAAATTATTGAAGGAAAGAACAGTGAAATGCTGGATACTACCAAAAATAATCATCTGCGTATATTGGAAAAAATACTTCAAGAAACAGTATCAAGCAGGTCAAAATTGGAGACGACGTCAGCAGAAGAACTGAAACAAAGAACCACAAATATTAGAGATATTATTGATTCTTCGCGAAGCAAGTTGATGTATATTTTTGATGGTGCAGTGATAAAGTGTGATGAGAAGGTTCAGCAAATCTTGCCCCAGTTAACGGTTGAAATGGGGCGTCATCAGAAAATAGCGGTTAAATCAACGACCACAGATGAACATACAACAGAAGGTGTTGGTTTATTTGGATGGAAAAAGGAAATTGTTTATTATACAGTTACTAATAATTCGGCTGACACATCGAGTGTGATTGAAAATATAAAACAATATTCTGCGAAGTGTCATACTTTTGTAAACAGTGAATTTAAGAATATATTCAATAAGGAAGAGTTTGCAAATAAAATTAAAGATGTTGTTTTAGCAGCATTTAATCAAAGTCAAAAAGAATTTGATGAAGATGATATATTGCTACCTCTTCAGAATGTGCTTGCAAAGATCTCTATTCCACATATAGGGTTTGACTATACGCCTTATATCGACGAAGTTGAAACGAGATTTAAAAGTGGATATGCCCAAAATGAAGATATTCATCAGTTAACAAATTTACAGAGTAGGTTGTTAGATCAGATTGAAGTTGAAATAGCAAAACAACTAGTTGATGCATTAAAAGGAATAACAACAACATTAAAGAAGCAGGCGGTTAGTTTTGCAGATCAGATTGAGAATGATTTTTGTACAGAGCTAGAAAAATTACAGAAGCAAGTTGAAGAGAGAGAGCATTATATAGAAGCATACCATAATTTTGCAGATGTTGTGAAAAAAATGAAGGCACAAATTTCATAGAATTATGTGCTTTTGAGGATAAAGATGTCTATCTGTATTGTTTGTATGGTTAGATATCTTTGTTTGTTTATGTTTAGGAAGGAGACGGATTATGCCTTTTGATGTAGTTCAGGATGAAGAATTAGATTTAGAAGATTTATTTGAAGATATAAGTATATCTGATTCTAATATGTATATAGCTAATGAGGACAAAGCGGTAGAACTGATTTCTGAATTGATCAAGAATCAAACAAATACGTCAATATATTTCCAAAAACGAATAGAGAATCGTATAAATAAGTTATTTTCATTGTTTTCAGAAGTTTCTATAGAGAATGAGATGATTTTTTATGAAAGATTTATGGATTTATGTTCGCGTCTTTCTGAAAGACAGAAAATTCAAAAGATACAGGATAAGGTTGTAATAAGTTTTGGTGGAAAAGTAAGTGCTGGAAAATCTAAATTTATCAATACTATTTCTGGCATCGGAGATAAATTACCCGTTGATCAAAAAACAACAACGGCTATTCCAACTTACATAATTAAAGCAACAAAAGATATGATTTATGCAAATAGTATGTATGGGTATTCATCAATAATATCGCCAGAAGCATTAAATGCTATGGCGCATGAATTTGATAATGTCTATGGATTTGGTTTTCCTTCATTTGTTGATAGTATTATTATTGAATCTAACGATTATGCGCTTTCTGATCAAATAGCGTTATTAGATACACCTGGATATACGAAATACGATGAAAAAAGTGATTCTAAAATGGTTATCTCAGATAGACAGAAGGCATATGATCAGTTGAGCGTATCAGATTATTTGATATGGCTAATTGATATTGATAGTGGAGCGATAACAGAAGATGATATTCAATTTATAGAATCATTGCGTATAAAAACTCCTATCCTAATTGTCTTTACAAAGGCTGATTTGAAATCGGATAAAGAGATTAAGCAGATTATAGAAGTGGCAAAAGAGACTGTCTCCCAAACAACTATAGAGTGCTTTGGGGTAACTGCTTATTCGGCTAATTTACAAAAGGAGTACGGAAATAATGTAATAAAGCAGTTTCTAAACTATACAGTAAGCGGAAGTGTTAGAAATAGCGATATTATAGCTGAGTTCAAACATGTTGAAAATGATATGAGAGAAGCAATAATAAAGGCAATAAATCAAGCAAAGAGTACAGCTAATGGACTGTTTACTTATATATCAAAATCCGACAAAATTTTGGAAATACGATCCTTGGCGATGTTATGGGGGAAGGCAAATCAAGATGGTTATGAACTTGATAAATTACTAAAGAGTTATGATGGTTTAATTCGTGAAATAAATATAGAAATAAGCAAATATTTTAGGGAGGAGGAATCTGTATAGTGACCAATACTTCGAAATATATGAGCATTCTTGCAAAAGTAATGAAAAACAAGGATGTTTCGAAAATAGGGGTAAATAAAGAAAAATATAACAAACTTTATTACAAGATTCACTCTGATCTGAATAGTCAACTTAAGAAATCTTTGTATCCGTTTACATCAGACATTGTTCAAAAGTGCGAAGACATGATGGATGCAATGGAACCATTATACATATGCCCTGAGATAATAGGAAAAAAGTGCTTGCTTATATCTAATCATAAAACTACGGGTGTTTTTGAAGTATATAATCAATTGTTTAAGGACAAGGATTTCGTGTCGTTCTTATCTGGAATATATACTCAAATACCATTAATAATTTTTAATACAGAAGATGATAATGTTATTGAGCTACTAAACTACGCTAATGTCCGAGTTAATTTAACACCTAATGAATTTAGGTTTTTGGTAATTGAGAGTGGCAAAAGGAAAATAGCCATTAATAAAATTGTTCAATATGTTGTGGTTAAAACAAAACTTGATACGAAAGATATTTCTTTGATTTCAGATAATATCTATGCAAATGCAGAGAAAGTATTTTATCGAACAGTGTCTCGGAAATTGGCAAATGTTGACTATAATGGGGTGAAAGTTCTTGAGAAACGGCGTTTGGATGGATTCTCGGCATTATTAATGAGTGAAGTTATTTTGGCCAATAATCAGAACAATTCGTTCATAAAAAACTATCGCGTTATTACTTATAGTGAGCTGAATGATTATGTTAATACTGAGGTTTCCCAAGTACTGTATGGATTTATGGACGAATTCATGTCAATCAATACTCAAATAATTGACTATTATGAAAAACAAAAAATACAGTCAAAAACTACTATGCAAGAAGTAGTAGGAGATATTGTTCGTCTTGGTGATAGTAACAATCAGACTCTTCAATCTATTAGACAGTTTGAGGAAGGACACGAAAGAAAGATAAAAACGGAATCAAAAGCTATTTATGCAGTTTTAAAAGAAATAGAGAAGTTGATTACAGATATATGTAGTGAGTTGGGTGAAAATTATATAACAGGTAAGCAAATATCTCGATATGTATTAGATGATATTTTTGAATCCATTTTTAGAAGCAATAATTTTAATAGCGGTCTGGGAAAGATATTATTATCTCGGTTATATTCGTTTGAGTATGATAATTATGAACTGGTTTCAACGTATGCTCAAATGGTTTCGGGGAAAAAGGCATCATTTGAAGAAATAGAGATTAATGCCGGGGAATGGGAAAAGGCAAAAATGATACTCTTTATATTAGAACCGGAAAATATAACAGAACAAAAATTGAAATTATATATTGATGTCTTAGGCGAAAGATGTGTGACCGGGAAGGAATTATTTGCAAAAGCATTAGTTGCAACAGGGGATATGCAGAAAAAACTTTTACAAGAAAGTTTTGAAAAAGGTTATGATAAAGCGGGATTATGGTTGCTAGATGTGTATAAAAATGGAGATAAAGGAGTAAATTTGTTGACGCTTGCGAATGCGCTAGTTCCAGAAGCTTGTATGATTGTAGCAAATCAAAGAATGGAACGTAATCAGAATAGAAGGCGATTTGTAGATTTATCTGATAAGGAGTTTACTTACTACAAAATTGCGGCGGCTAAACAGTACGCACCTGCAATAGGTAAAATTGTTGATGTTATTTTTGAATCAAGATTTTCGGCAGGTTTTCAGATTCCTAAAGAGAATCTTAACGATGATAAGTATGAGGAAATGCGCGATAATGGGCATGTGATATGTCAACTTTGTCAGTTTTTAATTAGCAAGATGTATCAAGTGGATCACTATAGTGAAATCTTAGGAATTATTTTGTTTTCTTTGAATGAAAATCTTTCAGATGCGATGAGTTTATTGACGAATGCAAAGAGTCCTCTAGCATATTATTGTAAAGGGAATATGTATGAATTTGGAGGTGGAGTAGCGATTGACTTAAATCAGGCAATTAACAATTATCAAAAGGCAATAGAAAAAGGTTTTGTAGGAAAAGCAAAAAAGAGGCTTGATGCTTGTAATGGAAAAAAAGCTCGAAATGAAGATGAACAGAGCAGAAATGATTACTATCAAGCAACAAAAAGTTATCACTCATCGAGTATAAGGACTGGATCGACTACTGTTGATGATGGATGTTTTGCTGTTGGAACGCGTATTTTACTGTCAAATGGCTTAACTAAATATGTAGAAAATATTGAAGTGGGTGACAAGGTTTTTGTATATGATCATTACAACGGTTCAATAATTGAAGAACCAATTGTTGCTAATGTTCATGATTCTTCAGGAGCACGAGAGTTTAGTATTATATCACTTCAGTTTGAAGACAATTGTTCATTAAATGTTGTTAAATCTCATGCATTATTTGATAAGACAATCAATCAATATGTTTGGCTTGATGATACAAATGCAGAAAAGTATATAGGACACAATTTCGCAGTTTTAAATAATAATAATTGTATTGGGGAACGTAAACTTCTAGGAGTATACATTGACGTAAAGAATATAGATTATTATATGCCAATTAGTAGATATCATTTGAATGTTTTTGCGGAGGGAGTATTGACAATGCCTCCGACCAAACTGACGGTAAATCTTTTTGAAATAGATTCTGATATGAAATATAATCTAACGCTTATTAATACGATTGGTGAAACGTCCTATGAGGATATAAAGGAAATGGTTTCTGTAGAAGAATACTCTGTTTTGCCATGCAGATATTTAAATTGTGTATTATATTCAAAGAAATGTAATATGTCAGATTTTGAATATGTTATAAATTTGTACCGTGATCAGAACAGATATGCTACAGTGGAGGGGGATTTACCTCAAATAGTACCAAAATAGTACCGTTATAGTATTTTTTTCTGTTTTACCTGTGATATATTTACAATGGACAAAGCGAACGGGGAAAACAAAAGCCCCAGCCGCCAATTCCATTTTCTTTTGCAAAAGAATAACGGCAAAAATGAGCGTCAGATCATGACTTCGAAAGAGGCCATGAGCCTGGCGCTTTTTGGAGCAGAAAAAAGCCTTGAGATAGAACAGGAAAGAGTAGAAATACTAAAAAAATCCCTGCACATCTTTATGGAACCCCGCGCTTGAAATGTGAAGCAATATCAAAACTAATTGGTCAGTTTTCGGTTGTTGATTTACAATTAAAACTGACCAGGGTTTTACGGTTAAAACTGACCCACCCTGACATACGACAAAATATATTTTTATACTGTGTACCTTGAAAATTTAACACTTAAAATTGACCCACCTCTTGATGGTATATAAAA
>JAILRH010000168.1 GCA_024698345.1 Lachnospiraceae bacterium | reverse complement strand
TTTTATATGTTGGAGGTAAATATGAGAACAGGAATACTTGGTGGAACATTTGACCCTATACACAGGGCTCATATTAATATTGCAATAAAGGCATATGAAGAATTTGGACTTGATAAGGTACTGTTTATGCCATCTCCAAATCCACCTCATAAAAATGAGAAGGAAATTACAGATATAAATCACAGAATTAACATGATAAAGCTGGTGACAGACAACAATCCAAAATTAGAATTCTCAGATTTTGAATTATCAAGAGAAGGAAAAGTCTATTCAGCAGACACTCTAACTCTCTACAAAGAATCACACCCTGACGAAGAATTATTTTTCATAATGGGAAGTGACTCTCTATATTCATTCGACTCATGGTACAAACCTGAAGTCATAGTAAAAATGGCAACTATTTTGGTAGCATGCAGAGAAGATAATACCAATAATTCACTCAAAGAAAAAATCGAATATCTTAGGAAAAAATTTGATTGCGAAATTCATGAAATCTATCTGAAAGCAAGCAATATTTCTTCAACCATGATTCGTCAGAACGCATACAGTGTGGAACTGAGTGATTTTGTTCCTGACGCTGTAGCCGAATATATTATTTCTAATAACCTGTATAAGTCATATATAGGTTCAAAGAGATTTACAAACGCTCAGATTCTTGATGACTTGCAGAAAAGTCTTAAGCCCTCAAGATATGAACACACTTTGAGTGTCGCCAATACCGCAAGGGAATTAGCTGACACTTTTGGAGAAAACCCTAACAAGGCTTATCTTGCGGGATTACTTCACGACTGTGCAAAGTGCATTGATGACGATCAGAGTATTGAAATGTGCAAAAATAATAATATAGAACTGTCTGAATTTGAATTAAACAATCCGGCATTGGTTCACGCAAAACTTGGTGCTTTTCTTGCTCAGACAAAATATCATATCATTGACGAAGACATAATAAACGCAATTGCCTACCACACAACCGGAAGACCTGACATGTCTTTACTTGAAAAGATAATATTTGTAGCAGACTATATAGAGCCGCTTAGAACCAAGCAGCCTTATCTCTCAATGCTCAGAGAATGTGCATTTAAAGATCTTGATTACACAATTTACAGAATATCGGAAGATACACTGGAATACTTGAAAAAGACAACAGAAAATGAAAATCAAATAGATACAAACACAAAAGATACATATTTATATTATAAAAATATTGTAGAAAACCGTTAACAGGAGGTAGTATGACTTCAAAAGAAATCGCAAAAATTGCATTCAATGCCTTGGATGACAAAAAGGGTATAGACATTTCGATAATAGATATCACTGAAGTATCTGTCATTGCCGATTATTTCATTATTGCAGGCGGAAACAACGAGAACCAGGTCCAGGCAATGGTTGATTCAGTAGATGAGGAATTATCAAAAGCAGGAATTCACGCCAATCATATTGAAGGCTACAGAAATGCCAATTGGGTTCTCATGGATTATAACGACGTGATTATTCACGTATTTAATCAGGATGACAGATTATTCTATGATCTAGAAAGAATATGGAGAGATGGAAAAGAAATAGATATAACATCTCTTTAAAACACTAACGGTTTTACCGGGATATTATAACAGGAGACTAATTATGTGGGCTTATGAATCAGTTTTTTATCAGATATATCCTTTAGGATTCTGCGGTGCGCCATTTGAAAATGACGGAGTTTTGACTCACAGAATTTTAAAGGTAAATAATTGGATTGATCATATCAAAGAAACAGGTGCAAATGCAATTTATTTTTCACCTGTTTTCGAATCAGATACTCATGGATACAACACCAGAGATTACAAATTAATTGACAAACGTCTCGGAACAAATGAAGACTTCAAAAATGTTTGTAAAAAACTTCACGACAACGGAATAAAGGTTGTTTTGGATGGAGTATTCAATCATTGTGGCCGTGGTTTTGGTCCTTTTGAAGACGTTCTAAAAAATCGCGAGAATTCACCATACAGATATTGGTTCAATATTGATTTTGGTGGAAACTCCAACTATAATGACGGCCTTTGGTACGAAGGTTGGGAAGGCAACTATGATTTGGTAAAACTCAATCTCTACAATGAAGAAGTTGTCAATTATCTGCTTGATGCAGTGAAATACTGGATAGAAGAGTTTGACATAGACGGAATTCGTCTTGATGTGGCTTACTGCTTAGATTATGAATTTTTAAAACGTCTGAGACGTCACTGCGATTCATTAAAGGCCGACTTTTTCCTTGTCGGTGAAATGCTACACGGTGATTACAATCAGCGAATGAACGATGAAATGCTTCATTCCGCAACAAATTACGAGTGCTATAAAGGTTTATTTTCAAGTTTCAACAGTATGAATATGTTTGAGATAAACCACTCACTCCTTAGACAGTTTGGTCCTGAGAACTGGACGCTGTACAAAGGTAAGCATCTGTTATCCTTTGTTGACAATCATGATGTTACACGAGTAGCAAGCATTTTGACAAACAGCAATCACTTACCTTTAATCTATGCATTGATGTTTGGTATGCCTGGAATTCCTTGTATTTATTACGGAAGTGAATGGGGTGCAAAAGCAAATAAAAGTGAAGGGGACCCTGCATTAAGACCTTGCTTTGAAACTTATGAGTTTAATGATTTGACTGAATTTATCTCTAAGCTTTCAAGCGCCAAAAAGAACAGCATAGCACTTAACTACGGTGATTTCACATCTTCTGTTCTGACAAATAAACAGTGCATTTTCAAGCGGAGTACAAATGAACAGACTGTGTATGTATGTATCAACGCAGACGAAAATGAATACACTGCATATTATAATTTTGGAAAAAACAGTGGTACAGATTTGATTACCGGTGATATAATAGAACTCGGTGACCGTATTGTATTGCCACCATACAGTGCATTTTTTATAGCTGTATAACAATCAATATATATATTTACAAAGTATTGATATCTATATTATTTAGCTAAGAATTGTTATCAATATTATTTAGTTAAGAATTGTTATCAATATTATTTAGTTAAGAATTGTTATCAATATTTATTTTACAAAATATAAATTACAATCTCATTAGAAAGGATATGGTAAAATGATTAAAAAAAGAGAAGTAGTACCTATTACTTTACTTACAGGTTATTTAGG
>JAILRH010000149.1 GCA_024698345.1 Lachnospiraceae bacterium | reverse complement strand
TTATACACCCTTTCCCGGCATAGCGACAAGCGTTATGTCTATTTCTCATGTCTTTTTTTATCTTTTTCGGATAATATTTACTTTTCAATGTTCATTGTCAGCTACGCTGTCCATAATCACTCAGGATTCCGAGAGATTATTTTTTTCTTTTAATAATCTGAACGAAATCTTTTTTTATCGTATCATCTTTTTATTTGTACTCATAAAATCATCTATTTTTCGTTTCTATAATAGTAAACGTAGGCTATTATATTTTTATTGCACCTAATATTTTTTTAATTGTTTTTTCTTACAGTTTTTGTTGGTTTCTAAAATAGCAAAGTCTGTTATGTTAGTAATAGTCACCAACATAACAGACTCAATCATTTTACTTAAACGAATAATTAACAAGTAGATAATTTTTACTCACTTCACCTGTATAGTAAACATCGAATACTTTGCAATACAGTTTTCCATTTTGGGCCAATTCACTGACATCCAGTTTCATATTTTCATCGTATAACTTGAACTCTTTTGAGTCACTATAATCACTATTTTTAGAATATAATAATTGATATCTTAAATAATTTCCACTGATAAATTTCATACTCTTTGGAATTACTATTTCAACAGGTTTAGTATTATGATTATTCTCACCATGAATCCATTCTCCATAAAAACTGTCAACTGCTATTGATTCTACACCTTCCTGTAATTCAACAGTTTGAAGATTATCTCCAACAAATGCATGCCCTTCTACTCTTTTTATATTTCCCGGTATTTCTACATTTACAAATTTTGTATCTGCAAACATCGCCTCAGGAATAACAGTCATATTATCAGAAAATTGGCATGAATTAACATTTGAATTTGCAAAACAACTTTTCCCGCATCTGGTTACCGAATTAGGAATTACGACACTATTAAGTTTAGTATTACTAAAAGCCCACTCTCCAATAATTTGTAATTTATTATTAAGCTTGATACTTTTTAATTCATTACAATCATAGAATGCATTATCACCTACTTTTTTAAGATTTTTTGGAAATACTATTTTTTCTATCCCTGTATCTTCAAAAGCACCATTTCCTACACTGACAACACTTTTTGGCAACTTTATTTTTTTGAGTTTTCTTGCACCATAAAATGCGAAATCATCTATTTTTTTACATTTTTTTGGAAGGACAATTTCCTTCACTTTTGAATATGCTAGCATATATCTGCCACACTTCTTCACTGTATTTGGAATAACTAATTTTTTAATACCTGTTTCATAGAATGCTGAATCTCCGATTTCTTTTAATTTAGTATTTTTGTCAAAATTAACACTTTTAATGGAAGCAGCATTTTCCAAAAATGCTCCGTCTCCTATTATTTTGACATTTTTGGGAATTGTAACAGATGAAGCCTTGCCTGTATACTTCAAAAGAACTCCGTCTTTAGAAATGTACATTCCGTTTTTCTGTTTAATCTTATACTTTGGATTTTTAATAACTTTATTAAAAATCTTTTCATTTGATATTCTAAAGAGATTAACCAGACTCTTTCCATCAAGTTTATTTGTGCTAACATTCCACTTACATTTGTAAAGTGTATCTATCATATTTTCATCATCATCTTCATTATAAGTAAGATTATAATTCATTGTTAATGGATGATTCATATCATTCACTATCTTTTTCACCGTTGAAGGAATAGTTATGCTCTTGAGATTTGAGCAAAACAGCACCCAATCACCATCATTGTTTGAATCATACTGATATGCAATAGCTTCTAATGAGATTGTTGTACATCCTTTACGGATTTTCAGATTTTTAGTTCCCTGTGGCACCTGTACAAGTTTCTTTCCGTTTTTAGTGTACACAATTCCTTTATAGCTCTTATATTTTGGATCAGAAGATTTTGTATTAATCCTGTCTGCTCGTAACACTTCCATACATTCAGGATCATAATTTGTATTCAAATTAATTTCCTTTACTCCGTCAAAAATAGTTCCCGGAAGAACATCTGAATCCTCACATGCCCACTCATACTTTGCAGGCATTGTAACTGTTGCTTCTTTTGAAATACTTACAAAAGCGTCACTCCCCATTTTTTCAACCGAAGCAGGAATTACAAGTGATTTTAACTTTGCATCCTCAAAAGCATGACATCCTATTTGTTTTACTGTATCTGACAAAGATACCTTCTCTATGTTTTTACATTCACTAAATGCAAAATCTGCCACTCCGATTACACCGGTCGAAATAACAACTTCTTTAATATCACTCTTGCTACACAATTTTGTATATGAATTATCTGCCACTCCTGTTCCTTTTGCTGTAAGCACACCATTTTCGAATGAATAGCTGATGTCATTTTTCAAGATTTTATGTTCACACAAACATGCACTTTCTAGGGCCACATAATGTGACACTTCTTCTATTCCCAATTCAACTGTTGATGAAAGAACTATTTTTTCACCGGCAGTTTCACTCGTTCCTGACTGATTTGTTTCAACCTCTGCCGCATACACACTGTCTGTTACAGGTGCGAATGTGTTTCCTCCCACTGATGTCATAGTCATTGCTAATGCTAAAACCAACGCAACTTTTTTCATAATGTCTTTCCTCCAATTTGTTTTTTCTTTTAATAATCTGAACGAAATCTTTTTTTATCATATCATCTTTTTATTTGTACTCATAAAATCATCTTTTTTTCGTTTCTATAATAGTAAACGTAGGCTTTTTGATTTTTATTGCACTTATCTGTTTTTTTATCTCAGTCGGATAACCCCCCCACATCTATAAGTGGTGAATAAAAATGCTGTTAGGATTGTGATAATCACAAACCTAACAGCTTTAATTTCTCAGTAGAATTATTGGAATTCCGAGAGTGTTCTTGATTTACTCAGGAACTCTGACTGTAAGTTCGTCGTTCTCCACGTCGAACACGATCTCGTCTCCCATATTGATTTTTCCTTCAAGGATAACCTTTGCTGCAAGAGTCTCAACACTCTTCTGAAGATATCTCTTGAGCGGTCTTGCACCGTATGCCGGATCATATCCGTGATCTCCCACATATTTCTTTGCGGCATCAGTTAAACTGATTGATATATTTCTGTCATCAAGTCTCTTGTTGAGGTTCTTGATAATAAGATCAACAATGCCATTGATATTATCTCTTGTAAGCTGCTTGAACATGATTATCTCATCAAGTCTGTTTAAGAACTCCGGTCTGAAATAATTCTTGAGATCAGCCATTACCATATCGCTGTTTTCTTCTTTGATATTTCCTTCCGCATCAATGCCCTCGAGAAGATAACTTGATCCGATATTTGATGTCATGATAAGGATAGTATTCTTAAAGTCAACTGTCCTTCCCTGTGAGTCAGTGATACGTCCGTCATCCAACACCTGAAGGAGAATATTGAATACATCAGGATGAGCCTTCTCAACTTCGTCAAACAATACTACTGAATATGGCTTTCTTCTGACTGCTTCTGTAAGCTGACCACCCTCATCATATCCAACATATCCCGGAGGTGCTCCGATAAGTCTTGATACTGAATGTTTCTCCATGTACTCAGTCATATCAATTCTGACAATGTTCTGCTCATCATCAAAGAGGCTCTCTGCCAATGCCTTTGCAAGCTCTGTCTTACCTACACCTGTAGGTCCAAGGAATAGGAATGAACCTATTGGCTTTCCCGGATCCTTGATTCCTGCTTTTGAACGGATAATTGACTCTGTAACCTTCATTACAGCATCATCCTGTCCAACCACTCTCTTGTGGAGCTGTTCATCCAAATGAAGTGTCTTGTTACGCTCAGTCTCCGTAAGTTTTGAAACAGGGATACCTGTCCATCTTGATATAATCTTTGAAATCTCTTCATCTGTAACATTCTGTCTTACAAGAGACAATTCTTTGTTTTTGACAAGAGCTTCTTCTGCCTCAAGTTCTTTTGTAAGAGCCGGAAGCTTACCATACTGAAGTTCTGCAGCCTTCTCAAGATCATAATTCTGCTGTGCCATCTTAATCTGGTTGTTAACTTCTTCTATCTCTTCTCTGATTTTTTGTAATTTCTCAACTGAGTTCTTTTCATTCTCCCACTGAGCCTTCTTGTTGTTGAACTCATCCTTTGTCTCGGCAAGTTCTTTCTGTAACTCTTCAAGTCGCTCTTTACTTAATTCATCACTCTCTTTCTTGAGCGCTGCCTCTTCAATCTGAAGCTGTAATACTTTACGTCTAAGTTCATCTACTTCCGCCGGCATTGAGTCAAGTTCTGTCTTGATTGAAGCACATGCCTCGTCTACCAAGTCAATTGCCTTGTCTGGAAGGAATCTGTCTGTAATATATCTGTCGGAAAGTGTTGCTGCACTAACCAATGCTCCATCAGTTATCTTAACACCGTGGAATACCTCATATCTCTCTTTAAGTCCTCTTAAGATAGAAATAGTATCTTCTACAGATGGTTCATTTACCAATACCGGCTGGAATCTTCTCTCTAATGCTTTATCCTTCTCAATGTACTGTCTGTACTCATCAAGAGTTGTTGCTCCGATACAGTGAAGCTCGCCTCTTGCAAGCATAGGTTTTAACATATTGCCTGCATCCATGGCTCCGTCAGTCTTACCTGCTCCAACTATTGTGTGAAGTTCATCTATAAATAAAATAATCTCGCCATCACTGTTCTTAACATCCTCAAGTACAGCCTTAAGTCTTTCTTCAAACTCACCTCTGTACTTTGCACCGGCAACCAACGCTCCAAGATCCAATGAATAAATCTTCTTGTCCTTAAGTGTATCAGGAACATCTCCTGCAACTATACGCTGCGCAAGTCCCTCAACAGCTGCTGTCTTACCAACACCGGGTTCACCGATAAGTACCGGATTGTTCTTAGTCTTTCTTGAGAGAATTCTGATTACATTTCTAATCTCTGCGTCTCTTCCGATTACAGGGTCAAGCTTCTGTGTTCTTGCTTTCTCAACAAGATCCTGAGAATACTTTGCAAGGGCATCGTATGTCCCCTCCGGATTGTCTGTGGTAACTCTCTGGTTTCCTCTCACCTTTGAGAGGGCTGTAAGGAATCTCTCTCTGTTGATTCCATACTCAGCAAGTAACTTCTTAACTTCTTTGTTTGGCTTTGCGATAATACAAAGGAAGAGATGTTCAACTGAAACATATTCATCTCCCATCTTCTTTGCCTCATCCTCAGCACATGTAAGAACATCGTTAAGTTCCTGGCTGATATGTCTTGTTCCACCCTGAACCTTAGGATATTTATCAATGTACTCTTTTGTTCTATTTTTAAAATGATCCAAGTCGATTTCCATCTTCTCGATAAGCTTTGCTATAAGACTCTCATCCAAAGTCAAAAGACTGTAAATCAAATGTTCCTGATCAACTACCTGATTTCCATACTCGACAGCTAACTTCTCACTGTTATTTACAGACTGTAATGAATTCTGTGTAAATTTGGTCAAGTTCATAACACGTTCCCCTTTCTTACATATACTTGTTCTCACATCTGATATATCAACACAATGAGAACACCTAACATCAATTATACTAGATTATTAATAAGTTACAAGATTTTTATCTGTTCTACATCAAATAGAACATTTATAATTAAATTATACCACTTTTTCTACTTTGTCAAGCCTTCCTTTTTGGCATTTCCCAAGCTTTCCTATGAAACAAAAAAATCGAGCAGGCGTCAATCCCACTCGATTTTTAACCACATAAGCTCTATTATTTAATTTCTACAAATCCTGTATAGGCATTTTTTCAATTGCTTTACTCTTCTTCTGATTTTTACGACATACAAAATAAATTGCCAGCATAGCTAATGTAGGAATATTACAAATAGACACAAAGGTTACGCTTGAACCTAACGCTCCTGCAAAAAATACAGTTGATACTCCGTCTTCTGTTTCCCAGGATACAGAAGGCATCCAAAATTCAGCTAAAGCACCAATAATTATCACACTAAATAATAACGTAGGAAGAATCAGTCCTAACCACCATTTTTTCTTCCTGCTCAACAAAAACTGAAAATACAGCACCCCAAACATAATAATAAAAATAATTAAAAAATATACCATTTCTACTTAACCCTCTCCAAACTTTTTCTAACTAGTCAGCAAGGTTTATAGGGAATATTGATCCGTTTGACCAAATCTCTTCCAAATCAACCTCAATGTCTTTAATCTTTGGTACTAATACACCTTCTTCTGTTAATTCAACTCCCATTCCAAGTGTATTCTTATATTCTGCTTTTTACGAATCACAAAAATACATAAACAAAAAAATTATTGTTAGAATATTTAATATTGCAACTAATATTGGCAGTTTCTATGACAGGAACTCCTCAAGTGCTTCGTACAGTTTCTCCATCTCCTCATCAGTACCGATGGAAATTCTGAGATAATTGTTGATTCTCGGCTTGTTCCAATATCTAACGTAAATATCCTTACTCTTTAAGTATTCAAAGATA
>JAILRH010000127.1 GCA_024698345.1 Lachnospiraceae bacterium | reverse complement strand
GATCCCAATCTCGATCCTCAGTAAATTTTCTAATTCTATCTACAGTTTCTTGTTTTGCATCCTATCTTTGTTCTCATTTAAAAAGTAATAATTGATCAGAGTCACCATTGTTCCTCAAGCTATCAACTTACTACAACCCATGTATTTCTTCCTGCAACCTTTCAAGAAACACAAGGATATCTTTAAATTCCGGTATATTTCCATATATCATATTCCGCATAGCCTGATAATCATCTTCTAATTCTTTATGTATCCGCTCTCCCGGCACAAGCATAATGTTTTCTAAAGTTGCTGTTTCATAATGTGCTCCTTTTGCATAATAGAATTTCTGCTTAAATGCCACATCTTTTTCTAACAACTCTTTTCGTTTAAATGCTCTTTCCTTTACCCATGAATTGCCCATATTATACACATCATATAAATGTCTTGCATATCTGTCAGGTAACGACTTTCCCTCTGGGAAATTTGCAATTTTATGTAATATGGTGAGTTTTTCCCAGAAAGTTCTCTCAACATCAATGGTCAAAACTGAAGTATCTTTTTGTGAAAAAATATCCGGATATTTTTCAGCTGCAAATGGAGTTATTCTTGTCTCATGAGATGGCATCCATTCTGCCAATGGTCCAATTTCCAATCTTACACAAGAGCGTAAATACTCAGCCTCAAATATCTGCGGATAATAAAAATTAACCACCATCTCATCTTCTGTATCAACCGAAATCCATTCTCCATCCCCCAGTTTTTCTTTCATTTCTATATTCAACTGGGGTATCAATTCCTCTTTATAAAATTTTGCTGCTTCCGAATTAATCTGCTTATTGAACAAATCCTGCTTGGTTTTTGACCTTTCTTCCCAAGGATTTACCTCGTCATTAATTATTTTTCGCCAGTCCAAAATCAAATCTATATCCTCGGAAAACCTCTCAATAACATGGTATGATTTAGAAAGGCTTGTTCCACCTTTAAATACAAAAGCGTTTTTGTACCTGCAATCATGGAATAAATGATCCAACATAAAACATACCCAAAAGTCTTTCTCGATTACATTAGGCTGCATTCCATAGAAATTGCGGTGGCTTGAAATAATTCAGTTCTGTCTTTTGTCTGTAATTTAGCAACTTCTTTCATTATTCAGCACACACCTTTCTGATTACTGTATATATCCATTCGCTTACACCTGTTGCTTCCTTTAACATCTTTTTCTTCTCTTCTTCAGGCAATCTATTTCTCAGACTCAGAATAATACCGTCATCAACACGATCCTTCCCCAATGTTTTTAGTGCCTCAATAACCAAAGTGGTTGTCTCAGACATGAATGAAATTTCACGATTTGCACGATGTTTAAAAGACAGCGTGATATTATCCCATGAAAACTTTCTATACGGTCCGTCACTGATATAGGACCAGACAACAGGAACCTGCGTGGATAGTCCTAATTTATTTAATGCTACGTCTCCACATGGCGCAATAGTCCAACGAAAACTTCTGGCAATAGCATACGCTACCCTTTCAGGATTTGCCGGAATATACTCTTTTAGCAATTTACTATATACAGGCTTCTCATACACTCCGTCCATAATCCTTCGTATATTTTTCTCTTCAACTTGTCTAGCTAGACATTTTCTTACTGTTGTAGTAGTTGCAATATCCGTAAAATCCGAAGTAACAAATACAGTTCCGACCTCAGCTATCTCTATCCTCTTTTTTATTTCCGCATAAATGCTGTTAGTCATAAAACCACTCTCCTTGTTTTGTCACGATTATTATATAATTTTCGTGACAAAAATGCAATCTGTTTTATAATACTATATCTCTACTAATGGTTATTATCCAAAATAATGTAAAATCATTCCGTTTATCAGATTTATTGGTCTGTATGAGTATGCAGTATTTGTCTGACCCAGAAACTTCCTTGTGAATGGATCAAAAGAAACGATTCAGCTTACAAAAGATATCATACCGGAATCCGCAAGCTTAATTTTCAATTTTCTCACCTCCCTCACTTGGAAAATAAAATAAGCCGCTAGGAAGCAAAAACAACTCCTTAACGGCTACGTGAAATCATTCAATATTCAAATATTTAAAGAAACATGAAACTTGAATTTGTACGTTTCTACAAGCGGTGCCGTATGGAGCAATTGAGCGGCTGGGAGCTTGCTCACAAGCCGACTCATATTGCGAACAGACGATAGCGCGACAGCGCATCATGAGCATGTAGCGTAGCGAAATGCGAATGGGCACCGCGTAACAAAACTTGAATTTATCCAACTAACAAAATATATTAATCTTATTTCTTTTCAACAAGAACACATATGCCCCGAAAGATACCACGGTGTCAAATGCATTGCCAATTCCAAACAATAACGCTATACCAATCAATGTTGGTGTCCACACACCTGTCACATATAAAATAAATGCAGCGCCATAATAAATTGAATTGGTAACTATTGATTCAAATAACATATAGTGTGTTTTTCCTAATCCGTAAAATGTTGCATCAAAAACATTTTGAATTGCAAATAAAATATAGAATCCAAACAATACCATAACTAATTTAAACAAATGATCCACATCACTGTAATTTAATACTTTTGACATAAACGGTTTGTATACCGGAATTAAAGCACACCAAATTACAATCACAATGGCTGTCATAGTGAAATATCCAATTGTATTATTT
This sequence comes from Lachnospiraceae bacterium, assembly GCA_024698345.1. Lineage (GTDB taxonomy): Bacteria > Bacillota > Clostridia > Lachnospirales > Lachnospiraceae > SIG293. The sequence continues at coordinate 2,836 of JAILRH010000127.1, read as the reverse complement.
TTTACAGCATTTTTATCCGTTGCCGTTTCCTTCTTAATCAAATCCCCCAGGCTCAATATCGGAAGTAAAAGCCATCCCCAGATAAAGTTGTTCGCAACCCAATAAGTTCCCTGCTCTCCTACCATATTTACCATTCTGGAAATCATAACCATATATGCAATGTTTCTGACAAATGATTCAAGGCCTGAGATACCTCCTACCCTCACAAAATCTTTCATCCATCCAAAATTCATTTTGGCTCTGTCCATTACGGAAACTCCATTTTGCGCGAGTAACCATATTGTAATTGCAAATAATGACGCATTTGCAATGATATTGGAATATCCGATTCCATTTACTCCAAGTTTGGCGGAGCAGGATAAATCTGATACAAGTAACATATCAAGTCCAACACTAAGTATCAGCTTTGCTCCTGTCAATGCATACACAAGTTTGTCTTTTCCAAGAGTAACTAATCCCACAAAAACAAACTGTGCCATAATACTGAATATATTGGCAATTGCTTCTATCCTTATGTATGTTGCGCTTGCATCTATTATGGATGCATCTGTTGCCATCAGATTTAACAATGGTTTTGTAAACATTATTACTGCCAACGATATGACAAGGTAGACGCTCAATACCACAGCCAATCCTGTCTTTATTCGATTGGCAAACTCTTTCTTGTCTGTCAGCGTCTGGCCGGTAAAATAAAAAAGCGGTAATATAATTGCTTCACTTACCACCTCATATATAAGGTTGACCCAGGACAATTGTCCTGCTATTGAATAGGACCAGTCTCCCGGCATATTTCCAAGCCAAAATACTCTAAGAGTGGTATAAATTGTCGGTACAAGGCTCATAACTAATAACGACCAAAAGAGCCTGTGATTCACGTTTTTATATGATGATTTAATCTTACTTACATAGGCACATTTTTGTTTCATGTTTTTACTCCTCAGATTCGAATTTATCGGCATACTTCTTCAAGTATATCTGACCAATAAGGTAAATAAAGCATATGACCTTCTTAAGTGTTATTCTATTTTGAGGAAAATATAATCCCCATCCTCTTTGTTATATACATGTTTGCCAATCAATGTAAGAACATTTCGTATATCCTCAATACTACAGCTGGCAAATTCTACATATGAATTTTCTTTATCCATTTCATTTTCTTTTTCATAAAAATCCCCACAATAGACATAATACTTGTCTAATATATCCTCCAACGGATACTGTGAAACAAATGCAGCTGCCGGCTCGTTTTCTCCCAATTCAGGTTCCGGCTCAAACACAATTGATGTGACATAGATTGGATCAGGTTCTTTCTCTATATAAATGATATCTTTATCTGTACCTATGTATTCTGTTGTACGATAATATCTTTTTCCTTGATGCGTCATAATCATATAGCGCGCAAGGCCTTTACCTGTTCCCTGCTCCCATTCATTACTCTCCAAAAGTTTGGTAACCAGCGCTTCATCACTACATCCTTTAAACGAATAATTGCCATCGCCTTGATTTATCTTCTCCATCGTTTTATATATCATGCTTTCAACTTTTTCATATTCCGAAGTTTTATATTTTTCGGCTTCATAAAATCTAATATTTTTCATATGTTTATTGTCTCCTCTACAAATTTGAAGTTGTCTCTTTCGCATTTAAATCTAATAACCTGAGCATTCGCGTCAACAACAGCTTCAACACCAAAAGGAATGATACATCTAGGCGTAGCATGTCCAATGTTGACATTAAAAAGAATAGGAAGTTTCGGATTATTTATCACTTCCACCAATAATTTCTTATACTCACCAACATAGATCTCATCCTGAGGCTTTCCCACAAGTACGCCTGAAACAGCATCAAATACCCCTGTAGACTTGATATACTCCAAAGCCTTTTTGTACTTCTCAGGTGATGGCTTTTCTTCACTGGTTTCCAGTAATATAATACGTCCTTCCCAATCCTTGGCATCAGGAAAAAGCTGATATTTCCTGCATAGAACCGGCATGTCATCGTAACATTCACCATCAAAAATGTCATACATCGAATCTACACAGCCTCCGAGAATCTTTCCGGAGAAAGTTGCCGGTCCCTGAAGAAGTTCAAAACCCTTATTTGGATGTGACGGTGTCGAAGTCCCAACTCCTTCAGGTGAGAACTCGGTTCTTTCCTCATACCACACGTCACTTGGTGTTATCTCATGAATGGTACCTGTTGAAATAAGTTCCTGAAAGTAATTTTTGGTATATGGAAGCATATCCGTAGACAGTTCACAAACATCCGGCAAAAAGGCTTGTCCATAGAAAGTAGTCATTCCTACTTTATGAAGCATAAAGTGATTTATTGTCGTATCTGAAAAACCAAGAAATATTTTATCCGTAGCAGCTTTTTTCAGCTCATCATTTTCAAACAGATATGGGAGCAATCGATATGTGTCATCTCCACCAATAGCAGTTAGTATCATATCTATATCCGGATCTCTTAATGCATCCAATAGATCCAAAGCTCTTTTCTCCGGATGATTTTTTATATAATCAAGACCTAATAGTGCATGAGGCATAAATCTCACTTTAAGGCCAAAATCCTCAAGTCTCTTTACTCCAATCTTCTTCTCAAATTCAACAAAAGATTCCCCAACTATCCCACTTGAAAGGCTTACTATCGCCACATTCTTAACCATATATTTTCTCCACCAAATTCTAATTTGTATATTTCTTTTAAAGACCTTTCTTTATAAAATATGTCTGAAGAAAACGCCTCATATGTTGAACTGCATTGTAGTTAATCCCCAATTCAGAATTCTCATTGTCAAAGTACAATGTTTTTACACTCGGTCCAGGGGATGGCTCAG
>JAILRH010000083.1 GCA_024698345.1 Lachnospiraceae bacterium | reverse complement strand
ATTATACACCCTTTCCCGGCATAGCGACAAGCGTTATGTCTATTTCTCATGTCTTTTTTTATCTTTTTCGGATAATATTTACTTTTCAATGTTCATTGTCAGCTACGCTGTCCATAATCACTCAGGATTCCGAGAGATTATAGTATAAATATATTATAAAACAAAAAGTTATTAATCACAATACCGAAAGTAAAAAAATATAACTTTTAGTATTGACAATAACTTTAAGTTATGATAAGTTATAAGAGTAACAGAGAGGAAGCGATAAGAGAAAGGAGGTAAGATGGATAAGAAAATTATTCAGACAATTAAAAAAGCCCAGCGAGTCACTGCAGAACTCACTAGGCTGGCTTTAGAAATTGGAACATTTCTCGCAGTAATCAAAATGATTATTGAAAGCCTTAATTGATGGGATGGGGCGAAAGCCCCTCCTACCTGAATAATAACATAGTTCATCTGTAAATACAATATGAAAGAGTTACTAAAAGAATCGGCTAAATTAATTATCGCAATAATTACTCTTGTAGTGATTGTTGTAGGGATAATAATAATGTTTAGTCACTAATTAATTCAGTCCTATCAGTAACTGTAAAAGGGATAGAACATGAATAATGCTGGGAATAATGTTCGATATTTAAAGAAAGAGGTGGTAGAATTTGGAAAAAATACAAATTAGTTTAGCTGCAGCAAGGGTAAATGCAGGAATGACTCAAGAAGATGTTGCAAGAGAAATGAAAGTAACAAAACAAACCGTAGTTAATTGGGAAAAAGGAAGAACAGAACTTAAACCAGCAGAATTTTTGATGATGTCGAATTTATACGGAATACCTAAAGATAATATTTTTTTACCTCAAAATATAACTTAAAGTAATGTGAATAACTAATACTTGACAATCCGCTACCTGTCGGTAGCCGGTAGGAAGGAGAGATATGGAAATAATCATTTTGTGTGTTGTTTGGGTAGTTGCAATAATTGCAATAGCCATTATGAAAAAAATAGAACCCGACAACAAGATATATGCTGTGTGGGCTCTATTTAATGGAGTTTTATTTACAATTTATACAATTTGCTATCTTCATCAATAGTAATGCTTAAGTCATTCCTTAAAGCACTAGATAGAGCAAAAAGTTTTTTTTCATATTCTTTTCTTTGCTGTAAGGTCATTCCGTTACCAAAAGCATCATTGGTAATGTAATTGGAAAAATCTTGAATTACTGATTTTGAATCATCATTACTTAACAAATATGCATTGTGAATGGCAGTAGTTAATCCACCGTATTGTGAGCGATTTCCATTATGAGCGAGAAAAGATCCAGCTAAGTCGATTAGTTGGTTATACGCATTAAACTTGTCTCTGTAATAAGTTGAAAGTTGTTTTTGCTTTAGTTCACAACTTAATTCTAATTTACGAATTTTGGAATGATGTCTATTGTTTATCAATGCTACAAATATAGGCGAGATGATTGAAGTAATGGCAACTATTGATGCGATTGTAAAAGATATATCTAAATTCATAGTTTTTCTCCTTTCGTATTACTCGGTGCTGCAACACCTGTAATTCGATTGTAGAAAAAATTAATGGGGATGTAAAGGAAGGTGAAAGCTTATGAAGTCTTTGGAAGTGATAAAGGATACAGCAAACAAAGTATATGAATACAACTTAAAAAAGATTAAAGAAGCACCAACTGAACAGTATGTGAAAGACCACTATGAGTACTTCAACGCATATGCCAATGGAGTAAGCATGACTTTCAGGATTATGGCAGAGAATGAAGAGATTAGCTTTGACACATACAAAGAACTTGATGAGTATCTGGAGAGCTTAAGAGATGAATTGGGAAAATATTATTTTTAGAGGGAAGGAGGAAACAGTATGGCAGTAGCTATGAAAGAGAGAAATCATTCCGCAGAAGCTGCGATACGTAATGCAATGTTCCGGAATAACGTTACTGCGAAAGATATCGAGAAACACAAGATAATGTGTGAAAGCACATTCTACAAGAAGAGATTAACTCCAAGATTATTTACTTTGGAGGACTTCTGGAAACTTAATGAACTGCTTCATTTCAATCAATACGAAATGGAGTTGATTCTAGGAAGGAGGTTTTGATGAAAACAATTTACGAACTGATTAAGAACGCAGTAATAACAATCTTATTCGGAATAGTGATGTACAGAATTGCACCTGTTAAGTGCGAGTACGTGTTCCAGTATATCATCCTGGCCATTGTGTATCTATGGTGGGGGATGAGCATGGTCACTACGTTGGATTGCTTTGTTGAATCAAAAGAAAAAAGGGCAAAGTAAATAGGAGTTCTACTAAGCCCTTAAGTAAAAATATTACATTTTAATAATATCAGATAATTAGAAGAGAGGAAATAGCTAATGGAAAATGTAAAAATAAATAGCTTGGAAATTGAAAATGTCAAAAGGATTAAGGCGGTTAAATTAGAGCCATCTCAGTCAGGACTGACAATCATTGGTGGAAATAATAATCAGGGTAAAACTTCTGTTTTAGACAGTATCGCCTGGGCGCTGGGCGGCAATAATTTCAGACCGGCAAATGCCACAAGAGAGGGGTCGGTCATTCCGCCTAATATTCACATTACATTAAGTAATGGATTAGTAGTGGAAAGAAAAGGAAAGAATAGCGATTTAAAAGTAACAGACCCAACAGGGGGGAAAGCAGGGCAGACATTACTTAACAGCTTTATAGAGCAGTTGGCACTTGATTTGCCGAAATTCATGAATGCAAGCGATAAGGAAAAAGCAGACACATTACTACGAATCATCGGAGTAGGGGAAGAACTGTACAAGTTGGAGGATGAAGAGAAACGTTTGTACAATGAAAGACTTGTGGTTGGTCGTGTTGCAGATCAGAAAGATAAATTCGCAAAAGAGCAGGAATTCTACGAGGACGCACCGTCAGAGTTAGTCTCTGCATCAGAACTTATAAAAAAACAGCAGGAAATTCTTGCTAAGAATGGTGAGAATCAGAGAAAAAGAGACAAAGTAGATTTAATTACAAGCCAGCAGACTATCAAAGCCGGAAAAATAGCACAGATTGAGTCACAGATTGCAACGCTGACTACTGCATTGGAAGAAGAGAGAGCTGCCAAAGCAGAGCTTGATAAGGATTTGGTTATTGCACAGACCGACGCATTATCACTTGTTGACGAATCAACGGAAGAGCTTGAGAGAAATATCGAGCAGATTGAAGAAATTAATCGAAAGGTAAGAGCTAATCTTGACAAGGCAAAGGCTGAGGATGATGCGAAAGAAGAGAAAAGTAAATATGATGCGTTATCTGCAAAAATTGAAGAGGTTAGAAATGCAAAAACAAAACTTCTTGAAAATGCAAATCTTCCACTTCAGGGATTGAGCGTAGATGATGGCGTGCTTATGTATAAAGGACAGCCTTGGGAGAATATGTCTGGAAGTGAGCAGCTTATTGTATCCACTGCTATTGTAAGAAAACTCAATCCACAGTGTGGATTCGTGTTGATGGACAAGCTTGAGCAGATGGACATGGATACATTAAAAGATTTTGGTAACTGGTTAAACAATGAAGGTTTACAGGCTATTGCTACAAGAGTGTCAAAAGGAGATGAGTGCTCAATCATTATTGAAGACGGATATGTTGTTGAACAGCCATCAGTTTCTGAAGCACAAGCCCCATCAACTAATTGGAAAGCAGGTGAATTTTAATGAATATTACTACGGGAAAAATTGAAAAAGCACAAAAAGTGGTTATTTACGGACCAGAGGGAATAGGAAAAAGCACATTTGCTTCTAAATTCCCACAGCCTTTGTTCATTGATACAGAAGGAAGCACAAGTTACATGGATATTTCAAGATTTGATAAGCCATCAAGCTTCACTATGTTATTGGAACAGATTAAATATGTCCGTGACCATGTTGAGCTGTGCAAAACGTTAGTCATTGATACAGCTGATTGGGCAGAGCATTTATGCGAGACTGAATTTTGTGCAAAAAAACAGATATCAGGCATTGAGGATATAGGCTATGGAAAAGGTTATGTTTACGTAGCTGAAGATTTTGGTAAGATGCTCAATCTTTTAGAAGAGGTTGTGAACAAAGGCATTAATGTTGTAATTACCGCACATGCTCAAATGAGAAAATTTGAACAGCCAGACGAGTTAGGAGCCTATGATCGCTGGGAACTTAAGCTTGCCAAAAAAACAGCACCATTGTTAAAAGAATGGGCGGATTCAGTCCTTTTTGCAAACTATAAGACAGTTGTAATAAATGTAGATAATCAGGGCGCGCAAAAGGGTAAGAATAAGGCACAGGGTGGAAAAAGAGTAATGTACACCCAGCATCATCCTTGCTGGGATGCTAAAAACAGATGGGAATTAGCAGATGAGGTTGATTTTGATTATGAAATCATTCGTCAGTTTATTCCATCAGGTGCAGCACAAGCTACATCTGTTCCTACTGTTGACAAAGAGAAAAATCCGGCTACTACGAATGAAGCCCCAAAACAGGAAGAACCAAAACAGACTGTATCTCAGGCTCAAACTCCAGTGCAGCCAAAGAATGATATTCCAAAATCATTGATGGAGTTAATGATTGCATATAATGTGGCGGAGGAAGAGATTCAGGCAGCTGTAGCGAGTAGAGGTTACTACCCAATTGATACTCCAATTTCAAACTATGATGCGAACTTTATTGATGGAGTTTTGGTCGGAGCATGGAATTCTGTGTACAAAATGATTGCAGAAATGAAGAGCGCAAAAGGCGACTTTGTAAAAATTGGAGAGCAAATGGAAATACCATTTAATTAATACAAATAGAAAAGGAGACATAAGAATATGGAATTAGAAAGAGAATTTGGATGGGATGACACAATTGAAAATGACTCGGAGTTTGTACTTCTTCCGGAGGGCGAATATCCATTTGAGGTTATTTCTTTTGAGAGGGCAAGACATAACGGAAGTGAAAAGCTTCCACCATGCAATAAAGCTGTGCTTGCGATTAAAATCACAGCCCCGGATGGAAAGAGTACAACTATTAATCACAACTTATTTTTACACAGCAAGACGGAAGGAATGCTATGCGCGTTCTTTACATCAATTGGCCAGAGAAAGAAAGGCGAAAAGATATCAATGAACTGGAATCTTGTCCCTGGCTCTAGAGGTAGATGTAAAGTAAGCATTCATACATATAAAAATAAAGATGGAGATGAAAGACAGGCTAATCAGATTGTTAGATTTTTAGAACCATCTTACGGTGATAGTGCAGCTGCACCAACGTTTAAGGCTGGTGAATTTTAATGGAATTAAGACCTTATCAGAATGAAGCAATGGATTCGGTATTTAATGAGTGGGAAGAGGGCAATGCTAAAACATTGCTCGTCCTTCCAACAGGATGCGGAAAGACTATTGTATTCGCAAAAATAACAGAAGAATGCGTTAAACAAGGGAAGAGAGTTTTAATTCTTGCACATAGAGGAGAATTGCTAGAACAGGCTGCAGATAAAATAAAAAAAGCAACTGGACTTGAGTGTTCGACAGAAAAAGCAGAACAAACATGCATCGGTAGTTGGTTTAGGATTACAGTTGGGTCAGTCCAGACTCTGCAACGAGAAAATAGACTTGCTAAATTTAATAAAGATTTTTTTGACACAATCATTATTGATGAAGCACATCATTGCATATCAGATGGCTATCAAAAGGTATTAAGTCATTTTGACACAGCCAATGTTCTTGGAGTTACCGCAACTCCGGACAGAGGTGATATGCGAAATCTTGGAACTTATTTCAATTCTTTGGCTTACGAATACACATTACCAAAAGCTATCAAAGAAGGCTATCTTACGCCAATCAAAGCTCAAACAATCCCATTAACTTTAGATTTAAGCTCTGTTAAGCAACAGGCAGGAGATTTCAGTACAAGTGATATTGACACAGCACTGGATCCTTATTTGTACCAAATTGCTGAGGAGATGAAAAAATATTGTAGCGACAGAAAAACGGTAGTATTTCTACCACTGGTTAAGACAAGTCAAAAATTTAGAGACATTCTAAATGAAAAAGGTTTTAAAGCAGCTGAAGTAAATGGAAGTAGCGACAATAGAGCAGAGGTTCTGAAAGAATTTGAAGAGGATAAATACAACGTTCTTTGTAATTCGATGCTTCTTACAGAAGGATGGGATTGCCCATCAGTTGATTGCGTAGTTGTTCTTAGACCAACAAAAGTAAGAGCTTTATATTCGCAAATGGTAGGGCGTGGAACAAGACTTTATCCAGGAAAGCAAGACTTACTCTTGTTAGATTTTTTGTGGCATACAGAACGCCATGAATTGTGTCACCCAGCTCATTTGATTTGTGAAAATGAAGAAGTAGCAAAGAAGATGACAGAGAATATTGCAGATGCAGCGTGCCCGGTTGATTTGGAAGAAGCTGAGCAAACAGCACAGCAGGACGTCATTGCTCAAAGAGAAGAAGCACTGGCACAGCAGCTGAAAGAAATGAGACACAGAAAACGTAAGCTGGTTGATCCATTGCAATTTGAAATGAGCATACAAGCAGAGGACTTGGCAAATTATGTTCCAGCTTTTGGTTGGGAGATGGGACCAGCAACTAAAAATCAGATAAAAACACTTGAAAAACTGGGAATTTATCCGGATGAAATTGACAATGCAGGTAAAGCTAAATTAATTCTTGATAAATTATCAGCAAGAAGAGAAGCAGGTCTTACTACTCCTAAACAAATTAGATTTTTAGAAAGTAAAGGATTCGTAAAAGTAGGTACCTGGCAGTTTGAAACAGCAAAAAAAATAATAGACAGAATAGCAGCAAACGGCTGGAAAATTCCAACCGGTATTAATCCGGCTACATTCTGCCCTGAGGAATAGATATGGAAAATAACATTAATTTAATTGAATTACTTGAATATATCCAACCTAGCTCTCTTGATTATCAAGAATGGATTAATGTTGGTATGGCACTCAAGGAAGCAGGTTACACTGCTTATGATTGGGATAATTGGAGCAAGCAAGACGGCAGATACCACAAGGGTGAATGTTTTCGCAAATGGGAAACGTTCAGAGGTACTGCCGTTCCGGTTACAGCCGGTACTATAGTTCAAATGGCAAAGGATAATGGATGGATACCACAACGTAAAGAGTATCATGAGTTGGGTTGGAATGACTTAATTGGTGCAAAAGATGATTTAGTGGTGGTCGACTCCGCGTGGATTGAAGGTAAGGACATACATGTCCCTACCAATTGGGATCCTGTTAAAGACTTAATAACATACATAGAAACATTATTTGATTCAACCGAAATAGTTGGGTATGTAACAGAGACATGGGAGAAAGATGGTAAATACCTGCCAACAAAAGGAAATTGGGACAGAACAGCAGGGGAGCTTATTCAGGCATTAAATAAATGTAAAGGCGATATAGGAGCCGTTCTTGGAGATTACAAAAAAGAAGCTGGAGCATGGATTAGATTCAATCCACTTGATGGCAAAGGTGTCAGAAATGATAATGTGACCGAATATAAATATGCACTTGTAGAATCAGACGCAATGGAGCTTGATAAGCAGAATGCCATTCTCAGAGAATTAGAGCTGCCTATAGCGTGCTTGGTATTCAGTGGAAAAAAGAGTATACATGCCATCGTGAAGGTTGATGCTCCAACATATGATGAATACAGAAAGCGAGTTGAATATCTTTATTCTGTCTGCAAGAAAAATGGATTAGTTGTAGACACGCAGAATAAGAATCCAAGTAGACTTTCAAGAATGCCTGGAGTAGTTCGTGGAGACAGTAAACAGTTTCTTATCGATACCAATATCGGAAAAGAGTCCTGGGACGAATGGAAAGAATGGATTGAATCAATCAATGATGACCTTCCTGATCCAGAAAGTTTATCGGAACAATGGGAAGATATGCCGGAGCTCGCAGAACCGTTAATTGAAGGAGTACTTAGAAAAGGCCATAAAATGCTTATTGCAGGACCATCAAAAGCAGGTAAGTCATTCGCATTAATAGAGATGTGTATCGCTATTGCAGAAGGCTCTAAATGGCTTGAATGGAACTGCACACAAGGTAAGGTGCTATACGTGAATCTGGAATTAGACAGAGCGTCCTGCTTACATAGATTTAAGGACGTATATAACGCTTTAGGATTGAAGCCTAGCAACTTGGCCAATATAGACATATGGAATCTGAGAGGACGTTCGATACCAATGGATAAGCTAGCTCCAAAGTTGATTAGAAGAGCTGCTAAAAAGGATTATTTGGCTATTGTTATCGACCCTATTTACAAAATCATTACTGGCGATGAAAACTCAGCTGACCAAATGGCTCATTTTTGCAACCAATTCGACAAGGTATGTACGGAGCTTGGATGCGCGGTTATATATTGCCATCATCATTCAAAGGGTTCCCAAGGCGGTAAGAAATCAATGGACAGGGCTTCAGGTTCCGGAGTGTTTGCACGTGATCCGGACGCGCTACTTGACTTAATTGAACTTGAAACAACAGATGCAATAAATGAAAATGCAATAAATAATGCAGCATGTGAAGTGTGTATGGGAGTTCTGGAAGAGTATGTAAACGATTGGAAATTCCATGTATCTCAGGACGATATATGTAGCAGTGCCCAGATGAAGAAAGCTTGCAAAGAGATGCTTAGTGATGACCAATATGATGAATTACTGGAAAGATTAACAGAAAAGAGCGCCGAAGTTTTAAATAGGACAGCATGGCGAATCGAAGGGACTCTTAGAGAGTTTCCAAAATTCAGTCCGGTAAACCTGTGGTTTGATTATCCAATACATAAGCAGGACAAATCAGGAGCACTGGGAGATATCGTTATTGAGAACAGCAAGGGGAGTCCTTGGAAGAAAAATTTTAATAATAAAAAGACTCCGGAAGATAAAAAGAAGGAACGAATTAAAACAGTAGAACAAAATTATGAAAGTTTAAAGTCATTTGAAGGTGGAAAAGTCACTCTTGCGAATATGGCAGAAGCGATGGGAGTGACAGAAAAAACTGTGAAAAATAGATTAAAAGAGCATGGCGGATTCTTAGTATTAAGCAGCGGTGAAATCGTAAAAAAATAAAAAATGGAAATGGAAAAACTCGAATGATTTTCTTTTTTCCGATTTGGAAATTCTCGATTATTTATCGATATTTTCCGATTTGGAAATTCTCGATTATTTATCGATATTTTCCGATTTGGAAAAAAACTTGGAAATTCTCGATTATTTATCGATATTTTCCGATTTGGAAGAAAACACATATATATATTTCATATATATATTGGCATTTCCGTAAACGTCAATGTGGAAAGTAGTTGTGCGTTTACGCTCACGCACAACACAACTCCTTCCACTGACATTGACTTAAAGGCGAAAGGAGATTTTGAATTGGAAATTAAATTTTTCATTCCGATGATACCACCAACGGTAACTCATCAGGAACATAAAGTATCAACAAAAAATGGTAGGGTTGTTTTTTATGATCCACCAGAACTGAAAGCAGCTAAACAGAAACTGGAAGCACATTTAGGAAAGTACGTTCCGGAAATAGAATATACAGGACCGGTAAGGCTGTTAGTGAAATGGTGCTTCCCAATCAAAGGAAATCATATAAACGGAGAATGGAAATCAAGCAAGCCTGATACAGATAACCTCCAAAAGATGCTCAAGGACGTAATGACTAAGTTGCATTATTGGAAGGATGATGCATTGGTGGTTTCGGAAATCATAGAAAAATTTTGGGCGGATGTACCAGGAATATATATCTACGTGGAAGAAGTGGAGTGATATGACCGAAAAAAGATTAAAGCTATATTATCAGTTTGTCTGCGATGTTTGGAAATTATTTTTTAAATACAGAAATCCAAGAGACAATGACTCGTATTGGGAATTGTTAATGGATGAAGCAGAAAAGCTAACACTCAAATATGGGAATACAGAATTTGTTAGAAAAATAACTCTGCAAGTAGTGTTGGAGTTAGAAAAAATATACTTTGAAAAAAAGAGGATAAACAATGATGATGAATTCAATTAATAAGCTGCAGATGATTCTTGCAGCAATAAAGAACGGCGAGAAAACAGCCAAATGTGAATGTGGTGGAAGTATTACTTACAGGACCACCAACGGAAGGCTTTCGGCTGCACAGTGCGATAAGTGCAGTTGGAAGATGAGAATGTAGAGAAGAGAAAGGAGATTGAAATGAAGCAAGAAATGAGAATGATTACGATGCTTGATATCTTCAAGATTAATCCACATCCGGACAATCCGAGATTGGATGTGGGGGATATAAGCGAGTTAATTGAGTCAATTAAAAAGAATGGCATAATGCAAAATTTGACAGTAATGCCTGAAGAGTGTTTGAAACTACCAGCTGATGAGCAACCGGACATTCGAAAAGCTGCATTAAAGAAATACGTAGTTTTGATTGGTCATAGAAGATTAGCTGCGGCAAAAGCAGCCGGACTTGATAAGGTCCCGTGTAAAGTTGTCAGCGGAATAAGCAAGAGTGATCAGATAAGCATAATGCTTGAAGAGAATATGCAGCGAAATAATTTGACTGTATATGAGCAGGCACAAAGCTTTCAGCTGATGTTGGATCTAGGAGAGACGGTAGAAAGTGTATCCGAAAAAACAGGATTTTCAAAGACAACTATCTATCACCGTATCAATATAGCCAAACTTAACCAGGAAGAATTAAAGAAAAAGGAAGAGGACGATAACTTTCAGCTGAACATTCAAGACCTGATATCGTTGGAAAAAGTTAAGGACTTAAAAAAGCGAAATGAAATACTTAAGAATGCAAGAGATAGTAAGAGTTTAAAATACATGGCCAATACTGCAGCTGTTGAGGAAAAACGAGAAGAAAACTATAAAAAGATTTTGGAACAGCTCAACAAGAATTACTTAATTGTTAAAGAGGCGGACAGGATTTACAGCTGGGAAGATAAGTGGAAGGTTATCAAAGAAATTGATTTGGACAAAGACGTCCCGGACAAAATCAAGTTGAAAAAAGTGGACGGAATTCTTTACTATAGCAGGTCCTTTTCAAAAATTATTATTGCAGAAAAAACAAAAAAAGAAGAAAAGCAGAAAGGTCTTTCGGAAGAAGAAAAGCTCAAAAGAAAAAATAAAAAGGTGCTTAATGCTTTAAAAGATGATTTGTCAGAAAAAATCACTACAACAATTGAACAGATTCTTCTCAAAAATATTGAATGGGTGAAAGCTGAAGAACTTACAGAGAAGATGTGGGGAGTGTTTACTCTCTACAGTCCATCTTGTAGGAGAGCTGTTGTTTTATGTGCGCTAAACAATTTGGTTTATGGAGAAGACAAGAATTATTGGAACTTGACAGATGAGGAAAAAGAAAACCTGGTAGAGATAATAAATGGTTATCCTGTACCTTACCAAATGCTTTTAGCTATGTATGATGGCTGCGATTTTGGTGAAGCGCATAATTACAATAATGAATTTGATAACGAAAGAGCTAAAAAGGCAAATGCCATTGTAAATATTCTCAAAATGTTTGGCTTTTCTTTAACAAAAGAAGAAGAACGGTATCTGGACGGAACTCATGAAGCTTACAAGAAGTAATTAAAGGAGAGGCGAAATATGAGTGTAAACAAAAACTATGTAGTAATCGAGCAGATCGGAACGGACGTTGATAAGGGCAGGATAGACAAGAAAGCTCTGAAAAGATTCAAGCGACCTGCTTATGGAAAGTGTGGTAAGGACATTAATGTCACTACCAGAGAGGAGACAGATGAGCGAGACGATAAAGATTCAAACAGTACTAGAGATAATTCATAGAACAGGTGGTTGTGATGCATCAGATGAGTACAGCAAAGGATGGGATGATGCATGCAATGAGATTTATGATTGAGTTAGGGAATTAGGGATGGAAGCTCCCGACACAAATGTCGGGAACACTGTCCCAACAGAACACAGGAAGCATATTATGAACAGATTTATGAGGAGGAACTAGAGATGATTAGTATTAACGAGAATAGAAACGGGAATGACTTGCACATGGAGGGAAATAAAATCACATTAATGACTGAAGCGTCAATGATTATAGCAGGACTCCTGAAGAGCAAGGTGATAAATGAAAGAGACCTTGATTCTATGATTAGAGCAGTAAAGGAGTTAAATAATGAAGACTGGGGCGAGTTTAAATATGCCAAGCAAAGAGAGGGCACATTTGAGGATATTGCAAAGGTTGTAGGAAAGCACTTCCAGGGAGGTAATAAGGAAGAATGAAAGTGAAATATGACAAAGAAACACAAAGATGGTTTGAAAAAAATCTTGCACAACAGACAACGGTTATGAAGTGCGAAAAATGCGGACTATTTTTTAAGCCATCTTTAGGGCATAAGTGCAAAATAGAGGTGGAACAATGACGAATTTTGAAAAAATAAAAGAAATGAGTAAAGAAGAGTTAGTTAATTTTTTCTATGATATTTTATCTTGTGAGGACTGTTTTATTAATGTCGATAATATGTGCAATCATCATAATTGTAAAACATCAATAAAAGAATGGCTAGAGCAGGAGGCGGAAGAATGAAAGATACAATGTATAATCAATTAGTTCAACTGAACGACAAATTGAAATTAAAAAAACAAATATTAAAATGCAAAATTGATGAGTGCAACGGAGAAATTGAAATCATAGAACAAGTGATGGTTCATATTGAAAACATTTTAACGGATGAAGGAAAGCATAGTTGTGAGCATTACGAGGAGGCAACAAATGAAAAAGAAAACAAACAATTTGACCGATTTTTCAAAAGTTAAAATTATTGAGGAGACACGAAATATATCAGAATGGAATATAGTTGACGGCTTTAAGTGTGAAAAATGCGGAACGGAAATAATTGATTATTCAAGGCGAGAAGTTGACGAGTACACGGGAGAAGTATACGAGTGGGAATATACTCCGAAGTATTGCCCAGAGTGTGGGAGAAAGGTTGTGGACGAATGAAAAAGATAGTATTAATTAGCATATTAGCATTATTGTTAGTAGGGTGCAAAAAGCAAGAGCCAAAGCATTACAGGATAGTATCAGCAAGGTACATAGTTGATGAATACGACGAACTTAAGCAGGTAGGCGAAAGTAAACGCTTAAAATCTTATCACAAAAAAGAGGAGTATGTCGAAGTCGTCGCAGAAAACAAGGACGATATAATCAAAGTAAAGAAAGATATAGATTATGTCGAAATGAGTAAAAGGAACGAGGTTATAGAAGATTGGGGATATACAATATATCTTACTAACAAAGTATACACTCAATTACTTAAAGACGGAGCAGTCGAAATAGAGGAGGAGTAAATGAAAATATTAGCATTTATCGGATTGCTTACAATCTGTATTGTCATTTGTTCAGTTATCGGAACAGTTTTGGTTTTGTTATCTGATACAGACGAATACAGAAAGCGCGAAAAGTGGAGCAGAACACTTGATGAAGATTCAAGGGTAGGAAAGGATAAGAAGAGATGAAATTAAAAGAGATAACAATGGAAAAAGCAATAACTAGTCCAGCAATAGAAATGGGAAAGGTTTGCATGCTCGTAGCAATTAGCAGCGACACAACGATAGCAGAACTCAACTTTGCAGATGCATTCTACTTGATTGAGGATGATGAAAAAGAGACTGCAGTTAAAGAGGAACCTGAGCCGACTCCAATTGATGAAATATCAGAAGAACTTATGAGCTTAGATGCTATTCCGGAAGATGTTTACGAGGAACCGGTAGAAGAAAAGAAGCCCAAAAAATCAAAATATGATATTCCAAAAATCCAAGCACTATTAAACGCAGGATGGGGCGTTAAACAGATTGCATTGGAGTTTGGTGTTTCGTCCGAAACAATGAGCAAGTACATACATTACCGCAGAACGACTGGAGACATTAAATAATAACAACAAGGGGGTTATAATTTGACAGCTAAAGAATACTTACTGAGATACAAGGAAGCTAACGATAGTAAGAATGATATACAAGAAGAACTTGAGAAGCTAAGAGATGAAATAACCCAGGTAACTGCTATCAAAAGTGATTGTGAAAAGATAAAGTCAAGCGGAAGTCAAGATCCACTTGGAGATGCTATTGTAAAGATGATCACTTTAGAGCAAGAATTATATGACAAGATTGCAGTTAGAGATGAGATACAAAGGGAAATTGAATATACAATATCTCAAGTGGATGATAGTGATTTAAGACGTATATTGACAAAAAAATACATACTTGGCGATAGATTCGAGAATATTGCAGCTGAAATGAAAAAATCATGGAGGCACACTCTTAGGCTTCATGGAAAGGCATTACAGGAGGTTCAAAAAATAATTGAAAAAAATTGAATCATGTCATGGAATGTCATATTGACAATGTGATAAAGTGTAAGTGGTGAAAGAGTATCAAAGAGATATTTTTCATTTCAATCTTCTTTTGTTCCTCATAGTATGACAAGGGGCAGATATGTTCGGGTTATATCTGCTCCAAGATAAAGAAGAGTTATTAATTTGAACCATATACGTTTTCCATACGGTTTCATACCTCCTGAAGGGCATCGATTAGTCGGTGTCCTTTTTGGTTGAGAAAACGTAGCCTAAAGGGCATAAATTATAGTGAAAGGCAGGTGATTCCATGACTGAGAAGCAGAAAAGATTTGCAGATGAATATCTGATTGATTGCAATGCTACCAGAGCTTATAAAGTTGCTTATCCGAATGTTAAGAAGGATGAAGTGGCAAGAGTTAATGGTTCGAGAATGCTAACAAATGCTAACGTCAAAAAGTATGTTGACGAGCAACTCGAGAAAATCAAATCCGAAAAAGTAGCAGACGCACAGGAAGTCATGGAATACCTTACGTCAGTACTTAGAGGAGAAAGCCTTTCGGAAGAGATTGTAGTTGAAGGTTGTGGTGATGGTTGCAGTGAAGCGAGAAAGGTTTATAAGGCTCCATCAGAAAAGGACAAGTTAAAGGCTGCAGAGCTTCTTGGCAAGAGATACGGATTGTACACAGACAAAATGAAAGTAGATAATCCGGCAGAAGACGAGAAAATTAAAAAGATTGATAATATTGCTTCCATTCTTGGACAGATGCGACCGATTAAAGAAGGTGAGTAGCTATGGCAGATATGCTTGTGCTATCCCCTAAATTTATTGATTTCATACTAACCGAAACAAAGCGAGACTTCCTGGAAGGGACTACAGCTGCAGGAAAGACGACTGTCGGTATCTTTAAATTCATGATGATGGTTGCAAAGAGTGAGCTTAAATATCACGTTATTGCAGGAGCTGACAACGGAACAGTTGAAAAGAACATTATCAATGCTGAAAGAGGACTGTTAGAGCAGTTTGACGGAGTAGCAGAGTACAACTCGAACGGTAAGGGTAAGATAAGATTGCCACATATCGAGTATGACACTCCAAGCGGAACCAAGATAATCTATATTGCCGGGTTTGACAACAAAAAGCGCTGGCAAAAGGTTCTCGGATCACAAATGGGATGCGTGTACATTGATGAGGTTAACATTGCAGATATGGAGTTTATGAGAGAGATAACCCATAGATGCAAGTATATGATGACAACATCCAATCCGGACAGTCCTGATATTCCAGTGTACAAGGAATTCATAAACCACAGTAGACCTCTTAAACGATATATAGCTGATTATCCTGAAGAGTTATTAAGTGAGTTATGTGAGACGCCTAAAGTTGGATGGGTGCACTGGTATTTCACATTTAGAGATAATGCAGCTCTGACAGAACAGGACATTCAAGAGAAGATAGATGCTGTTCCTGTTGGAACAAAGATGTATAAGAACAAGATACTAGGTCTTAGAGGTAAGGCCACAGGTCTTGTATTCAGCATTTTTGACAGAAAGATTCACTGTATACCAAAGAGTCAGGCAAAGCAGTACATCAGAGAAGCAAGGAACCAGGAAGAGTACTTCGAAGTGTTCACATCAGGTCTTGATACTGCTTACTCAACCAAGAGTCCTGATACGATTGCAATGAGCTTTGGAGGAATAACCAATAAAGGCAAATTCATTCTCCTTGATGAGAAGGTTTACAACAATGCTGAACTTGGAGTGCCTATTGCTCCATCAGATACAGTTGAGAATTATATAGCCTTTTTAGAGAGAAACAGAGAAGAGTGGGGATTGGCCAAGAATGTGTTTATAGATAATGCAGATCAGGCCACAATCACTGAACTTAAGAAATACAAAAGAAATCATGCTACATGTATCTATGTGTTTAATGATGCATGGAAGCAGACAAAGATTATAGACAGAATTAATTTACAGCTTGGCTGGATGAACTTCGTAATTGAGAGGGACGTCATGCCGAGCTTTTATATTGTCGACAGCTGCAATGTGTATCAAAAAGAATTAGATACGTACAGTTGGAAAGAAGATAAGGACCAGGAACCGGAAGACGGCAACGACCATATGGTCAACAGCGTTCAGTATGCTTGGTTGCCATATAAGACCAAAATAGGAGTGAAATAATGAGCATTATGGACAAAATCAGAGCAGGATTAAGAAATTTCCTTGAGATTCAAGAAGCAGGAAATCTGACAGTCACAATATCAGAGCTTCTTTCGTTTGAGGGAAATGTAGCAAAAAACAAAATATGGTATAGAGGTGACAGCTACGAACTGGACCAGTTTTATAAATCGATTGACGGTGGCTCTGATGGAGTTAAGTTCTGGGGAGCAATGCAGACCAAGAACAGAGCAATGCGAAAGATTCACACAGGTCTTCCTTCAATAATCGTAGACAGACTTGCAGATATCGTTATCAATGACTTCAATCAGATTGAGTTTAAAGAGGATGTTCAGTCAAAGGATTGGGAAAGTATCGCTGAGGACAATGAGTTTGATGAGGTACTGAAAAAAGCCATTATTGATTGCTTATCTTTGGGAGACGGTGCATTTAAGATTAGTTTCGATTCCGATACCAGCGAATATCCAATCTTGGAATTCTATGGTGCTGATCAGGTCGATTATGTTCAATCAAGAGGACGTGTCAAAGAGATTAAATTCAAGTCAGAGTTCAAGGAAAAAGACAGAACATATCATTTGGTTGAAACATATGGATATGGCTATATTACTTATAACCTTTATGAAAGCGACAGAGAGGTACCGTTAGACAGAGTTCCGGTATTAGCTGATTACAAATCAATAACCTTTGACAAGAGCGTTATATTGGCTCACAGATTGAAGTTTAATAACAGTTCTAAGTGGACAGGCAGAGGACAGTCAGTATTTGACAAGAAAACGGACTCCTTTGACGCATTGGACGAGGTGCTCTCACAGTGGATGGACGCATTAAGAGCCGGAAGAACCAAAGAGTATATTCCTGAGTCACTAATTCCACGTAATCCAGATACAGGAGAACTGTTGTTACCTAATTCGTTTGATAACAGATATATAGCTTCAGGAGACAACATGAATGAGGGAGCGCAGAACAAAATAGAATTGGTTCAGCCGGAAATACCTCATGAAAGTTATCTTGCAACGTATACAACTGTTCTTGATTTGTGCTTACAGGGAATTATCTCGCCATCAACATTAGGTATTGATGTTAAAAAACTTGATAACGCAGAAGCACAGAGAGAAAAAGAGAAAACAACTCTTTATACACGAGGAAACATTATAGATGCGATACAGAAGCAGCTTCCAAGATTCATTGATAAAGTGTTCAAGTGTATTGCTATCAGAGATGGACAGGCACTAACTGATACAAAGTGTACAGTAAGCTTTGGAGAGTATGCTAACCCATCTTTTGAGTCACAGGTTGAGACTATCGGCAAAGGCAAACAAGCCGGAGTAATGAGTATTGAAGCCTGTGTCGAAGAAATGTACGGCGATACCAAGGATGAAGAGTGGAAGAGAGAGGAAGTTGCAAGGCTTAAGAGAGAACAAGGCATTATGGAGATTGAAGAGCCTGCAGTAAATGAGGAAGGAGCGGTTATTGATGAAGGTTATAGTAATGAACCGAGTCTACCAGATGTCAAAGAACAAGGCATTGAACCTTCTTCAGCTAGCTAAGGAGCAAGTACCTTTTGGTATATATGCCATTGAAAAAGACAAGACTCTTGAACTTAGGAATGACAAGTGCAAGAGCATAACACAACTCAAGGACCTTAAGAGGCAATTCAAAAAGGCAGGATACAGAGTGTATGCGAATGGAGCTGATTGATTATGGCTTATGAAATTGAAGATGCATTTAAAGCTATAGAGGATGAGCTGATAGACTCCATGATCAGGAACATGAAGCACCACAGAGCAGAAGAACTGAGAGAAGGCTTTGAATGGACTTCCTGGCAGACATTGCAGCTGAATGCGTTGAGAGAGTATTCGGCTAATAACAGGAAAAAATTCACAAAGCAGTTTGCTGATATCAATGCAAAGATTGAGGAAGGTATCAGGCAATCACGATTAACCGGCAATATGGATGCAGAGATAGAGATTCTTGAAGCAATCAAGAAAGGATTCAAAGCAAGCAAGATAGCTCCGGGATTGCAAGCTGAGTTCTTTAGAGTAAACGATAGAAAACTTGATGCACTGATAGAAGCCACAAAGAAAGATATGGCGACAGCTGAAAGAGCAATGCTTAGGATGGCTGATGATCAGTACAGGCAGGTTATCTTCAACGCTCAGGTATATGCCAACACAGGAGCCGGTACATACGAAAAAGCAGTTGATATGGCAACAAAGGATTATTTGAGCCGAGGTATTAACTGTATCCAGTACAAGAATGGTGCAAGAGTCAACATAGCGAGTTATGCTGCAATGGCTATAAAGACAGCAGATACACGTGCTTATCTCACAGGAGAGGGCGAAAAAAGACAGGAATGGGGCATTTCCACAGTTATAGTGAATAAACGTGGGCATGCATGTCTAAGATGTCTTAAATGGACAGGCAGAGTGCTTATCGATGATGTGTGGAGTGGTGGCAAGAAAGAAGATGGCGATTATCCTTTAATGAGTTTTGCAATGGAACAGGGACTGTACCATCCAAACTGCAAAGACATACATACAACATTCTTTCCAGGAATAACCGAGGAGCCTAAGCCACTTACAAGACAGGAAGTGGAAGAGTCTAAAGCGGATTACATGCGTGAACAGGAGATTAATTATGCTAACAGGCAGAAAGATAAGTTCAAGCGATTAGCTGATGGAGCATTGGATCCGGATGATAAGGCGAAGTATATGAAGAAGGCTAAGGAGTGGAGAGAAAGAGTAAGAGCACTTGAAAAGAGTGCAGAAAATGATATAATTAAATTAAAGATAAACAGTCCAATCAAACAAAGGAATACTGGTAAAGGTAATCCCAATGCAATATTACAATTTGATGTAAACTTAAATAATAGGCAAAATAAAATTCTTAGCGCTTTACCAAATTTTGATAGTAGAATTACAGTTAAAAAGAAAGAGGTAAAAATGTCTGACTTAGCAGCATTAACCGCAAAGACAGGAGATGAATTTGCATTGTTTACACGAGGAAGCGAGCGTTTAATCATTCGTGGAGACGCACATTCAGTAAATGTCGATGTTGAAATGGCAAGGGAAATGGCAAAACAAGGATATAAATTTACGGGGCATACACATCCAGGGATTGATAGTTTTTGTTTGACTGCATCGGATGGAGACTATGAAATTTTAGAAGCTTTTAATCAAAAAACAAGTGTTACATATAATTCGAAAGGAGATTACATGACATATGGAGAATAGAAATAAAAATATGCTTGATTATATTCATGATAATATCGAGATTCTCAAAAAATATTGTCTAGAAAATAATCTTTCTGTTGATAAAATATTAAAATCACCAAGGTGTTATAATAAAAATGAACTTTATGTGCAATATCGTAATACTGAAAAAAAAGCAAATAATTTGAAATGTGACGTTCCAGCCAAAATATTGTTAGTGATTAGAAAAACACCGGATGGGATGAGTTTTGAACCAGCAAAAGATATCATTGATTATTTAGGAAATAACTAATAAGCATCCTAGAAATAGGGTGCTTATATTTTGCCATTAAGGAGACTATATGGACAATTTCAAAGTAATATACAAAATCTTAAAAATCCTTGAAAAATCGATGGATTTAGAAGAGTTTGATAAGAAATTAATTGGATACCAGGAACTGAATCTGACAGAACCACGTTGGAACAGAATAATAGCAATGATGGTTAGCAATGGACTGATTAGTGGAGTTGATGTCAGAAATACATTTGATTGTGATTATCCAAAAGTTACCCTTGTCAGACCGGAGATTACACTCAAAGGATTAGAGTACCTTGAAGAGAACAGCACAATGAGAAAGATAGCAGATGCGGCTAAAGGTATTACAGAAGTAGTTACAAAAATACATTAGAGAGTTTAGATCATGATAAAATCATGGTCTTTTTTTATACCCAAATTTAAGGAGGAATAACATGAAATATTTTATCAGTCAGCCGATGAAGGACAAGGCACAGGAAGAAATTAAAGAACAGAGAGAACAGATTATAGCAGCAATCAAAGAAGAGGATGAGGAAGCTGTAATAATTGATTCGTTCTTTGAAGATTATGATCCACAGAACGGATGCATACCTTTGAAGTACTTATCTAAGTCATTGGAACTCTTAGCAGATGCAGACATCCTGTACTGTGCTAAAGGTTGGGAAGAAGCAAGAGGCTGTAAGATTGAGCACGATTGTGCTTTGGCTTATGAAATAACAGTTGTTGAGGAAAATAAAAAATCTCCAATGCCTACAAGGGAAAAAGCAGTTGAAATATTGTATGAGATTATCAATTCCGGAATACTTGATGAGGAATTGGAAGTTAAAATCCAAGATATTGCAAGTTGCATAGCAGCTGAGGATGATAATGGTATTTTTATCTGGGGAGCAGAAGAGAATGATTGGATAGATTTATATGTTTCTAAGATGGACCCTTATAATTCATCTGTACCATACAACACAGATGAACTCAAAAAGGAATATGATAAATGGATTGAACACTGTAAATCTGTTTATGAAAAATATAAGATTAAAGAGGAGGAATAAACAATGCTTAAAGCAAGAATTCGTTACAAAGACAAAGAACTTGATAGAATCATCGAGAAAGACGAAGTGATTCCAACAAAGAATAAGGACAGAATAAAACTTCTGCTTGATATGAAAGTAGCATATGAAGTAGAAGAACCAAAGAAAGAACCAAAGGCATCTGCTGAAAAGTAGATGCTTTTTATATGCCCAAAACGTGAAGGCTTAAAAAGCTCGGATGTCGACGGACGGTAAACGAGAGGTTTTTATGAGAAAATTCAAACATCCATTAAATCTGCAGTTCTTTGCAGACGGAAACAGTAACAACGGTGGAGATGGACAGAACGCACAGAATAATTCTTCTAATTCTGCCGGAGAGGGTAACAGCAACCAAAATGCTGGACAGAGCAATAATAACAACAATAACAACGGTAGTGGCAACACAGCTGCTACTTACACACAGGAACAGTTAGACGGAATCGTGAATACTCGTGTTACAAGAGCTGAAAAGGCAGCACTCAAGTCGTTCTTTGAACAGCAGGGAATGAGCGAAGAGGAAATTAACAATGCCATAAGCGCTTATAAGGCACAGAAAAAGGCAAATGAGCCTGATGTAGCAGGAATGCAGTCTCAGCTGACACAGTATCAGCAGGAAAAACAGCAGTTACTGTTAGAGAAAGCTGCAACAACACAGGCCATTAAGTCGGGAATTTCGATTGATACAGTTCCATACGTACTTAAGATGGCTGATTTTAGTAAAGCTGTAGGAACAGACGGCAAAATAGTTGATGATGAAATCAAGAATGCCATTGACAAGGTTTTGGAAGATGTTCCGGCTCTTAAGCCATCAAATGAAGCAGCTAAAGGATTTTCCTTTGGTGCTCCTAATAACAGCAGTAATGCCGGCACTAATAATAGCAACAATAGTAACAGTTCTAACAATGTTAACAAGACAGTGACAAAGCGTTGGAACAGATTCAATTAAAGAAAGGTTAAAAAGGTGATGATATGCCTAATTTAAATTATGCGGAGCAGTGGGCTCCTGAATTATTAGAAATTCTTAACCAGGAGACAATTACATCTCCATTCATTACTTCCAATGTAAAATGGGTGGGAGCAAGAACATTCCACTTTACTCAGATGAGTACATCAGGATTTAAGAACCATAGCAGAAACGGTGGATGGAACAGAGGAAGCTTTGTTCAGACAGATGTACCGTTTACTGTAACACACGACAGAGATGTTGAGTTCTTAGTAGATAAGGCAGATGTTGATGAAACAAATGCTACAGCTTCTATTCAGAACATTACAAAGACATTTGAGCAGACACAGGTTGCTCCTGAGACAGATGCACTTTTCTTCTCTAAAATTGCAACTGTTGCAAAAGGACTTGAGGGTTATCATTCAGAGACTCCAAGAACAAGCACAGGCGCTTGGACTAAATCAAATGTATTTTCTAAGTTAAAGACTATGATTGGAGCAGGAAAACTTCGTAGATACAAATCTATGGGAGCACTTATCTGCTATGTAGATTCATTTATTATGGATTTACTTGAACAGTCTTCAGAATTTACCAGAAAGATTGAGATGACTCAGATTGCTGAAGGAGGAATGGGTCTTGAAACAAGAGTAACTGACATTGACGGTGTACCGGTAATGGAAGTTATTGATGATGAGAGATTCTATGATAAGTTCAATTTCGCATCAGCTGAGGGTGGATTTGTTCCTGTAGTTCAGTCTTACGCAAAAACAGAAGATACAGCCGTGGTTGACGGAAAGACATACTACACAAAGAGCGGAAGCACATATTCTGCAGTTGCAGAGCCTACAACAGCGAATATTGCAAACTACTATGAAAAGACAGATGGATCTAAGAAGATTAATGTTCTTATTGCATCTCCGTTAACATGTAAGACAGTTCCAAAGATTTCAAGTATTTATTACTTCAATCCTGGAGCACATACAGAGGGTGACGGTTACTTGTATCAGAACAGACAGTTATCAGACACATTCGTATTCCCTAACGGAAAGAATGGTCAGATTGACTCTGTTTATGTTGATACAGATACAGTTGAAGTTACAGAGTAGATAAGGAGTGATTTGTATGGCTTATGAACCATATGTAAACTCTGACGAATATCTTTCTTTAGGTTATGACATTATTCCTCAAGAAGATAGAGATAAAGCTCTTTTGACAGCGAGCAGGCACATTGATTCCCTTACCTTCAATCGAATTGTTGGCAAGGGGATTGATAATCTCGCTGTGTATCAACAGGACCTTATCAAAGAAGTAGTTTGTGAGCAGGCTGAGTTCGAATATGAGAATGCTGATGTTATTGATACTATACTTACAAGTTACAGTATTAATGGAGTTTCAATGTCTTTTGGTGCTTCCTGGAATGTTCATGTAGAAAATGGAGTGGCCATGAAGACAGATATTTACAGTAAATTAAAACAGACAGGTCTGTGCTGCAGATTATTATAGGCGGTGATTATTATGAAATATCCAGAATTAATTCCAAAATCGATGTGCAAAACACCTGTTGAAGTGACGGTGTATGGAGAGGGACTTACCGAGACAGGTGGTCCCGTTATTGCTTTTGAGGGCGAACTGCTATGTAATTGGCAAGATAATGCCCATACAGTTCTAACAGCTGATAAGAAGCTTGTAACCTTAAGCGGAACAGCTTTGATACGAGGGGATATTGCCCCTGATTTAGCAGTTTTGAGCAGTGGAGTAGTAATTGTTAATGGAGTGGAAAGAAAGCTCTACAAGGGCACTAAAGCACGCAATCCGGATGGAACAGTGAATTACACGAAGCTGGAGGTGGAGTAACATGCATGCAGATTCAACAGTACGAATTAATTCAGGGTTAATCAATAGAATTACAGCTGCTAAGGTTACAGCATTAGAGCAGACTGCAGAAGCGCTGCATACTGATTTGGTCCAATCACAGACTATGCCACGTAGGTCAGGAACTCTTCAGAATACTCAAACATTCGTTGATTATAGGAACAGTCAAAAGGGATCCTGCACGATAGTATCCAGCACTCCATATGCAAGACGTTTATATTTTCATCCGGAATACAACTTCAGCAAAGCAGAGAACTCAGATGCCGGAGGTAAATGGTTTGAACCGTATATTGAAGGTGAAAAGAAAGATTTTGCAAGACAAGTATTCAAAGAGCGAATGAAAGCATTAGGAGGTTTGTAATGATACTACTAAAAGATGTCAAAGATTGGCTTAAGACTTTGGAAGTAGGCGAACACTTTTATATGGGAAAGTTAGACGCAAAGCAGAAAAAGTCAATCGGTGTATATCAGCGAAAGAATTCCTACGAGCCAAGAATATGTATTGGTGGTTATGATTTGGCTAGCTATGACGTGAAACCAATTTCTATCCTGGTTCATTGGAATTTAGATGCTGATGAAACCGAACAGGCAGCATGGGAGCTGTTTGAAGCGATTAAAAATAGTAACAATGTAACAATTAATAATGTTCAAATACCTTTTATCAGACTTTTAAACGCAGAGCCTATTGATGTAGGAACTGATGACAACGGAGTTTATGAGAGAGTTATTGAATTAGATATGTATTACACGAAAGGAGAATAGATATGTCAGATCCATTCACAGGAGTATATCCTGTTTACGAAAATCAGTTTAAAGTAGGTGCTCCGGGAACAACAGCATCAAATTTAGACGCAATTGCAGATATGGAAGGCTTTTCTGTTTCGTTTGACAACGGAGTTGAAGAGTGGACACCTATGAATAGTGAAGGTTGGACAAGAAGATTAATGACTGCCAAATCAGTTACTATTTCCGTTAAAGGAAAGAGAAATGTTGGTGATGATGGCAATGATTATATTGCAGGTCTTGCATTCAAAAACGGTAGAGAAGCAGAGGCAGATTTTGCATGGACTTTCCCTGATGGGACAGTAGTTACATTTGCAAATGCTGTTATTAACGTTACAGCAATTGGAGCCGCAGACAGTACAAATGTAGCGCCGCTTGAATTTGACGTAATGTCAAATGGCAAGCCAACAGTTACACCGGCTGTTTAATATGAAAATTGGAAGATAGGAGCAGGGAATAAGCCTTGCTCCTTATTTTGGCAAGAGAGGAAGAAAATAATATGTCAAAAATTATTGATATTACAGATAAATTAAATTTCGAAGAGAATCCTGTTATCAGAGTTAAGGGTGTTGATTTGGAAGTTGATGCATCAGCTGAAAATGTATTAAAAGTTATGGGATTGGCTTCTGACTCACCATCAATTCAGGATGTTGAAGAAATGTGCAAGACGGTTTTTACTGAGGAATCATCTCTTAAATTAAGAGAACTCAATCTCAATTTTGATGATTACTCAACAGTAGTTATGACAGCTATTGGAGTGGCATCAGGAACAGATGAAGAGGATGAAGAGTTGGGGTAAACTCAGATCCATACTATGACCTGATAGAAGATTTCGACTTGATAGTTGCATCTTTTACCACACAGTATGGACTAAGGATTTCAGACATTAAGAATATGAGGTGGTCAGAGTTTAGGACTCTTCTTATAGGATTATCTCCTGATACAGTTCTTGGCAGAATAGTCACAATAAGAGCTGAAGAAGATACAGACACCTTAAAGAGCTTTACAGCTGACCAGCACAGAATAAGAAACGAGTGGAGAAGCAAACATTCTCCAAAATTAAGCACTGCAGACATGAATGAAGTGCTTGATAACTTTAAAAACATCTTTTTAGCAATGGCAGGTATTCAGATGAATTAGGGAAAGGAGGTTGTATATGCCAGGAAATAGTGGTGGAACAAGCGTAGGACAGGTAAGTCTTGATTTGGTCTTGAATCAGAAGAAATTTGATTCACAGCTTAAGGGAGTTACAAATCTTGCAAAGAAAGCGGGAAAGATAATAGCCGGAGCATTTGCTGTAAAAGCTCTTGCAAAGCTAGGAAGTCAGTGTGTAGAGCTTGGTAGTGATTTGGCAGAAGTGCAGAACGTAGTTGATGTGGCATTTCCAAAGATGAACAAGACTATTGACCAATTCGCAAGCAACGCGGCTACAAAATTTGGCTTGTCAGAAACAATGGCCAAGAGATATGCAGGTACTTTGGGAAGTATGGCAAAAGCTTTTGGATTCTCTGAAAAGGCAGCGGCTGATATGAGTACAACGCTTACAGGATTAGCCGGAGATGTGGCATCATTCTACAACATTGACCAGGATGCAGCATATACAAAATTAAAAGCTGTATTTAGCGGAGAGACAGAATCGCTCAAAGATTTGGGTGTTGTAATGACTCAAACTGCTCTGGATCAGTACGCGCTTGCTAACGGATTCGGAAAAACAACCTCCAAGATGACCGAGCAGGAAAAGGTTGCTCTTAGATATTCATTTGTTCAAAAGCAACTTGCAGATGCGTCCGGAGACTTTGCTAGAACATCTGACGGATGGGCAAATCAGATGCGTATCCTTAATCTTCAGATAGATAGCTTGAAGGCAAATATAGGACAAGGTCTTATTAATCTGTTTACACCGATTATCAAGGTTGTAAATACACTTATAGGGCGGTTAGCTGTACTGGCAGAGTCATTCAAAGCTTTTACAGAGATGTTCTCAAAGAAAAAAACAGATGGAACAGATAAGACAAAGAAAAGCGTTGATGCCATAGCAGATAGCGCAGGAGCTGCTTCTGATAATGTAGAAGGGATTGGAGATGCTGCAAAGAAGGCTGCCAAAAAGGCAAAGAGTTCGTTAGCTGTATTTGATGAACTAAAAGTTATGGAGCAGAATGATTCGTCAGATAGTTCATCCGGAAGTGGAAGTACTGAAATACCATCTGTTGACTTTGGAAGTACAGCAGAAGCCGGAGATAAGTCATTTAAGAAATTTGAAAAGACTTTGGATAAAATAACCGGAAAAGCTAAACAGCTATTTGGTATTTTCAAACAGGGCTTTTCGGAAGGCTTCAAGTCTGACGGACTAACAAAGATAGGTGGATATCTTGATGGAATTAAGAATAAAGCAATCGGAATATTCACAGACAAGGGAGTTTTAAACAGTGCTTCGTCTTGGGCAGATAATGTTATATATAATTGGGGAAGAGTTAGTGGCTCGGTTGCCAGTGTAGCAACAAGTATTGGAACGATGTTGCTTGGTGGAATTGATAAGTATCTTGGAGAGAATAGTGAATATATTAAAGACAAAATTGTTAATTTGTTTGACCTTTCAAAACGGTCAAGGGATATTTCAGGCAACTTTGCGGTTGCAGTAGCTGATATTTTCACTGTGTTTGAAGGGGAATCAGCTCAGCAGATAGTCGCTGATCTGATAGATATTTTTTCTACGGCATTCTTGGAAGTCAACGAACTTGCTACAAGATTTGGGACTGATTTGTGGGACCTTATTACATCGCCAATCATAAACAATTCAGATAAGATAAAGAAATCTTTAGAAAATACATTGAAGCCTGTAAGCAAAGTGATTTCAGAAATAAAGAAATTTGTTGAAAATACATTTGCTTCAATTAATAAAAGTTATAGTGAACATATTGAGCCTGCATTCAATAACATGAAGCAGGTGTTGACTGATACTTTTTCAACAATGCTTGATGCATATAACCGGTATTTGGCACCGGTTCTTGATTATTTAGCAACAGAAATAGGTAAACTTTTAAATGAAACTATTCAACCTCTTGCATCGCATGTCATTGATGTGATTGCAAAGATTGTGGAGTGCGTAAGTCAGCTTTTGGTATTCCTTCAGCCGGTGATTGATTGGATTGTAAAAGAAGCGATTGAAAAAATATCAATAGTTCTTGTATTGCTTTGGAAGGAATTTTCGAAAGTAATCAATAGAATAGTTAAAGCTATTGATTCAATAGTAACAGTTGTTGAGGGAGTAATCGATACCATAAGTGGTGCTATTACAGGTGATTGGAAGAAAGCATGGGATGGCATTAAAAAGATATTTGTAGGAATAATAAACGGCATTCTTAATACTTTGGACTTATTTATTCCTGGAATTGCTGATAAATTTACTTCTGCAGTAAAAAGAATAAAAGCTGTTGTAACAACTCTTAAAAAAGTATTTATTGATGTCTGGGAAGGCATAAAAGGAGTATTTGGAAATGTTGCTACTTGGTTTGAACAGAAATTTACAGATGCATGGACAAGAGTTAAGAATGTATTCTCTGCAGGTGGAAAGATATTTGACGGAATCAAGGATGGAATAGCGAATACTTTCAAAGGAATAGTTAATAAGCTTGTTGATGGAATTAACGTTATCGTTGAAAAGCCATTTAGCAAAATCAATGACATGCTTAATACTATAAGAGGTGTAGAAGTGTTAAATGTTAAACCGTTCTCAGGACTATGGGGCGAGAATCCACTTCCAGTGCCTAGAATTCCACATCTCGCCAAAGGAGCTGTCATTCCACCAAAAGCACCATTCCTTGCTATGCTCGGTGATCAGCAACATGGGACTAACATTGAGACACCACTTGATACTATGATTCAGGCATTCAAGACAGCACTTGCTGAAGAAGGAGTTGGTGGAGCAGGAGAAGTAGCCGTTAACGTATATCTTGAAGGTGATGCCAGAGGATTATACAAAGTAGTTCGAACAGAAGCTCAGAAGCAGAAAAACAGAACAGGAAAACCTGACCCAGCATTTTGCAGATAGGAGGGAATAAAGTATGGCAAATTTTAGCGGATGGCTACTTAAATGTGGAAATACTGAATTTCCTCTTAAGTATATAAAAGCTGAAACGTACAAATCGACAGATAATCAGAGAACTGAGTTAAAAGCATATCGTGATGCGAATAACCTGCTTCACAGACAGACAAGTAAGAATTACAAGACAAAGATAGAGTTTGAAACATGTCCGTTATCATTAGCAGAGCTAAGTGAGATACAAGCACTCCTTAGCTCTAATTTTATCGATACGATTCAGCGAAAGATGGTTATTGAATACTGGAATAATGAGAATCTTTGTTACAAGAAAGCAACGGTATACGTTCCGGATATAGATTACACGATTAAGTCAATTAAAGGAAACGACATAACCTATAACGGTATCAGAATAGCATTTATACAGTATTAGGAAGGGAGATGGAAAGAAGTGATTAACGTATCGGATTTCACTAAAAAGGTATATTCAGAGTACAATGTTCCGAAGTACCTGACAGTCTCTTTTCCTAATGATAACATTCCGGACATCACTAATGAGAATATATATGGCGAATCAATGAAGTTGACGCAGAGTATATGCGAGGATAATACTCTTTCATTTGGAGGCTGTAATGCTGCACAGTTTGAACTGACAGTCCTTGATGTTGAAGAGGATTTGTCAGATAAAGATATTGTGGTGAATATTTCTGTTAAGGATCCTCATTATAAGGGATTTTATGTAAATGGGAGAGCATATAAAGAGAATGATGTAGTTATACAATCTAGAAATTACTATAGTTTTTTAATCCCATGGGGAAGTGATTTGAGTATTAGTTCTTGGATTAGGACTACTTCAGGAAGTACAGTAGTTTTTACAAGCGATTCTATTAATAACAGTGGAAATGGGACTCGTATATATTTTGAAAATAACGATTTTGATGAAATGACAATTCAACTGTTGGAAACTATAGTTCCTCCTCAGATAGAAGATGAAGTATTAGTGGTTCATGAAAATCAAAGCAGCTTTTCAAATGATGTGATTGAGTATTATAATGCCCCATTAGTTAATGATGATATTTTGGAATTCCCAACAATAATTAGGACAAATAATGTTGAAGCATCTTTTGAAGATAATTATGTAGTGGAAAATATAGAGGATGACGTTGAGTCATATCAGATAAGAATCTCTTCACAATTGGAAGATGAAAGTAATGCTTTGCATAGTAGGATATGTCTTACTGATAGATTTGATTCAGTAAATAACTATAGGGAACACAATTTTGGATATATTGATACAAGTCTTACGGATGATATTGTATTGTTTAGGGGGAAAATAGTATCAGCAAATCGACAAAAGGATAGGAGATTAAAAGATATAATTGCGTATGATGCGTTATATAAGGCAGCAAAAATAGATGGAACTTCACTTATTCCTGTTAGTAATAAATCTTACGTTGGAGACTGGGTTAGAGGGAAGTACTACAATGTCGGAGAAATAGTGCGATTTAACAATGAATTTTCCCCGAATCCTGGATATGAATATTATAAACGAAAATCTTATGATGGATCAGCCCAGTATAATCCTAATGCTCAACCATCATCAGGATCTGTGGGGTGGGAAACTTCAAGTGTTACAAGAACAGTGTTAAATACTTTTGTTAGTTCTTTGAGCACTACTTTAGGTATTATATTCGATTCAAGTAATCAATTGCATTTTAATGGGTATGTATCAACGATGGTCCCTAATTCTGATTATTATGGAGCTGTTGAATTACTAAAGACAATCTGTAATATTAACGAAGTATGTGCGGTTATCAATCCGATTAACGCACATATCATTTTTAAGTCATTGGCTGTTCCGGAAGAGGATACATATTATAATGGCGAATTTGTTCCGGGAACAACCTATGTGGAAAATCAAGTGGTATGTGTTAGGACAGATGAAGGAACGGTATATTACAAATGTTTATTTGATGCTGTTTACACTAGTCCACCTAATGATGATTCTGAATATTGGGAGCGAATGAGCGAATTGTATCACCCAAGTGGAAGAATAAATTATTCGAGATTATATGAGTATGATTCGTTGGAATACTCCGATAACGTTTATAGGTGCAACGAACGTAAATACGTTGATGATAATGGAGATGTTATAGTTGGAACTAACGCAGATAATGTTCTTTCAATCGTTCCGGGAGCAATTAAGGATTATGATGAATCACCTAGCGATTTTCTTGCATATGTTAACTCTCAATTGGGAAGTGCTTCATATGTGTATGATCCGACAAATATCGTTGCTTTAGGACTTCCGTTTGTTGAGGTAGGAGATTGGATTACTTACGATGTCGAAGAGTATCATGAAAATGGAGTTGAGATAAAAAACAAAAAGACTCCAATACTTAAGAGAGTATTAAGCGGCATTAATATGCTGACAGACGAAATAGAATCGAGATACGAATAGAGGGGAGGAAATAAAAAATGGTGACAAGAAACGAAAATGTCCTTACAGTCCGTTTTAATGGAAAAGCAATAGTGACCACTCCTGAACTTACTCAGTATGACACAGGACAGGTTATTCAGTTTGAAGACATTGATAATGGAGTGGAAGTGCATTTTACAAATGAGGGGGATCAGGCAACTCTTAATAAGATAATAATTGATCAGTCTGTGACAATTCCGGATTCTTTATTGGAAACAGGAAAAAGAATAGTGGCTTATGTTTATATGGTTGGCGAGGATTCCAGTGAGACAATTAAGATAATCCACATTCCAATAAGAAACAGAATCAAGCCGGATGATTACATTGCTCCTGAAGACGAACAGACATTCCGAGAACAGATGGAACAAATAATGGAACAAACAGAAGCTGTCGCACAATCAGTAAGGGATGATGCTGATGCTGGAAGGTTTAACGGAAAAGATGGGGAAATGGGGCCACAAGGAAATCCTGGAAAAACTCCTGAAAAATACGTTGACTACTTTACTCCAGAAGATGTGAATGAAGTAAGAGAGGGATTGACTCCTGATACACGAACAATAGCTGGGTATCCATTAACAGAGGATGTGGGGACGTTACCTCTAGCAGATAAGTTGCTTAAGGATTATGGGATGTTAGAAGTAGGCAAAGAAAACCTGCTTAACCCTAATAATTTGGAAGTTGATAAATATGTTGATGATGAAGGTAACTTAGCATATGCACCTATTTATAATACTTACACAGATATAAAGATTGACCATAGTTTATCAAGTTACTACTTTTATAGGAAATCATTACCGAATGCCCTATTAAATGGAATGGTTGCATATTATACAGAGGACAATCAGTTTATTGAAAAAAGAATATTTACCAGTAGTGGTACGAATACACCATATTATCAGCTTGCCACTTCGGCAATTCCAGCAAACGCAGATCATATGTCCATTACTTACAAGAAAGATGACTCAACAATCAAAGAGTACGAACTGCATGGCTCAACAAGTTATAACGAACCAACTCCCGAGTATAAGAATTATTATAGGGTAGGTGAAGAGTTTATTCAAGGATACCCACACATCTTCATATTAAATTCTTCAATGTCTTCACCTAGTTTTGCGATATATGAAGACGAAAACATCGACTTAAAAGGAATAAAAAAGGGAGACTTGATTATTGATGGCTACTATAATTTATACTTTGTATATTATGTGTATAAATATTTCAGTCAAGGAAGAACACAATTGTCGGTTTCTGTAAAGATGTTATACGGAGTTTCTTCAACAACAGCTCCAACATATATGGAAGCACCAAAAAGATTCAACGTAAGTTCGTCACAACCAGCCATAACCCCCTACGCTGGAAGAATCGAGCAAAACTTCTTTACCAGTGCAGGGGTAACGAAGATAACTATTAATACAGGAAGTTTTAATCCAGGCTCTGGTTTATCATATACACGTTGCTTCGTTTATTTTACGGCAGGTGCGAACTGTACGATTGTGTTTGCAGGAACATACGCATCAAAATGGGCTAATTATTATGGTGATGACTGTGCTAACAATGTATTTACTCCTGTGCAAGGAAAGATGTATAGATTAGAATTATACCCGGTAAACTCAAATAAAGGATTTGTCAAAGTAGAAAGAATCGGATAAAGGAGGAGAAACAATGAATTATCTTGTTATTGAATTACAAACAAACGAGGAAGGACAAACTTCCAACATAGTCACAAGCTATAACGACATCAATCAGGCAGAAAGCAAGTATTATACTGTATTAGCAGCGGCAGCGATAAGTAATGTGAAAAAGCATGCAGCAGTTCTACTTGATGCCGAAGGTGGATTCATCAGGTCTGATGGATATGAACATTAATTGAAAAGAAATAGTGATTAAGCAGGGATTATGATGATGTGATTCCCTGCTTTTTGATTTCCCAGAAAGGAGAAATATGTCAGAAGTAATTAAAGGGATAAGGACACAGAACGGAGTTGCAAAGTACGATTATGAGAGTTTGGCGAATAATACACATTTTAAAAAAGCAAATCTTGCATGTAATGTAACAGTTGGGAAAGGTATTAGTAACTCTACCGGAAATGTAATAGATTTAACTTCATGGTCAGCTACAGAAGATATGAGACCTGTTAATGGAGCTACAACAATGATATGTTCGCTGATTAACACATCACAGGCTCCAAATTTAAATTCGAGGTTTACACTTGCATTTTATAATTCAAACGGTAATTTTATTATCAATATGAAGCCGGGTTCCGTCAAAAATTATGAAGTCACAGTCCCAAATGGAGCATCTTACTATAGATTTTCAATACTTAATACGTTGCCGTTATCGGATATTGTACTTTCTTTTGGAAATGAAATATTTGATTATTATGTCCCACCAACACATTTTGACTGTAAACCATATACTAATTATATGAACAAGAAAATACTTTATTTGGGAGACAGTATTACATACCTTGGTGTGACTGGTGGAAACAGAGGATGGCCAAATTGGTGTAATGGTATTTTACAACCTTATAATTATTACATTTCAGCAGTAAATGGTGCTACATGGAGAGATAAAGAAGGAACTGTTTATGATGGTAATCCGCAAGAATCTAATCCTACTAATAATTGTATAGGAAATCAGATTCAGAAAGTATTAAATGCTAAAGCTAATGATGATCCTGATGTTCAAGACTTTGACATAATTATATTTGCGGCCGGAACAAATGATATTCCATATGGAAACATTGATAGCGAGAATGTTAACGCTCAGTTTTATGATAACAACAACCTGTTGATACCATTAACTGATGCAGATAGGAAGACATTTGCAGGTATTATGAGATATGCTATTGAAACTTTGGCAGCCGCATATCCTAATGCAATATTTTTTGTTTGTTCACCGATTCAAGCAGCTGAGACTGTTCGCACACTTGATAATATTAAAAAAGTAAGAAAATTATTACATGATGCTGCTGACAGAATTAGTATACAATTCATAGACACATTTGAATGTGGGATAACTGGTGTATATGAAGTATCAATGCAAGAAGGTAGAGATTTAAAAGATGGTCTTCATCCATTAGAAAGCGGTGCTAAGAAGATAGGAAATTACAATGCTAATAAAATAGCGAATTATTATAATATGAAGTTATAGAGAGACAGTTAATCTGTTTTTTTTTTATTTTATAT
Organism: Lachnospiraceae bacterium; assembly: GCA_024698345.1. Lineage (GTDB taxonomy): Bacteria > Bacillota > Clostridia > Lachnospirales > Lachnospiraceae > SIG293. The sequence goes on along the minus strand of JAILRH010000083.1, from coordinate 57,034 downwards.
GTAGAAAGGAGCAATACTTAGGATGAAGGAATTAATTTGCACGGTCACAGGCATTATCGGAGCAGGAGTGACTACATTGTTTGGGGGTTGGACAGCAGGGATGACGACATTATTAATATTTATGAGTGTTGACTACATAAGTGGTCTTGTAGTGGCAGGTGTATTCAGAAAGAGCGAAAAGACAAAGTCAGGCGGACTTGAAAGTAGAACAGGATGGAAAGGCCTTTGCAGAAAAGGAATGACATTGGCATTTGTTTTAATAGCTTATAGATTAGATCTGATGATTGGGTCCAACTACATAAAGGATTGTGTTTGTATCGGCTTTGTTCTGAATGAGTTAATCTCCATAGTTGAGAATGCGGGATTGATGGGGTTACCTGTTCCGGCAGTAATTGCAAGAGCTATTGATTTGCTCCAAACTAAAGCAGATCAGGAAGGTGGAGCTAATGAAAATTCTTGAAAAAATATCAAATAAGTTGAACTACAAGAAGAGTTCAAAAAAAAGAAATATCGAGTTCCTGGTAGAGCACTACTCTGCCGGGACTAAGGATACCACACAGAATGAGTTGGATTATTTTGCTCGTGAAAACGTGGGAGTATCGGCACACGATTTTGTAGATGATTTTTCAGTTGGCCACTCAGTCCCTTACAATGACGTAGCATATCACTGTGGAGTAGACTATTCGAACGGAAAAGCTCCATATTGGGGCAAATGTACGAATTACAACTCTATCGGAATCGAAATGTGCGCCTTGAAGGATGATAAGATTCTCGATTTGAGGAACCCAACAATTAATAATGCAATCATTCTGACTAAGCAGCTGATGAAGGAGTATAATATTGATGCTGATCATGTAGTCCGCCATTATGATGTGTGTGGCAAGAACTGTCCTGCACCACTTGTTGAAGATGCTGCAGCTTGGAAGTGCTTCAAGTACAATCTGCAGACTCCTTTCAAAGTAAAGACTACTAAAGAGGGAGTAAAAGCCTATTCTAAGATTGGCGGAGCAGTGGTAGACAAGTTCGAGTTAGGAAAGAAGATAACGATAACAGAAGTATATCTCCAAAACGAACATCTTTATGCGAAATCAAAAAAAGGTATATTCTTCAGGTTGAAATATACTAAGAAATTAGTCACGAGATAAACACGAGATAATCACAAGATAGCACGAGATAAGGCACCGGGAATAATCCTAGTGCCTTTTCGTGTCAAGTTTCGTGTCAAGTTTTGCAAGAAACATTATATAATTAACTTTAAAATTATAAAATCTACATTATTATAATAAGGAAGAAAAACCGATAAAATAAGGAAATCCTTATTATATCAGTATTTCAACGATTTTACTATATTAGGTTCGACTCCCGTCTACTCCATCTCGGAAGCACCGAAATTAAAGGGCTTCCGAGTTTTTTATTAAAAAAAAGTTGCATCTAGCGTTGTATATTTGAAAAATAATCATTTATTGGTCAATAAATCTTTTTGAGAAAACGTCAGGAGAAATATTTATTATATGAGTTCGCGCAGAGTACGGAGGGAAATGTAGTTAAGCTAATTAGCAATCCTATTCCTTTGCAAGATTTCTTAATTTTTAGTTGAGGATTCACCCTTTGAGGAGTATAATAATAATATAAGAGAGAGCGATTTCAATATGCTGGAATTTTTCATTTTTAGTTGAATGAGTTCTTTGTTTGAGCGGAATAATAAATTAAAGGAGGGTGCATTGATGAAGAGATTGATAAAAGGTAATCCGGACAGTGTTGACAAGTATATCAATGTTACAGGTATTGATGGAAAAGAGATTGGCTTAACTGAAGAAGAAGAGAAGATTTACGAGTCAAAAGAATGTATTTTTCTTTACAAAGGTTATGGTTTTGATACAGACAGATATTTCCTTGCAGACAGAGATGACTGCATATTAGCAGAGGGTATTGATGCTATTAAAGAGTATCTGGGTGATCTTGACTTGTACAAAAAGTGTTGATGATATTAGCACACGAACTGGGAAATGGATTGAATTTCTTCGTGTGTTTGCATAATTATAAAGGAGACTTTTGGATGTTGTGATTCGAAAGTCTTCTTTTTAGTTACATTATTAAAAAATTCGCAGCATTTTTAGTGGCAGAAATTATGTATTTTTTATGAAAGATATTACAGGTTCATAGAAAATACATAATATATTTGGTAAAATAATTGTATAAATATAATCAAAAATGTTTATTAATCAGAGATGTATATTAATCAGAGATGTATATTAATCAGAGATGTATATTGATCAGAGATGTTTATTCTCGTTTTTAATAAGGAGGCAGTTATGGAAAAATTAAAAATACTAGTTGTTGATGATGAGGCTAGAATGAGAAAACTTGTAAAGGATTTCCTTGTAAAGCAGGAATATGATGTCATCGAAGCCGAGGACGGAGAGAAAGCATTGGAGATTTTTGTTTCCACAAAGAATATAGCACTTGTTATTTTGGACGTTATGATGCCTAGAATGGATGGGTGGGAGACTTGCAAGGAGATTAGAAAGTTGTCAAAGGTACCTGTTATTATGCTTACTGCTAAGAGTACTGAGAGTGACGAACTGCTTGGTTTTAATCTTGGTGTTGATGAGTACATTACAAAACCATTCAGCCCTAAGATTTTAGTTGCGAGAGTAGACGCAATATTGAGAAGAACTTCTAATATTTCAAAGGATGCAGTTATTGAAGCAGGAAAACTTGTAATTAATAAGGATGCTCATATTGTATCGGTTGGTGACAAAAATATTGATCTGAGCTACAAGGAATTTGAACTGTTAACTTATTTTGTTGAGAATGCAGGACTTGCACTTTCCAGAGAGAAGATTCTGAATAATGTTTGGAATTATGATTATTTCGGAGATGCAAGAACTATTGATACCCACGTAAAGAAACTCAGAAGTAAGATGGGTGAATGTGGTTCCTACATTAAGACCATTTGGGGAATGGGATATAAGTTTGAGGTGGAAGAAGATTGAAAACATCTATTAGACATAAACTGACAGTTGCTATTACGCTTGTAATGGGGATAGTTACATTACTGGGTACAGTTTTGGGTAAGACTGTTATTGAAGATTATTATCTGCAGCATAAACAGAATTCACTTATTTCTGTGTATAATGAACTTTGTTCAATACTAAAAGAAGATCCGAGTCTTCAGGTGTACAGTGAACTTCTTGACAACTACTGTGAGAAATACGGAGTTTCTCTTCAGGTGCAGGAAGGATATGAATCTCTCTATAATTACGGCTCTGAGAAGGAGATGAGAGAATACATAACAGATGACATTATTGGGCGTATAAGCGGAGAGAATACTGTATTACAACAAAACCGTAATTATACAATTATGATGGTGCCTGATTCTGAACAGGCTATTGAGAATCTTAAGAGCAAGATAGAAAAAGAACTTCAGGAAGATGGTGAAGTGGTTAATAACACTTCTAAAAAAGAAACCCGAAATGCGACTCATCTTGTAATGTCAGGAACAATCAGCGATGTTTACAGATTTGTTATCAGAGTGGACGTTGAAAATATCAGAGAGTCCATAGTGATTGCATCCAAGTTTTATACCTTGGTGGGTATTCTTATGATTTGCGCTGTTTTATTGGCAATGTATTTTATCACTAACAGATATACAAGACCAATACTTGAACTTGCTGATATATCAAAGAAGATGGCATCTTTGAATTTTGATGTTAAGTACGATGAAAAAAGAGAAGACGAAATAGGTGTTCTTGGTAAGAATATGAATGAGATGTCAGAAGAGTTGGAAAAGGCGATTCGCGAATTGAAGTACGCCAATATGGAACTCCAGAATGATATCAAAAAGAAAAATGAAATAGATAAGATGCGTACGGACTTTCTTGATAATGTGTCTCATGAATTAAAGACTCCAATAGCATTAATTCAGGGATATGCGGAGGGTTTGAAGGATGGAATCACAGATGATCCTGACAGTATGGCATTTTATTGTGATGTAATTATTGATGAAGCTTCCAAAATGAACAAAATGGTAAAGAATCTGTTGACGCTTAATCAGATTGAGTTTGGAGACACTCCATATAATGTTGACAGATTCAATTTGACTGAACTTGTGAAAGATGTTGTTAATGCTCAGCGTTTAAGGGCAGAACAGACTGGTGTCAATATAGAAATTATTGGTTCAGAAGATGTATTTGTGTGGGCGGATGAGTTCCAGATTGAAGAAGTAATTACAAATTATATCAGTAATGCGTTTAATCATATTAAAGATCCTAATATAATTAGAGTGCAAATTGCTCCAAAAGATGATATAGTAAGAGTGTCTGTGTTTAATACCGGAGCTCAGATTCCAAAAGAAGATTTGGATTTCATCTGGGAGAAGTTCTACAAAGTGGACAAAGCCCATACCAGAGAATATGGTGGAAATGGTATTGGATTGTCTATTGTTAAGGCTATTATCGATAAGTATGATGGCAACTGCGGAGTTGATAACAAGGCTGACGGAGTTGAGTTTTGGTTTGAACTGGATACAAAATCAAAATAATCATGTGAGGATTTGTAAATGATAGCAATTATCGATTATGATGCCGGCAATATCAAGAGTGTTGAGAAGGCTTTTGCTTACCTTGGCGAGAAGACGATATTGACCAGCGATAGAGATGAAATTTTAGCGGCTGATAAGGTTATTTTACCTGGCGTCGGTGCTTTTGGAGATGCCATGGAGAAACTAAAGAAATATAACCTTGTCAATACTATCTACGATGTTGTAGACAAAAAGACACCTTTTATGGGGATTTGTCTTGGTCTACAGCTTCTCTTTGAAAACAGTGAGGAGAGTGAAGGTGTTTCGGGACTTGGTATTCTTGGAGGAGACATTGTGCGTTTTCCGGAAGAGGCAGGCCTTAAGATTCCTCAGATTGGATGGAATTCACTGGAGTATCCATCTAAAGGAAGACTTTTTGAAGGAGTACCTGAACATTCCTACGTCTATTTTGTCCATTCCTATTATTTAAAATCAAAAGATATGGATATAGTTAAGGCTACAACTGAATATGGTGTGAATGTCCATGCATCAGTTGAGAAAGACAATATCTTTGCATGTCAGTTCCATCCGGAAAAAAGCGGGGATGTAGGACTGGCAATTCTTAAGAATTTTGCAAATTTGTAATTAAAAATCTATTAAATAATGAGGTGGAAATATGCATACAAAACGTATTATTCCGTGTTTGGATGTTGATAACAATAGAGTGGTTAAAGGAGTCAATTTTGTTGACCTGATAGATGCAGGAGATCCTGTTGAAGTTGCAAAAGCATATAATAAAGCGGGAGCAGATGAACTGGTTTTTCTTGATATTACTGCATCTTCAGATAATAGAAATACCGTAGTTGATATGGTAAGAAGGGTAGCTGAACAGGTTTTTATTCCATTTACTGTTGGTGGAGGAATAAGAACAGTTGATAATTTCAAGGAATTGCTCCGAGAAGGAGCAGATAAGATATCAGTTAATTCAGCTGCAATAATGAATCCTAATCTCATCAGTGAAGCAGCTGATAAGTTTGGAAGTCAGTGTGTGGTTGTTGCAATTGATGCAAAGCGCAGAGCTGATGGAAGTGGATGGAATATCTACAAAAACGGCGGAAGAGTAGATATGGGGATTGATGCTGTTGAGTGGGCAATGAAATGTGATAAGCTTGGTGCAGGCGAGATTCTGCTTACCAGCATGGATTGTGATGGGACTAAGGCAGGTTATGACATAGAGCTTACAAGAATGATTTCCGAGAATGTATCTATACCTGTAATTGCTTCCGGTGGAGCAGGAACCTGTGAGCATTTCTATGATGCACTTACAGAGGGAAAGGCAGATGCAGCACTTGCGGCTTCTCTTTTCCATTTTAAAGAGTTAGAAATAATGGAACTTAAAAATTATCTCAAAGAAAAAGATGTGGCGGTAAGATTGTAATGAAGCATGTATTTATTATTAATCCCAACTCCGGAGATAATAAGAAGAACCATATAGCGGAAAAGATTACTGATCTGTGTGAGGAAATGAATATGGACTACAAACTCTATATCACCGGTGCCCCCGGTGAAGCAGAAAGAGTTGCAAAGAGTTTGGAAAATGAAGATACATCCATTGTATATGCCGTGGGAGGAGATGGAACACTCAATGAAGTCTTAAACGGCATAGCAGGTTCGGATCATATCCTGTCGGTTATACCTACCGGTGGTGGCAATGATTTTTACAGAACACTAAAGCAGTACAAGAAGGATTTCATCGGAATAGATGTAGGTAAGATTAACAACAGATATTTTATTAATGTTGCCTGCATAGGACTTGATGCAGAAGTGGCAGACAATATTTACACAATAAGAAAATGGCCATTTGTTCCTGTTAAGCACAGATATGGTGTGAGCATAATTTATACATTTTTTAAGTTCAAGGCAAAAAAACTTCAGATAAAGTTTGGAGATTATTCGAAGCGTGGCAAATTTACCATAGTTACAGTTTGCAACGGAAGGTACTATGGAGGAGGAAAGAAGATTGCTCCCCATGCTTTCATAGATGACAGTCAGTTTGAAATTTATATTGTTGACAAAACAGCAAAGATTAGGATACCGCGACTGATTATGAAACTCCTCAAGGGAGAACATGAAAATGACAGCAGAGTTGTCAGATACACTGACGGTAATCTTGAGATAATATCTGATGATCCGGTTGTATGTAATGTAGATGGAGAGAGAATGTACGACGATCATTTCAAGATTGAGCTTATTAGAAATGCCATAATGGTTCATAGAAATACAGATTTTATTAAGGCGTTGGGAATTGAAGAATGATGATTGAAAATGACTGGCTTCCGGCAGTTGAAGAGGAATTCAGGAAGCCGTATTATAAAGAATTATATAAGTTTATTGTAAATGAATACAATACTACAGTGATATATCCTCCGGCAGATGATATATTTAACGCTTTTCACTTTACGCCTCTCAGCAAGGTGAAAGTTGTTATATTAGGCCAGGATCCTTATCATAATGAGAGACAGGCTCACGGACTCAGTTTTTCGGTGCTTCCGGGAAATGACACACCACCTTCTCTGCAGAATATTTACAAAGAACTTAATGACGATTTGGGATGTTATATCCCAAACAACGGATATTTAAAAAAATGGGCAGATCAGGGAGTGTTGCTTCTCAATACTGTGCTGACTGTAAGGGCTCATCAGGCCAACTCACATCAGAACAGAGGATGGGAAAAGTTTACTGATGCAGTAATAGAGGCGGTTAATGCAAAAGAAGAGCCTGTAGTCTTTCTTTTGTGGGGAGCACCTGCAGGTAAAAAAGCCAAGATGTTGACTAATCCTAATCATCTTGTGCTTACAGCTCCTCATCCAAGTCCGCTGTCTGCTTACAGAGGATTTTTTGGATGCAAACATTTCAGTCAGACAAATGAGTTCTTAAAGGCACATGGTTTAGAACCTATTGACTGGCAGATTGAGAACATCTGATATCTGATAATCTTCTTTTTGAAACTGTGCAGGGAATAAATAATAAGCATTTCGGATGTAAAATGAATCCTGCATTGGGTATATAGTAAATGTGCTGCGAAGAAGAAACAGAGAATAATATAATAGACAATAATATATTGAGATTGGAGATATATGAGTATTCTTAATGTTGAACATTTGACACATGGCTTTGGAGACAGAGCCATTTTTGATGATGTGTCATTCAGATTGTTAAAGGGAGAACATATAGGACTTGTGGGAGCAAACGGTGAAGGCAAGTCTACATTTATGAATATTGTTACAGGTAAGCTGATGCCGGACGAAGGAAAGATTGAGTGGGCCAAAAATGTCAGAGTTGGATACCTTGATCAGCATACTGTCCTTCAAAAAGGAATTACCATCAGAGAGGCGTTGGCATCTGCTTTTGACTTTCTTTTTGAGATGGAAGAGAGAATGAATCAGATTTGTGACAAGATGGGAGAGGCGTCAGAAAAAGAACTGGAAGAGTATATGGAAGAACTTGCAGTTATTCAGGATATGCTCACAATGCATGATTTCTATCTTATTGATTCAAAGGTTGAAGAAGTGGCAAGAGCGCTTGGTCTTCTTGATTTAGGACTTGATAAGGATGTAAATGATTTGAGTGGTGGACAGAGAACAAAGATATTGCTTGGAAAACTTCTTCTTGAAAAGCCTGATATTTTGCTTCTTGATGAGCCTACAAACTATCTGGATGCGGAGCATATTGAATGGCTTAAGAGATATCTGCTTGATTACGAGAATGCATTTATTCTTATTTCCCATGATATTCCGTTTTTAAATAGTGTTATTAACCTGGTATATCATATGGAAAATCAGAAACTTGACAGATATGTTGGGGATTATGATAAGTTTCAGGAAGTTTATGCTGTCAAGAAAGCACAGCTTGAGGCGGCATATAACAAGCAGCAAAAAGAGATTGCCGAACTCAAGGATTTTGTTGCAAGAAATAAAGCTCGTGTTGCTACAAGGAATATGGCAATGTCACGTCAGAAGAAGCTTGATAATATGGACATAATTGAACTGGCCGGTGAAAAACCAAAGCCTGAATTTAATTTCAAAGAAGCAAGAACTCCGGGAAAAGTTATTGTTGAGACAACAGATCTGGTTATCGGTTATGATGAACCGCTTTCAAAGCCAATAAATGTCAGAATGGAGAGAGGCGAAAAAATCGCAGTTGTTGGAACTAACGGAATAGGAAAGACAACTCTTTTGAAGAGTATTCTTGGTCTCATTAAGCCAATCAGCGGAAAAGCTGAACTTGGAGATTATCTGAGTATTGGTTATTTTGAGCAGGAGATTAAAGAAGAACAGAAGAATACATGTATAGAAGAAATATGGAGTGAATTTCCATCTTTTTCACAGTATGAAGTTAGAAGTGCGCTTGCAAAATGTGGACTGACAACAAAACATATTGAGAGTCAGGTGAGAGTGTTGTCCGGTGGTGAGCAGGCAAAGGTAAGACTATGTAAACTTATTAACAGAGAAACTAATATCCTCATCCTTGATGAGCCTACAAACCATCTGGATGTTGATGCAAAAGATGAGCTGAAAAGAGCACTCAAGGCATATAAGGGAAGTGTTCTCATGGTTTGCCATGAGCCGGATTTCTACGCAGATTTTGCAACAAAAATCTGGGATGTCAGCGAGTGGACCACAAAGGAATTGTAATTGTATTGCAGTGAAAATACTAATGACATAGTGTGGAATACAAAGTGATTATAAAAAAACAAACAAAAGGAAACAGAAATGGAAATATACATTGTTAGACATGGAGAAACAAGGTGGAACAGTAAAAAACGCTTGCAGGGTTCAATTGATATTCCGCTTAATGAAAATGGACGAGCGGTTGCGATAGATGCAGGAAACAGACTTGATAATGTGACATTTGATGCCATCTACAGCTCACCGTTAATCAGAGCATATGAGACTGCATGTCTGATAAGAGGAAGAAAGAATATTCCTATAATCAGAGATGACAGGTTAAGAGAAATGAACTTTGGAGTGAATGAAGGACAGTGTAAAACTGAAATGGAAAAGGATGGAACAAATCCTTTCAATTATTTCTTTAATGCTCCGGAAAAGTATTTTCCGCCTGAAAATGGGGAGTCTTTTGAAGAACTCTGTCAGAGAACAAAAGACTTCATGAAAGAAGTGATAGAACCTCTTGAAGGAGAGATGAACAGAGTGATGATAGTAGGACACGGAGCAATGAACAAAGCGATAATGTGTTATATTCAAAATCATGGAATAGAAGATTTTTGGAAAGACGGACTTCAGAAGAATTGTGAAAGTACTATTTTTAAGTATGTGAACGGAAGGTATTTCAAATGTTAGATGACCTCTATTTCAAATAAATACCAGATGTGAGATTGGTATCATTTCAAATAAATATCAGATGTGAGACTGGTACCACTTCAAGTAAATATCAGATGTGAGATTGGTACCACTTCAAGTAGATGTTGGATGAGTTGTTAGCAACAAAAAATATATATAATGTTAAAAATGTCAGGAACACGTTTTATGGTTCCTGACATTTTTTATCTCTGTCGCATTGAGGAATGCCGAGAGAATTATTGAAATTATGCACCCTGCAAATTTTCAGATTTATTAACTGAATCTTTGTGGATTATATTATCTTTTGAAGTTACATCATTTGTGCTGTTGCCGGAAGTGTTGTCATTATTTGATTTCAAACGTTTATTTGCAGTTGCAAGCATAAGTTTGATACGGTTAAGCTGATTTACTTCACTGGCACCCGGATCGTAGTCAACGGCTACAATATTTGCCTCTGGATGAAGGTTTCTCAATTTCTTGATTACGCCTTTACCAACAATGTGGTTAGGAAGGCATGCAAAAGGCTGTGTACAAACGATATTTGGAACATCATCGTGAATTAGGTGAAGCATTTCACCGGTTAAGAACCAGCCTTCACCTGTCTGGTTTCCGATTGATACGATATCTTTTGTCATATCTGCCATATCCCAGATGTCTGCAGTAGGGTAGAAGTGTTTACTCTTAATAAGAGCCTTTTTGGCAGAACCTCTTGCCCACTCAATTGCCTTTATTCCCAAGTTGTTAAGTCTCAGAATCTTTGGATCAAAACCGAGTTTTGCAACCTTAAATGAAGCGTTTCTGAAACCGTATAGGAAGAAGTCAATAAGATCAGGCATAACTGCTTCAGCTCCTTCTTTTTCCAACAGGGCAACTAAGTCGTTATTGGCTGTAGGAGAGAACTTAACTAAGATTTCTCCTACAATACCAACACGTGGTTTCTTTTCATCTGATACAGGAATTTTGTCAAATTCCTCAACAATCTTTCTCATGTTTCTCTTGAAACGTCCCATGTGCATACCTTTTTGAGCTAATTCCTTGCAGAGCTTTTCTTCCCATTTTTTGTGAAGGGCATCTGTCTCACCTTTGTTTAACTCATAAGGACGTGTTCTATATACAACTCTCATAAATAAGTCGCCGTAGAGAACTGCCTGAACTGCTTTGACAGCAAAAGTAGGTGTGAGCTTGAATCCGCTGTTTTTTTCTATTCCCGAAAAACTTAATGAAACTACAGGAATGTGTTCAAGGCCTGCCTTTTCAAGGGCACGTCTGATAAATCCGATATAGTTGGTTGCACGACAACCACCACCTGTCTGAGTGATGATTACGGCAGTCTTATTTAAGTCATATTTTCCGGAAAGAAGAGCTTCCATAATCTGACCTACAACAATAAGAGATGGATAACATGCATCGTTGTTAACATACTTTAATCCCACATCTACACATGAATTGTCACTTGGCAATACTTCGAAATTGAATCCGCATGAATTCAGTGCACTCTCAAGCATTGTAAAGTGAATTGGACTCATCTGTGGTGTGAGAATTGTATACTTATCATCAAACATTTGCTTTGTGAATTCAACTTTTTTGATGGCTGAAGGAGCAATCTGTCTTGAATAATTCTTTTCTTCTCTAACTCTTATGGCGGAAAGAAGAGAACGTATTCTGATGCGTGCAGCACCTAAGTTGTTTACTTCGTCAATCTTAAGTACAGTGTAAATCTTTCCTGAACGAGAAAGGATATCGCTTACACAGTCTGTAGTAACAGCGTCAAGACCGCATCCGAATGAGTTCAACTGAATAAGATCCAAGTCATCTCTTGTTTTGACGTAGTTTGCTGCAGCATAAAGTCTTGAGTGATACATCCACTGATCTGATACGATAAGAGGACGTTCAACCTTTGCAAGATGAGAAATTGAATCTTCAGTTAAAACTGCAATACCGTATGAATTAATCATCTCAGGAATACCGTGGTTAATCTCAGGGTCGATGTGGTATGGGCGACCGGCAAGAACGATACCGCGTTTGTTGTTGTCCTTCAGATACTTGAGAACTTCTTCACCCTTCTGTCTCATGTCAGCTCTTGACTTCAGCAATTCTTTCCAGCCTCTGTGAGCTGCGGCTTTTATTTCATCTTCCGGAATATCACATTTCTTTGTAAACACTTCAACGAGTCTTGCTGTGATTGTATCTTCATCAGTAAGAGCCATGAAAGGATTCATAAATCTTATTTCCGGATCATTTAATTCTTCAACGTTATTTTTGATATTCTCTGCATAAGATGTAACGATAGGGCAGTTGTAGTGGTTGTTGGCGTCAGGAGTTTCTTTTCTCTCGTATGGAATACAAGGATAGAAAATGAATTTGACACCTTCCTGTAAAAGCCACATAACATGACCGTGAACTATCTTTGCAGGATAGCATTCGGATTCACTTGGAATTGATTCGATACCAAGTTCGTAAATCTTTCGTGTCGACTTCGGAGATAATTTAACACTGTAACCTAACTCCTTGAAGAAAACAGCCCAGAATGGGAAGTTTTCATACATGTTAAGAACTCTTGGAATACCAACAACACCACGCTTTGCAGTGTCAGGATCAAGAGGTTTATAATCAAACATTCTCTCGTATTTATATTCAAAAAGATTTGGTATATTTTCTTTGTTCTTCTGACCACCAATTCCTTTTTCACAACGATTTCCGCTGATAAAGCGTCTGTTATCACTGAATTTGTTGATTGTAAGGAGACAGTTGTTTGTGCATCCCTTACATCTTGTCATGGATGTTGTGTATTCAAAGTTGTTGATTGCGTCTATAGAAAGCATAGTAGATGCTTCGCCTTTATAGCGTTCTCTTGCAATAAGAGCAGCACCGAAGGCACCCATGATACCTGCAATGTCAGGTCTTATGGCTTCACAGCCTGCAATCTTCTCAAAACTTCTAAGTACAGCATCATTGTAGAAAGTACCACCTTGAACAACAACCTTCTTACCAAGGTCTGATGCGTCAGTAATTTTTATAACCTTATATAAGGCATTCTTTATAACCGAATAAGCGAGACCTGAAGAAATGTCGGCAACTGAAGCACCTTCTTTTTGAGCCTGCTTAACATTTGAATTCATAAATACAGTACATCTTGTTCCGAGGTCGGTTGGATTTTTTGCAAATAAAGCTTCTTTAGCAAAGTCCTGTACCGAATAATTAAGAGATTTTGCAAAAGTCTCAATGAAAGAACCACATCCGGAAGAACATGCTTCATTAAGCTGAACGCTGTCAACTGTGTTCTCTTTTATCTTGATACATTTCATGTCCTGTCCGCCGATGTCTAGGATGCAGTCAACGTCAGGCTCAAAGAATGCTGCAGCATAGTAGTGAGCTACAGTCTCAACCTCGCCTTCATCCAGCATGAGAGCGGCTTTGATAAGTGCTTCTCCATAACCTGTTGAGCAAGAATGTACAATTTTTGAACCTTCAGGTAATTTTGAATAAATATCTTTGATAGCTCCTATAATAGTAGCTAAAGGATTACCATTGTTGCTGCTGTAAAATGAGTAGAGAAGAGTTCCGTCCTCACCTACAACGGCAGCTTTTGTTGTTGTGGAACCTGAGTCTATACCGAGGAAACAATCACCTTTGTAAGTCTCAAGGTCAGCTTTTTTTACACAGTGTTTCTCATGGCGTTTTGTAAATTCATCATATGCAGCCTGGTTTTCAAAAAGTGGCTCCATTCGTTTGATTTCCATTTCCATGCTTACACCTTCAGATAATTTACGGTATAAATCGTCGATGGAAACAGTGATCTTTTCATCGTGATTGAGAGCTGCCCCTGTAGCTGCAAAAAGATGGGAATGATCAGGAGCAACAATGTGTTCATCATCCAATTTGAGTGTTCTTATAAAAGCGTTCTTCAATTCTGTAAGGAAGTGAAGAGGGCCACCCAAAAATGCGACAGTACCACGAATTGGCTTACCGCAGGCCAGACCTGATATTGTTTGGTTTACAACTGCCTGGAAAATAGAAGCGGCAAGGTCTTCTTTTGTCGCACCTTCATTTATAAGTGGCTGAATGTCTGTTTTAGCAAAGACACCACATCTTGCAGCAATTGGATAAATTGCCTGATAATTTTTGGCGTACTCATTAAGACCGGCGGCATCTGTCTGTAAAAGAGAAGCCATCTGGTCTATAAAAGAACCTGTACCACCGGCACAGATACCATTCATACGTTGTTCGATTCCGTTAGAAAAATATATGATTTTCGCATCTTCTCCACCAAGCTCAATGGCAACGTCTGTCTGAGGAGCGTAGTCTTCAAGGGCTGTAGATACAGCGACAACCTCCTGAACAAACGGAACCTCTAAGTGTTTTGAAAGAGTAAGTCCACCTGAACCTGTAATCATAGGTGAAAGCATTATTGAACCAAGAGAATCCTTGGCCTTTTTTAAAAGTGATGCGAGTGTTTCCTGAATGTTCGCATAATGTCTTTCGTAATCTGAAAATAGTATCTTTTTTTCGGAATCCAAAATGGCAATCTTAACAGTGGTAGAGCCGATATCAATTCCGAGACTATAATTCTTTTGTGAATTCATAGGTTTATACCTTTCTTCTTATCTAAATGATTGGCATAAATAATACGCCATTGCACATTATATCACAAGATTGTAAAAAAACAACATCTTAATAAGAAGTTGTTTGATAATTGTAAAAGTATTAAAAACATTTTTTTGCATAAATAAAATGGAATTTCAGTAGAGTGATAAAGTGAAAAAAGCAAAGCATAAAAAAATAATATGGTGTTAAGTAAAAAGATAAAAAAGAAATAAGAAAAAACGAGAATGACTTGAATCCGACATACTTTTTTTGATATTATAAAAGAGTTTCAAGAACACAGAGTTAAAATGTTTTTTCTCAGAATGGGAAGACTCCCGATTCTAAAAGCTGTTAATAATAGTTTGTAATAATAATTTTAGAAATGGGAGATATTGGAAGGAGAAAATATATGTGGTTGAATAAATTAGAAAGAAAATACGGAAAATATGCAATAAGTAACCTTTCACTGTATTTGATTGTAGGTTATATTATTGGCTATGTTGCAACAATGTTCAGTCCTAATTTATATGAACTTATGGCGTTTAATCCATACCTGATTATTCACGGACAGGTTTGGAGAATTGTTACCTGGATGTTGTTGATACCGGAAGGCTACAATGTACTGTTTGCTGCCATTATGTTATATTTTTATTATCAGCTAGGCACATCTCTTGAACACACATGGGGAGCTTTCAGATATAATTTATATATTTTTTCCGGCGTTATATTTACAATAATAGGAGCAATTATAACTTATTTTTTAGTCATTCTATATTTGCAGGGAGAGTTTGGCGGTGCGGGAGCTGATGTTGGGATTGCCGAAGTTGCAAGTGCATCAGGACAGGTTGTCGGACAGGTTGTGAGTACTTATTATGTTACAACTTCTATATTGCTGGCATTTGCAGCGACATATCCTGACATGGAAATTCTCTTATATTTTGTGTTACCGCTTAAAATAAAATGGCTTGGATTTTTGTATGGAGCTGAAATTATATTTGATTTTATAACATCTCCATGGCCAAGAAAAATAATGATAGTATTTTCATTGTTAAACTTTTTGGTATTTTTCCTTACAACTAGAAATTACTCAAAAGTGAGCCCGGGCAACATAAAAAGAAAACATGAATACAAGCGAAAAATTAAAGAGGCAAATAAGGCTTTTACTTACGAAAACGGAGCCAGACATAAATGTGCTATATGTGGCAGAACGGAACTCGATGACCCGAATCTGACATTCAGATATTGTTCGAAATGTTCAGGTGGAAAAGAGTATTGTCAGGATCATTTATTTACACATACACATAACTAAAGTGATTGTTAAAAATAATCACGAAAGCCATACATGCAAATACAATGAAATGTGAAAAATGTGAAGCGTTTTATATTATTCTTAAAAGTGAGACAGGAGATAAATTTGATGAGCAGTTATTTAGAGAGAGGTGCAGGTGTTCTACTGCACATAAGCAGTTTACCATCACCATACGGTATTGGAACATTTGGGAAGGAAGCGTATAAGTTCGCAGAACAGCTTTCTAAAGCGGGACAGAAGTATTGGCAGGTTTTGCCCCTTGGTCCTACTAGTTATGGGGACAGTCCATATTCTTCTTTTTCCGCATTTGCGGGAAATCCCTACTTTATTGATATCGATACGTTGATTGAGGAGGGATTGTTAGAAAAAGCAGACGTTGAATGTATTAGATGGGTGTATGACGAAGACCTTGTTGATTTCGGAAATATGTACTATTACAGATTTTCGGTTCTAAGAAAGGCATTTGAAAATAGTAAACATTCAGGAACAAAAGAGTACAATACATTTCTTCAAAAAAACAAAGAATGGTTGGATGATTATGCGCTTTATATGGCATGTAAAAATCACTTCGACAATGTTTCCTGGCAAAAGTGGGATGAAGATATTAAAAGACGCAAGCCTGAAGCGATGGCTAAGTATAAGAAAATTTTGGCGGAAGATACTGAATTCTGGAAGTTCCTTCAGTTTAAATTCTTTGAACAGTGGAACAAATTAAAGGAATACACCAATAAGTTGAATATATCAATCATTGGCGATATTCCGATATATGTTGCCCTTGATTCTGCGGATGTATGGGCAAATACATCTATGTTCCAGATGGACAAGGATTTGAATCCTAAGAGTGTTGCGGGAGTACCGCCTGATATGTTTTCGGCACTAGGTCAGAGATGGGGAAATCCGCTTTATGATTGGAAGAAGATGGAGGCAGATGATTTTAAATGGTGGAGAATGCGAATGAGTCATTCAGCAGCTCTTTATGACATCATTAGGATTGATCATTTCCTTGGAATGGTAAAATATTACTCAATTCCTGCAGAGTATGAGGATGCAGTGAAGGGTGAATATATTCTTGGACCGGGAATGAAACTTGTAAAGGCAATAAATGAAGCTGTTGGCGATAAAAAAATTATTGCTGAGGATTTGGGAGTGGAAATGCCGGAGGCTGTGGAAGTTCTTGAGAAGAGTGGATATCCAGGAATGAAAGTAATTGAGTTTGCTTTCGATGGAGACAGAAAGAACAGTCATCTTCCATATTTTTGGAAGAAGAATTCGGTTGTATACGGTGGAACACACGATAATGATACATTGATAGGTTATTACAGTCAGAAACAGGATTGGGAACTGGGATATATCCGAGAGTTTTTGAGGGTTAGAAATAACAGCCTGGATGAACTGGTGGATGAATTATTCAGACTGGCATATATGAGTGTTGCTGATGTTGTAATATTCCAGATGCAGGACGTTTTAAAAGTTGGTAACAGAGGAAGGATGAATCTTCCTTCATCAATGGGAACAAACTGGCGATGGAGAATGAGTAAGAATCAGTTCGATGACAAGCATATAGAGAGATTGAGATATTTATGCGATATTTATTATCGATGAATTTGGAAAGGATATGTTGTCATTCGAGGGGAAATTAATACCGTTCACGGGGTAAATGATACCGTTTGTGGGGGAGACGGTTGATTGCTTGGAAAATATAATTATATAATTGTAGTAACATAAAGATATGGAGAAGATATCTATATGTATTGACCTTCTAATCACGGCATGGGGTAGCCGTATATTAGAAACTGTATTCTTATTTATTTCCTGCGCCGAATCTATAAGGCGCGGGGAACGCTAGCAAGATAAGAAGATGATATTTGAATTAAAGAGGGTATTCATTTTTTATAGGTGTAGAAAAAATAGGCAATTGTATTGGCAGGGGGCTTCTGATACATTTGTATTAGTTGGTTTGGACGGATTTATTTAAGAATGATAAGGAGGTATTGCTTATGCTTTCTACATTTAGTGTTCTTGATTTTCTTTACTACATTATACACGGAAAGAAGTAGTATTATGAGGAAAAATCGAAAAAGGTAAAAAGGGCAGGTGTTGGTGCTTGTCCTTTTTTCGTGTGGTGTGGTATAATAATAGAAATATCGTGTACGAATTATGCTTCTCCGTATTTTTGATGTGGGTTTTGTTTGAAAGTATAAAATATATTTGTATGGGGGTTATCAAATGACGGAGAAATTGAATGGGAATTATGGAGTTAATATGAAGATAGCAATTTGTGATGATCAGAAACATTTTAGAGAGAGTATAAAAGAGAATCTTAAGATGTATCATGAGGATAATTGTAATACTGAAAAATGGGAAATATATGAGTATTCAGATGGTAATAAGCTTATAGATGAGGAGAACAGAATGGATTTGTATTTTCTCGATTTGGAAATGCCTACTATTGATGGTATTGAAGTAGCAGCAAATCTTCAGAAAAAATGGGAGAATTGCAATATTATTATCATGACTACTCATGTTGAGCGAATCAAAGAAGGGTATAGAGTGAATGCTTTCAGATATATGACAAAGCCTGTAGATTTTGATGAAATAAAAGAGGGACTCGATACTTTTACCAGAAGCAGAATAGGTTATGAAGTTATCGAACTTAAGTCATATGGTACACCATATCAGATTCCGCAAAGAGAAATCAGATATGTCTGTAAGGAAAGCGGGGATACGGTGATATATACTAATTCCAATGACATGAAATTCAGAAGTGAGAGTTCCATGGAGGAGTGGGAAAATCTTTTGAATGACAAGATGTTTTTTAGATGTCACAAGGGATATATAGTTAATGTGAGATTTATTGATGATATAAATGACAAAGGAGCTTATCTTGATAACGGGGAGGTTATCCCTGTTTCCAGAAGAAAGAAAAATGAGTTTAAAGACAAGGTCAGAGAATTTGACCTGATGTATGGTGAGGTCTATGGTTGATACACTGGGATTATTGTTAGATTTTATGTCAGCACTGGTATTGATGTGTATGATAGAAAGAGAGTTCCTGCCTAAGACACTATGGAGAAATATCGTTGCTATAATGATTGTGGTCGTTGGAGGAGTTATCATTTCTTTCCATACAGGTCAGATGATTGTGGACATAAGAGAGTTACTCTTTATAAAAACTAATGAGGGACTGACCGCAATAATAAAGATTGTTGTATACATGGTTGCGCTGGCAATTTGCTGTGAATTGTCTGCAAAGGAATATTTTGTATCTTTTATTGGAAGTCAGATTATCGCAGGTGTGGTTGAGGGCTTCGTTATTTTGCTGGTTCCGGGAATTGCGGACATGTTTATCTTCAAAAAAGTTATAGCGTTTATTGTTATAATATGTTGCGGAGTTATAGCAATCAGAGGATTCAAGTTCAATATTAATTTTTCGGAACTACCAAAGAAACTACTGATAGAAGTGGCTATACTTCTGTTTATGCTGATGTTTTTGATTGTAGGTATTGTTGTCTTTGTAAACGGCAAGGGAGTGCATAATCTTAATCAGATTATTACTGCGGTAGCTGTAATAATCTGTATCGGTATATTTATTATTTCTGCAGAGGGTATAATGTTGGAAGTTTCAAGAATGTCTTTGGAAAATGAAAACGGAATCCTTCAGAAATATAATGAGCAACAAAAGAGTTATTATGAACTTGTGTTGAAGAATGAAGAGGATACAAGAAGATTTAGACATGACGTTCTCAATCATATTATGTGCCTGGAAAATTATCTTGATAACGGAGATGTGGAACAGTGTAAGAGGTATCTCTCGACGATGACGGAAGAACTGAATAGGAACAGAAAGCAGCTTTTCCATACAGGAAACAGGATTGCCGATGTAATGTTAACTAATATACTCGCAAATAAAAAAGAAGATGTCAAAGTAAGCGTTACAGGTAATTTAAAGGAGAATCTGAGTATCGAAGATTATGATTTGGTTGTGGTTATTTCAAATATTTTGAAGAATGCTGTTGAGGCTGTTAACAGTCAGGCAGATGAGAGTGCGAAATATATAAAACTGAATTTTATCGTAGGTAAAAAATATCTCAGGATTGAAGAACACAATTCAATTGACAAGTCACAGGTTGAGAGCGCACAGAAACTTGAAACTACTAAAGAAGATAAAAAATCTCACGGTATCGGAACAAAGAATATAAAGAAAGTTGCGGATAAGTATGACGGAGTATTTAAGACAGAAGTAAAAGATAATGAGTTTGCAATTATTGTCGAATTGAGTTTGAAAAAAGTAAATGTGTAAAGAAATATGCAAATAGCAGGAGATATGTGAAGTTGATTTACATATCCTCTTAATTTTGGTATAATGGAAGACAATGTATATCAGATGTATGAGGATATTCATCTGATAAATGATAATTATGTTAGAGGTTGATGATGAGACGCATTATAAATGAAATATCAAAAGGAACAAATGTAAATGACAATATTAAGGAGTATCTTAAACAGTACAAGCAACTCAACAACAGATTTGCATTTGTCAGATTGGCACTTAATTACTATACATATTATCAGATGAGAGAAGATGGTGACATTAAGAGGCAGGGAGTTAAGGAAGTAGCTGATTCAGTTCACAAGGTTATCAGAAATGGTGTTTTGGAACGTAATTTGTCAAAAGATGAGGCAACACGTACCCTTGATGAGGGAAGAAAGTATATTCTTGATGAAGTTGGAGCCCTGACATATTATGTTGATGTTTTTAGAGCCTATGAACATGCACTAAACAGAGTAGAATACAGATTTAAAGAAAGTACACTGGATAAGAATTACAATGACGAGGATCTTTGCAGAATGCTTATGCAGTATATTTTATCGGATGAGGACAATACTGTAATTAACAGTAAGATTTCTGAAGTTATAGCAGAACTTCCTATAAGGATGACAAAGACAAAGTTCTTTGAGCATGTGACTAACGGTCTTTCTATTTACAAAGGATCGGATAAAAAGACTTTGGATGATTTCGTTTATATGATAAAGACCTCTTCGATGATTTCAGACAATAAAGATTTTGCTTCATTATTTCCGGAACTTGAAGAGGTTGCAGAGTCGTTAAAGAATATTGATTATTCAAATATTTCTGAAGAAGAATATAAGTTCTCAATCAGAAATATTGAAGATGTATCTGTTTTTATAGAAGATGCAATGAACATCTGCATGATGATTATGGAGATTATGAATGATACTTATTCTATCGTTCTAACTCAGAACGATGACGAAAAAGACAAAGTGATGAAGGCTTGTGAGGAGATTGTGATTGCTGTTAATGATCATTTTGTTCTGGGTTCCGAGATAGATGAGGATACTGAAGATATGTTTTCAATTCTTGAGGGAAGCCAGGAGAGTATGTATCAGAAGATTTCCCTTTATAATATTGTGGATGAGATTACTTCTTCATATGCAGAAGTGTTGAGTCAGGAACAGTTGGTTGAGGAATTTAGGGATTTAGAGAAATTATCTGTTCTGTCATCAGACAGTATTTTTGTTACACTTGATAATACAGCAGATGATGCTGTGGTTGATGATGATATGCTCACAGCAGTTACAGATTCGTTGATATCTGATTTCAGGCAGCTTTTTGAAAATAATCCAAAAGCGGTAAACAGAGCAGTTATGAATTCGGTTTTATCACAGTTGCCGGTATTCTTTAATAATATTAGTGAATTACAGGATTTTATTTATCAGACCCTGTACAACTGCAAAGATAGTGCTGAAAAGAATGCGTGTGTTGACGTACTTCATGTGATAATGGAGGAGTAGGACAGGAGGCCTTATGAGATGGTATAATTATTTATACGTAGGAGAAAAGGCGAAGAAAACAAGTGAGGATATTATCGAAAAGATAAATGCCGGAAAGATGCAGGTAAATAAGTTTGCGCTTGCTCTTCCGTTTAATGACAGTGATATTTTGGATATTATTCCTACGATTGTTTTAATGCAAAAAAGATATCTTGATTCAGATCTGGTTATTGTGGGAATTGCGGATGGCAAATCAGAAGCAATGGATTTGATGCAGGACATAATAATGGAATGCTATAACAATACGAAAGGATTTGATTTGAAATCATACATTTTTGAAGGTGGCGTTAGTAGCTGATTGAGGGGTAACATTTATGGTACATATTTTGTTGATTATACTAAAGATAATTGGCATTTTATTGGCTGTTATTGTGACTTTAGCCTTGATGATTCTATTTATCCCTTTTATTTACGATGGCTCTATTGAAGCCAAAGGAAAAGAGGTTAGAGGCGTTTTTGACATAAGATGGATAGCAAGGATAATATTGTTTAGAATATACAATAAAGAGGGTGATATTTTGTATGTTCTTAAGATTTTTGGTATACCATTCTTAAAGGGAAGCATCACGGATGATGACGATAGTGATGAGAAAAACGCAAAAAAAAGGAATAAAAAGAAAGGAAAGGCATTAAAAGAGGATGATGAAGAGCTGGTGGAAGAAGATGAGGATGTATTTGAGTCGCTTTTAAAAGTGTTACAGGATGATACTCCTATTCATCAAAGTGGGAATTCGCAACATTCAAATCAGAATAATGCAGAGAAGTCTGAGAGTAGATTTGATAAAGTTAAAGAAAAAATCAAAAATGTTATATACTTGATAAAAGATATTCCTGAAAAATACAGAAAAGTAAAAGAGATTTTTGAGGTATACAAGAATAAGGCAAAGAGGCTAAAGAAGATTTTGAAAAGTAAGAGGTTTAAAGTCGCTTTTGCTTATTCAAAGGATATTCTGATTAAAGTATACAATCATATAAAACCATCTAAACTGGAGGCGGATATTGTTTTCGGGTTTGAAGAACCTGATGTTACGGGAAAGGCTTTGGCTGTGCTGGCAGTTGCATGTGGTACGGTTAAGATAGATTCCCAAAAATTTAGAGTTGTTCCTGATTTCACTGAAAAGAGATTTGAGGGGAAAGGGATAATCTATGGAAAGTTCTTACTGGCAGTTATTTTAATAAACGCCATAAAGATATATTTCAAAAAAGAAGTAAGAGATGTCGTTAATGGAATTAAAAGGGTATAGGAGGAGTTTTTTATGGCAGAAAGAAATGAAACTATTGAGGCATTACTCAAGGGGATGGAAAGTTATATAACAACAAAAACAACTGTTGGTGAACCAATTAAAATAGGAGATACTATTATTCTCCCATTAGCAGATGTTTCCTTTGGAATGGGGCTTGGTGCTTTTTCTAAAGATGCAAATAATGCAGGTGGTATGGGTGGAAAACTCAAACCTGCAGCTGTACTTATCATAAAAGATGGAATGTCAAAGGTTGTCAGCGTTAATTCTCAGGACAGTATGACAAAGATTTTGGATATGGTTCCTGATATTGTTGATAAGTTTACAAGCAAAGAAGATGATATTACAGTAGAATAAAATTATAGATATACCATAAGATATACAAAATGCTATTTGGTGTTATATGCATAGATTGATAGGTTTTGCTCTGTTTTGTTTTGCAATTGGAATGGGAGTGGCTCTTTTGATTAAGACTACGTTTTTAACGGTCAGCATTATTGTAGTATGTCTTGTTGTAGGATATAATTTGTTTTTCTGTAGATGATATTTCATATTATGGAGGCAGAAGATGAAGATTTCAGAAATGTTCAATAATGGCAGACCGGTATTTTCTTTTGAGGTTTTTCCGCCAAAAAGGACAAGCCCGATTGAAAGTATATATGAGGTTCTTGATGAACTGGGACAATTAAAACCGGATTTTATCAGTGTTACTTATGGTGCGGCAGGAAATGTTGCAAATACTGATACAATAGATATTTGCGCAGGTATAAAAGAAAAGTATGGAATAGAGTCTATGGCTCATCTCACATGTGTTCATGCGACTAAAGAGAGTGTTGATATTATACTTGATGACTTGAGAAAACGTAATGTCAACAATATTCTTGCGCTGAGAGGAGATATTGTTGAGGGCTTAGAACCTCAAAAAGATTTCCTTCACGCATCGGATTTGACATCATACATCAAATCCAAAGGGGATTTTGGCGTATCAGGAGCTTGTTATCCTGAGGTTCACATGGATGCAGAAAGTATGAGAGAAGATATTGCAAATCTCAAGACAAAGGTTGAAGCTGGAGCAGAGCATCTGGTATCACAGTTGTTCTTTGACAATAACTGTTTCTACGATTTTATCGAAAAGGTCAGAATTGCGGGAATTAATGTTCCGGTTGAGGCAGGAATTATGCCTGTAACTAACAAGAAACAGATAGAAAGAATGGTATCTATGTGTGGAGCGTCACTTCCGGCGAAGTTCTCAAAAGTTATGCAACGATTTGAGAATAATCCTGAAGCCTTAAGAGATGCAGGAATAGCATATGCTATTAATCAGATTGTAGATTTGGTTGCGAACGGTGTTGACGGAATCCACATCTACACTATGAACAATCCTTATATTGCAAGAAAAATATCAGAAGGTGTTAAGAACGTGATAGGTCACGATATTTAAAATATGGAAAAGAAAGAAATATTAATAGATTCTATCAATGTAAAAGAGGCTCTTCGTTACTTGGGATACAATAATAATGATATTGATCCCAATATGAAAGAGCTTCTTTCACATTGTGAGAGCGATTTGTTGTCAGCGGCCAGACCTGACTATATTTACAGTGTTTTTAAATTGAATAATGATTATACTCTTGAAGGATGCGATTTTGAACTGGCAGGTCATGATATAAAGAAACATCTTGAAGGGTGTGAGAAAGCAGTTTTTATGTGTGTTACAGCAGGGATGGGAACAGACAGACTTATCAGGATTAAACAGATAGGAAATATGGCTGAGGCGACGGTTATAGACAGTATGGCCAGCGCTATGGTTGAACAGATTTGTGATGAGGTCGAAGAGTTTATTCAGGATGATTTTCCTGATATGGAGATGACCTGGCGATTTGGTCTTGGATATGGTGATTTTCCATTGGAACTTCAAAAAAAGTTCCTTGAAGTATTGCAGGCACCAAAGAGAATAGGTGTGTGTGTCAACGACAGTATGATGCTTACTCCTACAAAGTCTGTTACCTGTATTATTGGATTGAAAAATAAAGAAAACAGTCTTGACGAAGTAACCGGAAAAGTTCATAATAGTGGAAATCACGGGAATGATAAGCGAAGTAATGAAAATCGCTGTGAATACTGTAATATGAAAGATGTGTGTGAATACAGGGTGAGAGGAGACAGATGCAATGGAAATTAGGGAATTGCTGAAAAGTGACTATATTATATTAGACGGTGCGATGGGAACCATGCTCCAGGGAAAAGGTATGGAGATGGGAACTATACCCGAAACTCTTAACATTACAAAGCCTGAATGGATTGTTGACATTCATTCCAGTTATATTGCAGCCGGCTCAATGGTTGTGTATGCAAACACATTTGGTGCAAACAGATATAAGATGGCAGATTCAGGGTATAGTGTTAAAGAACTTATCGGTGCGGCAATTGCAAATGCAAAAAAAGCCTGTGAAGGAACTGATTGTAAGGTGGCACTGGATCTTGGACCAATAGGACAGTTGCTTGAACCTACCGGAAGTCTTACTTTTGATGAGGCTTATGATATGTTTAAAGAGGAGATTCTTGCAGCAGAAGGAGCGGACCTTATTGTTATAGAAACTATGACAGACCTTCTTGAGACAAAGGCTGCAGTTCTTGCAGCAAAGGAAAACTCTGATTTACCTGTATTTTGTACAATGACATTTGAAAGAAATATGAGAACATTTACCGGTTGTTCGGTTCCGTCAATGGTTCTTACAATCGGGGGTCTTGGAGTGGATGCAATCGGAGTTAACTGCTCATTGGGTCCTGATGAACTTATTGACGTTGTGGCAAAAATCACAGAGTGGACTGATATACCGGTTATGGTCAAGCCTAATGCCGGATTGCCTGATCCTGTTACTAATTTGTATGATGTGTCGCCTGAAGAGTTTGCTCAGTCCATGAGAAAGATGGCCGAACTTGGCGTTCATGTATTCGGTGGATGCTGTGGAACTAATCCGGATTATATCAGAGAAGTTGCTAAGATGCTTGACGAAGCTAGAAGAGACGGACTTTTTGAGGAGAGGAAAGTGGAGGTACCTCTTGCTGTTTGTTCTTCTACAAATACAGTTGTTGTGGACAGGCCACAGATTATCGGTGAGAGAATTAATCCTACAGGAAAGAAGAGATTTAAAGAAGCTCTGATAAATAATGATATTGATTATATTTTGTCTCAGGCAATTGAACAGATTGACGGAGGAGCAAATATTCTTGATGTAAATGTGGGTCTTCCTGAAATTGATGAGCGGGATATGATGATTAGAACCATAAAAGCCTTACAGGGGATTGTGGACACTCCGCTTCAGATTGATTCGACTAAGCCGGAAGTACTTGAAGCTGCGCTTCGAGTTTATAACGGAAAGCCAATAGTAAATTCAGTAAACGGAGAAGAGGAAGTCTTAGACAGAATACTTCCTTTGGTAAAAAAATACGGTGCTGCCGTTATAGGACTTGCATTGGATGAAAACGGAATTCCGGATTCAGCAGAAGGACGTGTTGAGATTGCAAAGAGAATACTTGATAAGGCATTGTCATATGGAATCAGAAAAGAAAATGTCATTATTGATTGTCTTACACTGACAGTATCTGCGGAGCAAAAAGCTGCCAAAGAAACACTTAAAGCAATGAGTATTATCAGAGATGAACTGGGACTTAAAAATGTTCTGGGAGTATCTAATATTTCATTCGGACTTCCAAACAGAGAACTTGTAAATAAGACATTCCTCACAATGGCTCTTACAATGGGGCTTGATCTTCCTATTATTAATCCGAATGTATCATCCATGGTGTGGGCAGTAAGAACCTACAATGTTCTTGCGGATATTGATAAGAATGCAATGGAATTCATTGAGGAATCATCTAAAGTTGAGATTCAAAAAGAAGTGGTTAAATCTGAAAGCAAATCAGTTTCTGCTCCTTTAAACAAGGATATCAAATCTTTAGAAAAGTTAGATGACAGAGGATTGTCAATTCTTCGTGCAATGGAAACAGGAATGAAGAATGACGGAAGCAGACTGACAAAAGAGTATCTTGAAGATACAGATGCCATGGTCATTATTAATGATATGCTTATTCCCGCCCTTGACGTTGTGGGTGAAAAGTTTGAAAAGAATATAATCTTCCTCCCACAGCTCATTCTTGCAGCTGATGTTGCAAAAGTTTGTTTTGAAGAAATAAAGACATATATGGCAAACAAGGGTGGAGATACAGAGTCGAAAGGAAAAATAATCCTTGCGACAGTAAAGGGAGATATTCATGATATCGGAAAGAATATCGTAAAGGTAATTCTTGAAAATTACGGATATGATGTAATTGATCTCGGAAGAGACGTTGACTGCCAGCTTGTTGTTGATGAAGCGATTAAGCATAATGTTAAACTTGTTGGATTGTCAGCGCTTATGACAACAACCCTTTGTTCTATGGAAGAAACAATCAGACTTCTCAGAGAAAACAATGTTGACTGCAAGGTGATGGTAGGAGGAGCGGTGCTTACTCCTGATTATGCGATGAGTATTGGGGCTGATTATTATGCAAAAGATGCAAAGGAAAGCGCAGATATCGCAAAGATAGTATTAGGCTAAATTTATGAGCAAAAAAAATAACATAAAATATAACATAAAATAGGATGTTGAAGAAATCTTTCTTATAAATAGACAAATTTCTTTAATATCCTATTTTTTTATATTGAAACTTTCTGATTGAGGAGTTATAATATTCGTGTTTGCGTGCATTTTTTGCACTTGCAGATACATCAGAAAAAGAAAGGTAGAGATTTGAATTATGGGAAACAGTAGTAGTTCAAAAGGTTGGAGAGCCAACAAATGGGTTCGTGCAGCGATCCCTGCATTATTATTACATTTTAGTATCGGTACAGTGTATTGCTGGTCATTATTTAGTGAAGCAATTTCAAATGACATCGGTTGGGACAAGCCGGCTGTAGAGTGGGCATTTAGTTTTGCTATTTTCTTCCTTGGAATGTCAGCAGCATTTCTTGGTGGTATTGTTGAAAAGAACATTCATCTTTCATCATTAATCGCAACTATTTGTTTTGCAACAGGTATGGCAGGAACAGGTTTCTTTATATATTATGGTTCTACTCACAAGCATAATCTTGTGGCATTACTTGGAATTTATATCTGTTATGGATTTATTATGGGTGTTGGTCTTGGTACTGGTTATTTATCACCTGTTAAGACATTAATGCTCTGGTTTGAAGACAGAAAAGGTTTGGCAACAGGTCTTGCAGTAGCAGGATTTGGTGGTGCTAAAGCTATCGCATCTCCAATTATGGAGTGGTTACAGCCAAAATTTGGAACAAGCAAAATGTTCTACATCTTAGCAGTAGTATATTTCTGCATGATGTTTGTTGGACACTTACTGCTTAAAAAACCTGAAGGTTGGGTTGAGCCTACAAACAAAGATAAGAGCGAAGGTATTGTTGCTACAATCAAGACAAAAGGTTGGGCAAACTACATTGGTATCTGGGTAATGTTCTACATCAACATTACTTGTGGTCTTGCACTTATCTCTCAGGAGAAGATGATTGTTAAGTGTGTAGGTCTTGCAGCATTTGCAGGTATTATTTCGACATTTTCTGCTATTTTCAATGCAGGTGGACGTTTAGGATTTTCAGCATGGGCTGACAGTTTGAAAGACAGAAATACAATTTACAAATTAATATTTGTTCTTTCAATAGCATTAACAGGTATTGTAATGCTTACAGGAGCTATTAAGAATGCAGCTAGTCCTGTTGAAGGATTTACATCAATTGATACAAAGAATACTATTCTTGTTATTTTAGTATTAGCGTTAATCTTTATGGTAAATGCAGGATACGGTGGTGGTTTCTCAAATGTTCCAACATTGTTATCAGACCACTATGGAATGGGTAACATCAGTGCTATCCATGGTATCACACTTTCTGCTTGGGCTTTTGCAGGATTATCAGGAAACCAGATGGCAACCTGGATTGTAGGTAAGTTTGGAACACCTGTAAACGGATCATTACACGGTGATCCTGTGGTTGTTAACCCAACAGGATACCAGTATGTATTGTATGCAACAATCGCACTTTACTGTGTAGCTTTATGTATGTCATTATTCCTTGTAAAGAAGAGTGATAAGGCTATCGCAGCTGAAAAGGCGGCAAAATAATTTTATAATTAAAGTTATCAAAATATTTATAATATAAAAGCAGGGTACGAAATGTAGAAATTCTACATTTCGTACCCTGCTTTTCATATGGTAAGGAATTTAAAAAGTATACTTTTTGAAACGGGCACATAATCTAATTTTTAGTTACACCTAAGGACTTCTACATTATATATCCCTTTTGGCAAAATTCATTTGGGGATGTATGCTTATTAAACTTGATTTCATTATGCTTACATCCCTTTTGGGATTTTCTTCACATGGGTTGCCAGGCATAACTTTTCTGTCAGAAATTTCTTGCATCCCTTTTTGGATTTTCTTCACATGGGTTGTTAGCCCTAACTTTTTTCTCGGAAATACCTTACATCCCATTTTGAATTATCTTCACATGGGTTGCCAGCCATAACTTTTTTCTCGGAAATACCTTACATCCCATTTTGGATTTTCTTCACATGGGTTGCCAGATATAACTTTTGCAACAAAATTCCCTACCTTGCTTTTGAAAATAGTCCTTTAAGTAATGACTCAATTTAAAAAAAACATTTGCTTAATGCGATAGAGATTCTGAAAACTGCGTATGCCCGTTTCAAAATGTATAAATTATGAAATGAGAGCAGTGGCAGGAAAATAAAAAAACGCATCGCGTTCGGATTAATCCAACTGCAATGCGTTTTTTTATATTATGCAATAAACAAATTATGCTCTTTCAACTTTTCCTGATCTTAAGCAAGAAGTACAAACGTACATCTTCTTTGCTGCTCCATTAACTTTAACTTTAACAGATTTAATGTTTGATTTCCACATTTTATTAGATCTTCTATGAGAATGGCTCACAGCGTTTCCAAAATGAGCACCTTTGTTGCAAATTTCACATTTAGCCATAATAGCACCTCCTTACATAGACAATTATCGCATTCACTGCGACTCAACACAAATGACATTCTATCAGAATCAGAGAAACAATGCAAGTGTTTTTTTATAATTTCTCGATGTTTTAAATAATACTTTTATTTTTTACTAAAATAAGGTATCATATATTGTGACAGTTTGCAGTTTGCGTAAGAGAGCAAGTGCAGAACATATAACTGTAGAGTCAATTATTTTAACGGGAGGTAGTTATATGAAAGGTAAAATGAACACAGATTTAGGGGAAGTGTTAATTGATCCTGAAGTAATTGCGAAGTATGCCGGAACAACAGCATGTGAGTGCTTTGGTATTGTTGGTATGGCTGCTGTAAGCGTGAGAGACGGACTTGTTAAGTTACTTAAGAGAGACAGTCTTTCAAAAGGGATTGAAGTTACTATAAACGAAGAAAACGCTATAAAGATAGAGTTTCATATTATTGTTGCTTATGGTGTTAATATCTCAACTATAGCAGATAACATTATTAGCAGTGTAAAATACAAAGTTGAAGCTTATACGGGAATGAAGGTAAGAAAAATTAATATTTATGTCGAAGGTATCAGAGTAATCGACTAATTATCTTACTTAAGGAGGATGTTATTGTGGAAATCAAGACAATCGATGGTGCTATGCTCCAGAAAATGTTTTTGGCAGGTGCCAAAAATCTTGACGCAAAGAAAGAATGGATAAACGAACTTAATGTATTTCCTGTTCCGGATGGTGATACAGGAACAAATATGACAATGACTATTATGTCAGCAGCAAAGGAAGTTGCAGTGATAGAACACCCGGATTTGGAGAAATTATCAAAGGCAATTTCTTCAGGATCCCTCAGAGGAGCTAGAGGTAACTCAGGTGTTATCCTTTCACAGTTGTTTAGAGGATTCACAAAAGAAATAAAACATGAGCATAAGATTGATGCCGAATTGTTATCAAAAGCTTGTGTAAGAGCAGTTGAGACTGCTTATAAGGCAGTAATGAAACCGAAGGAAGGTACTATCCTTACAGTTGCAAAGGGAATTGCAGACAAAGCTGTAGAGATGGCTGCTGAGACAGATGATCTTACTGTGTTTATAGATGAAGTTATCAAATACGGAGATGAGGTTCTCGGTAAGACTCCTGATATGCTTCCTGTTCTTAAGCAGGCTGGAGTTGTTGACTCCGGCGGACAGGGTCTTATGCAGGTCCTCAAGGGAGGTTATGATGCTTTCCTTGGAAAAGAGATTGATTACACAATTGAAGGAACCGGAGCAGACGGAAAGGGAGAAATCAAGTTTGAAGCTTCAAAAGAAGTTGATATTAAGTTTGGTTACTGTACTGAATTTATTATCCTTCTTGAGAACGAGATGCCGACTGAAGAGGTTCATTCATTTAAGGGTTATCTTGAGTCGATAGGTGATTCCATTGTTGTGGTGGCAGACGAAGAGGTAGTTAAGGTTCATGTTCATACCAATGATCCGGGTCTTGCTATTCAGAAGGCTTTGACTTATGGTCAGTTATCAAGAATGAAGATTGACAACATGAGAGAAGAGCATCAGGAAAAACTCATAAAAGAAGCAGAAAAGCTTGCATCGCAGAATGTGGAAACTGAGAAGAAGGCAGTTGATGAACCAAGAAAGAAATATGGTTTTGTTGCGGTTTCCGTTGGGGAAGGATTGAGCGAGATTTTTAAAGGACTCAGAGTTGATTATATCATTGAAGGCGGTCAGACAATGAATCCTTCAACTGAGGATATGCTCAACGCAATAGATAAGATTAATGCTGAAACTATTTTTGTTCTTCCAAACAATAAGAATATTATTATGGCTGCGCAGCAGGCAGAGACTCTTGTTGAAGATAAGGAGATTGTAGTAATACCATCTAAGACTATTCCTCAGGGGATAGCTGCACTTATTTCTTTTGCAGACGACTGCTCAACTGAAGAAAACAAATCAAATATGATAGATGGCATGTCGTATGTTAAGTCCGGACAGGTTACATACGCAGTAAGAGATACTATAATTGATGACAAAGAAATCAAGGAAGGCAATATCATGGGTATCGGAGATGCAGGAATCGCAGCTGTTGGTGAGAACATTGACGATACAACAATTGATATGGTAAAAGAAATTGCTGATGAGGATTCTGAAATTGTCAGTGTATACTATGGCGCAGATATTACAGAAGATGAGGCAAATACTCTTCTTGAGAAGATGCAGGCAGAATTCCCGGATTATGAGATAGAGATGTATGCAGGCGGACAGCCGGTTTACTATTATCTCGTATCTGTTGAATAATGGAGGGAATAATGAACGAGGTTTTTGCGGAACAGATTATAAAGAGTAAACCATCTTCAAAGGAAATCGGAGGAAGAATAGCAGTAGTTGTGTTATTTGTTGCTTCACTTTTGGGACTTCCTTTGCTTGCAAATGCACATTTGGGCATACTCGGATTTACTATGATATTTTTAAGCGGATATCTGATTTATTATATTTTCAAAATAACAGATATTGAATTTGAGTATTCGGTTGCAAATTATGATTTGTATGTTGAAAAGATAATGGGGCAGATAAAAAGAAAAAGATGCAAAGTTTTTGACTTGAAAAAGGCAGTGGTTATTGCTCCTGAAAAATCAGAAAAAGTTGCATCATATCTTAACGTGGAAAAAATGTATGATTATTCATCCAGAAGAAAGGATGCAGAAAAAATGGTTGCGGTTTTCAACAGTGACAGAGGGACTGAAGTGGTATTCTTTGAACCTAATGAGAAGATTGCAAAGGCTATAAAGAGCCTTAGACCAACTGTTTATAACGAATAGAAAAAAAGAGGGACGGTTTTTACTTAAATCTGTTCCTCTTTTTTGCATAAATATAATAATTATACAAATAATGATTTTGTGTTATTTTATTCGACTTAAAAAGTGGATAAAAATAATCAATATTATCCCTATGAAATTAATTTGACATCATTTTTTTTATTTGTTAGACTAATAGGAAATTTAAAAAACATTTGCAATAAGAAAGAGAGGAAAATCCAATGGGAAAAATTATCGGTGAAGGAATAACTTTTGATGATGTTTTGTTAGTACCTCAGTATTCGCAGGTTACGCCAAATATGGTTGATTTATCAACACATTTGACAAAGAAAATCAAATTGAATATTCCTATGATGAGTGCGGGGATGGATACTGTTACAGAACATAGAATGGCTATTGCAATGGCGAGACAGGGTGGAATTGGTATTATCCACAAGAACATGTCTATTGAAGAACAGGCTGAAGAAGTAGACAAAGTAAAGCGTTCTGAAAATGGAGTAATCACAGATCCGTTTTTCTTGACACCGGAGGATACATTGGAGGATGCCGATCAGCTTATGGCAAAGTTCAGAATTTCCGGAGTTCCTATCGTAGTAGGAAGAAAGCTTGTTGGTATTATTACTAACCGTGATTTGAAATTCGAAAAAGACGGAACAAAGAAGATTAAAGATGCAATGACATCAGAAAATCTTATCACAGCAAAGGAGGGAATTACTCTCGAGGAGGCGAAAGCAATTCTTGCAAAAGCAAGAAAAGAAAAGCTTCCTATTGTTGACGATGATTACAATTTAAAAGGTCTTATTACTATCAAAGATATCGAAAAGCAGATTAAATATCCTTATTCTGCAAAGGATGAGCAGGGAAGACTTCTCTGTGGAGCTGCAGTAGGTATTACAAGTAATGTAATGGATAGAGTAAGAGCTTTGGTAAATGCAAAAGTTGATGTTATCGTGATTGACTCAGCACATGGTCATTCACAGAATATCTTTAACACACTTAAGATGATTAAAGCTGAATTTCCTGAACTTCAGGTTATTGCAGGTAACGTTGCAACAGGAGAAGCTACAAGAGATCTTATCGAGGCAGGAGCTGATGCAGTTAAGGTTGGTATCGGACCTGGTTCTATCTGTACAACCCGTGTAGTTGCAGGTATTGGTGTACCTCAGGTTACGGCTATTATGGATTGTTATGAAGCTGCAAAAGAATACGGAGTACCTATCATTGCTGATGGTGGAATCAAGTTCTCAGGTGACGTTGTAAAGGCTATCGCTGCCGGCGGAAGCGTATGTATGATGGGAAGCATGTTTGCAGGATGTGATGAGAGTCCTGGAACATTTGAATTATATCAGGGAAGAAAATATAAAGTATACAGAGGAATGGGCTCTATTGCAGCTATGGAAAATGGAAGTAAGGACAGATACTTCCAGGCAGATGCAAAGAAACTTGTTCCTGAAGGAGTAGAAGGAAGAGTCGCATACAAAGGTAACCTTGAAGATACAATATTCCAGCTTATGGGAGGACTCAGAGCAGGTATGGGATATTGCGGAGCTAAGGATATTGAAACTCTTAAAGAAACAGGAAAGTTTGTTAAGATTTCAGCTGCTTCATTAAAGGAAAGTCATCCGCATGATATCCATATTACTAAGGAAGCTCCAAATTACTCAACACAAGTTTAATATTTCTGTTTATATTTTTGAAAAATATGATATGATAGAAGGGACTGCCGCGTTAGCGGTTGTCCCTTTGTGATTTTTGGCTGACAGAGAAATTTCAGTAAAAACACAATAAAAATACCAGCAGATAGGAGAATTACATGAGTATTGTTAAGAAAATTTGGGTACCTACGGTTATAATTGTTATTTTGGCAGCATTTGCCGGACTTGTCTTCTACAATAGTAAGATAAGACCGGATAAAGAA
This sequence comes from Lachnospiraceae bacterium, assembly GCA_024698345.1. Classification (GTDB taxonomy): domain Bacteria; phylum Bacillota; class Clostridia; order Lachnospirales; family Lachnospiraceae; genus SIG293. The sequence goes on along the minus strand of JAILRH010000083.1, from coordinate 22,378 downwards.
ATAGATTCAGAGATTGGTTACAAGCCTGAGGATTATATTACTCTTGGCCAGTACAAGGGACTTGAATACGAAAAGCAAAAGGCTGGTGTTTCAGATGAGGATTTACAGGCTGCGATTGATGAAGAGTTGGTTGATTACAGAGAAGTAGACAGAGCTTCAAAAGAAGGGGATTCCCTTACAATTGATTTTGAAGGAACGGTAGATGGAAAGAAAGTAGATGAACTTACCGATACAGATTATGACATTGTAATCGGAGATGAGGATTTAGTACCTGAGTTTGATAAGACTCTTGTTGGTAAGAAAGCCGGTGATACTGTTGAAGTTGAGGTTGAAGATGTAACAGCATTCCCGGTGGAAAATGCAGATGTATATAAAGGAAAGAATGCAACATTTAAAGTTAAAGTTGTTAAGGTTTCCGAGGAATACACAGCAGAACTTACAGATGAGTGGGTTAAGGAAAACTACAGTGAAGAAGGATATAACACTGTTGATGAATACAAAAAAATGATGAGAGATTATCTTCTTGAAGAGAGCAAAGACAATGTCGAAGAAAGTACTCAAACAGACCTTTGGAATAAAGTGCTTGAAAATTGCCAGATGAATGGTTACCCACAGGATGTTTACAATGATGTTGTGGAGACAGATGAGGCTGACGCAGCATATTGGGCAGAGTATTGGGGAATGTCAAAAGAAGAGTACTATGAATTTATCGGATTGAATAAAGATGGTGTTGAGAAGATGTACCTCGATGATGTGAAGTCTGAACTTGTAATGTGGGCAATTGCCAAAAAAGAAAATATTACAATTTCTAAATCTGACATTAAGCAGGGATATGAAGATATGTATGAGGAATATGACTATGACTCTCCTGAATCAATGAAGGAAGATTATTCTGATGAAGAGATAAAGCATGCTTTAGTTGAAAAAGCAGTTCTTGATTTTGTGGTTGATAATGCAAAGATAAAGGAAGTTCCTTCAAAAACTGCTGAAGAAGAGAGCAAATAAGGAATGTTTGTTCGTGTGAGAACCTTTTGTAACTTTCATTGAAGGTTGACAAAACAGATATGGATGTTATAATTTATCGTGTATTTAACAGTATATTTAACACGTTGAAGAGAAGAGTAAGTAATTTGGATGGTTACAGAGAGAGATGCCATGGCTGGAAGCATCTTACGGAAGAATTTCTGAAGACTACCTCTGAGTGACCCTAATCAGGTCCGGTGATTACGTTATAATCGTAAATGAGATACCATTATTGGTAATCAGGGTGGAACCGCGATATTATTGCCCCTGTTCGTGTACACGAGCAGGGGCTGTTTTTGTTTAGCAACGAGGAAAATTCATCAAGCTTGCTTGAATGAATTTGACGACTGCCTACAATCCCGAAACAAGCGTAGCGGTTTCGGTGATTTGTTTCATAGGAAAGTTCTTTGAACTTCCTTACGCGACGAGGAAAATGCAGAAAACTTGCTTTTGTGCATTTGACGACCGTGATACAATCCCGAAAAAGCGTAGCGGTTTCGGTGATTTGAGAAGAAAAAATAATAAGAGAGAGAGGAAGAAAGTTATGAAAATTACATTGAAAGATGGTTCTGTGAAAGAATACAGCGAACCAATGTCAGCTAGCAATATTGCTTTTGATATTAGTGGTGGACTTGGAAGAGCGGCATGTGCTGCAGAAATTGATGGTGAGGTTGTAGATTTAAGAACAACAGTGGATAAAGATTGTACTTTGAATATTCTTACATTTGATGATCCAAAAGGGGCTGCTGCGTACAGACATACAACATCACATGTTTTGGCAGAAGCGGTAAAGAGATTATATCCGGAAGCAAAGCTTGCTATCGGGCCTTCTATCGATGATGGATTTTATTATGATTTTGATCATGAACCTTTTTCAAGAGAAGACCTTGATAAAATAGAAGCAGAGATGAAAAAGATTATCAAGGAAGGTGCTAAATTAGAAAAGTTTACACTTCCAAGACAGGATGCAATTAAATATATGGAAGACAGAGATGAGCCTTATAAGGTTGAACTTATTAAGGATCTTCCTGAGGATTCCATTATTTCATTCTACAGCCAGGGTGAGTTTGTTGATTTGTGTGCAGGACCGCATCTTATGTCTACATCACCGATTAAAGCCTTCAAACTCATTTCATCTTCAATGGCTTATTGGAGAGGTGATGCAAATAAGGCAAGACTTCAGAGAATATATGGTACTGCATTCAGCAAAAAAGATGATTTGAATGCGTACCTTGAGAAATTGGAAGATGCAAAAAACAGAGATCACAACAAACTTGGAAGAGAAATGGAACTGTTTACAACTGTTGATGTTATTGGACAGGGACTTCCTCTTATGCTTCCAAAGGGAACTAAGATGTTGATGAAACTTCAGAGATGGATTGAAGATCTTGAGGATAACGAATGGGGATATACAAGAACTAAGACACCTCTTATGGCTAAGTCTGATCTTTATAAGATATCGGGTCATTGGGACCATTACAAAGATGGAATGTTTGTACTTGGCGACGAAGAAAAAGACAAAGAAGTTATGGCTTTAAGACCAATGACTTGTCCGTTCCAGTACTACGTGTACAAGAACAGCCAAAAGTCATACAGAGATCTTCCATGCAGATACAGCGAGACATCTACATTATTCAGAAATGAAGATTCGGGAGAAATGCATGGACTTACAAGAGTTCGTCAGTTTACAATCACAGAGGGACACCTTGTTGTAAGACCTGACCAGATGGTTGACGAATTCAAGCGTTGTCTTGCACTTGCAAAATATTGCCTTGAGACACTTGGAGTTGAAGAGGATGTAACATACCATCTTTCAAAATGGGATCCTGAAAATACAGAAAAATATATCGGAGCTCCTGAAGTGTGGGAGGAGACAGAACAGCATATCAGAGATATTCTTACAGAACTTGATATTGATTTTGTGGAAGATGTGGGAGAAGCTGCATTCTATGGTCCAAAAGTAGATATCAATGCTAAGAATGTGTATGGTAAGGAAGATACAATGATTACAGTTCAGTGGGACGCACTTATTGCAGAACAGTTTGACATGTACTACATTGATGAAAACGGTGATAAGGTGAGACCTTACATCATTCACAGAACATCTATGGGATGTTACGAGAGAACACTTGCATGGCTTATTGAAAAGTATGCAGGAAAGTTCCCTACATGGCTTTGTCCTGAACAAGTAAGAGTTCTCCCTATTTCTGATAAGTATGTTGAATACGCAAATAAAGTTGCGGCTGAGCTTAAGAAAAATGGTGTTGATGTAACTGTTGATGACAGATCAGAAAAGATCGGTTATAAAATCAGAGAAGCAAGAATGGACAGACTTCCTTACATGCTTGTTGTTGGACAGCAGGAAGAAGCTGATGGAAATGTTTCTGTAAGAAGCAGATTTGCAGGAGATGAAGGTGTTAAACCGATAGCTGATTTCGTTGATCAGATTTGCAAAGAAATCAGAACAAAAGAAATCAGAAAAGAAGAGCCGCAGGATCAGAAGTAAAGGAATAAACAAAATAAAGTATAAAAATGTGTTGACAATGGTGAAATAGAGTGGTAATATATCTACTGATGTGTTAAAACAAAGCAGAGTATCCACTCTCACCTTGGCACAATCGGTGACCTGGGTTTATATTAAGTTTATTTATTGCTTAGTAAGTGGATAGTCTGACTATCCACTTTATTTTTTTGGAGGTATACTACTATTAGCGATTTAATGATTAATGAGGAAATCAGAGATAAGGAAGTTCGAGTAATTGGCGCTGATGGAAATCAGATTGGGGTAATGTCTTCGAGAGAAGCATTAAAACTTGCAGAGGAGGCTGAACTTGATTTGGTGAAGATTTCACCTAAAGCTAACCCACCTGTGTGCAAGATTGTAGATTACGGTAAGTACAGATATGAGCTTACAAAGAAAGAAAAAGAAGCAAAGAAGAAACAGCGCGTAATCGAGATTAAGGAAATCAGATTATCTCCAAATGTTGAGATGAATGATTTAAAGACAAAAGCAAACAATGCAAGAAAGTTCATTACAAAGGGCGACAAAGTTAAGGTTACTCTTAGATTCAGAGGAAGAGAGATGGCTCATGTAGCCAGCAGCAAACATGTATTAGATGATTTTGCTGAGTTACTTTCAGATGTTGCAGTAGTTGAAAAGCCTGCAAAACTTGAAGGAAGAAACATGACAATGTTTTTAGCTGAGAAGCGTTAGTTTTTTAGTTAATATATATGATTTTTTTTAAGGAGGATATAGAAATGCCAAAAATTAAGACAAAAAGAGCTGCTGCAAAGCGTTTTAAATTAACAGGTACAGGAAAGCTTAAGAGAAACAAAGCTTACAAATCACACATTTTAACAAAGAAGACAGCTAAGAGAAAGAGAAATCTTAGAAAAGCAGCTATGACTGATGCTACAAACACACCTAACATGAAGAAGATTTTACCATATTTATAATATATAGTAGGAGGAATATAGAACATGGCAAGAGTTAAAGGCGGATTAAACGCTAAGAAAAGACATAATAGAACATTAAAGCTCGCTAAAGGTTATAGAGGAGCTAGATCAAAACAGTATAGAGTAGCTAAGCAGTCAGTTATGAGAGCGTTAACAAGCTCATACGCTGGCAGAAAGCAGAAAAAGCGTCAGTTCAGACAGCTTTGGATTGCAAGAATTAATGCTGCTGCAAGAATCAACGGATTATCATACAGCAAGTTTATGTATGGTCTTAAGTTAGCAAACGTTGATATGAACAGAAAGATGTTAGCTGAGATGGCAGTTAATGATGCGGAAGGATTTGCAAAGTTAGCTGAAGTTGCTAAGGCAAAGCTTGCATAATTGTCAGTATACTATAATAAAAGTCGGAAGAATGGTCTCATTCTTTCGACTTTTTTATTATTGTTCGTGATTTTTTGACAAAAAGAAGATATAATAGTGTTTGTAAGTTTTTATACGACGATATGGAGGGAGACATGGACGTTATAGAGATAAACAACCTTACTAAAAAGTACGGAAACATTGTTGCTGTGGATAGTATTTCACTCAATATTGAAAAAGGAAAAATATATGGATTTTTAGGCCCGAATGGGGCGGGTAAGACGACAACACTTAATATTATTACCGGATATATCGGAGCTTCTGAGGGTACGGTGAAAATAAACGGATTTGATGTGCTAAAAGATGCAGATGAGGCAAAGAAGCAATTTGGATATCTTCCTGAATTGCCGCCGTTATATATGGATATGACTGTTGCAGAATACCTGAAGTTCGCCGCAGAATTAAAGAAAATTGACAAAAAAGACAGAAAGAAATCTATAGATGAAGCAATGAAACTGGCAGGAGTAGACAAGGTTAGTAAAAGACTTATAAAAAATCTGTCAAAAGGATATAAGCAAAGAGTGGGAGTGTCTCAGGCGATTCTTGGTATGCCGGAGGTTATTATTCTTGATGAGCCGTCAGTTGGTCTTGATCCGGGACAGATAAAGGAATTGAGAAGTCTTATCAAAAAACTCGGAGAAAAACATACAGTTATTTTAAGCTCTCATATTCTTTCTGAGATTAGTGAGGTGTGTGAGCAGATTTTTATCATCTCAAAGGGCAAGATAGTGGCAAACTGTTCAAAAGAGGAACTTCTTGGAAATGTTTCGTCAGTTAGCGAATTAGAACTGGAAGTAAAGGGCAATGAAAAGCATGTTGTATACACTTTGAATAATATTGAAGGAATCGGCACTTTTAAGACGATGATGATGGGAGATACTGTGAACATCAAGATAAACATGAAGTCTGATAATGATATAAGAGAGACGCTGTTTAATGCTCTCAGCGAGGCAAAGATTCCTATTTTGTCCATGAAATTGAATGAACAGTCCCTTGAAGATGTATTTATGGAACTGACAAAAGATAACGATCCGTCGGAAAGTGCGAGTGGTACAAAATCTTCAAAAAACGAAAAGAAGAATCATGGAAAATCAAAAAAAGACTCTTCAAATAATAACGGAAAGGAGAAGAAATAATCGTGTTTGCAATATACAAAAAAGAAATTAAATCATATCTCAATTCTGTTATTGGATGGTTGTTTATATCATTGACGTTGTTTGTTCAGGGAATCTCATTTCTTATGAGCAATCTGGTATCGGCTTCTCCTTATATTACATATGCGCTTTCGGCAACGATGTTTATCCTTCTGTTTACTGTGCCGATATTGACGATGAAAACCCTTGCTGAAGAGAGAAAATTAAAAACAGACCAAATGATATTGACTTATCCGGTGTCTATAGTAAAGGTTGTATTTGGAAAATATCTGGCGCTGTGCACTTTGTTTTTTGTTGTCAGTGCTGTTACATGTACATATCCTTTGATTCTGAGTGGGTATGGGGCAGTGCCGATTAAACAGTCATTTACAGCAATATTCGGCGTGTTCTTATACGGTTGTGCACTTATCGCAATTGGTGTATTCGTTTCATCCATAACTGAGAGTCAGGTTATTGCAGCTATAATAGGTATTATAACTCTTTTTGTAGGTTTTATCGCAGGCGATATCGCAAGTGCGGTGGAACAAAAAATAAGTCCGTTATCAAAGGTGTTAAAGGGACTTGATATATATGCGCCGACTGAGAGTTGTTTAAACGGATACATAGAATTGAGAAATGTAGTATACTACATTTCTCTTATTGTGCTGTTCCTGTTTTTTACAACTCAGTCAATCCAAAAGAAAAAATGGAATTTTAGTCTTAAACGAATATCAGATGTTGTGTATTCAGTAGGTTTTATTGCAATGGCCTTGGTTATTGTGATATTTACTAATCTTACAATCGGAAAAATCAGTGAAAATAACTCTGCGACAACATTGGATATGACAGATGAAAAATTATATAATCTTTCGGACGAGATGAAAAAGTATCTTGATGGAGTAAAGGGTGATGTGTCAATTTATCTGCTTTATAACGGTGAAAAGATAGACAGTGTTATAGAAAAGAGTCTTAAGAATATTGATAATTATTCAAAACACGTCAAACTTGTTTATAAGGATGTAACCAAGAATCCGGGATTTTATTCAAGATATACAGAAGAAGTACCAAACGTAAACAGTATTATCATTGTGAACGATTCCACAAACAAAAGTAAAGTGATTGATTATTATGATCTTCTTGAATCAAATGTGGATTATATGTCTTTGTCTGCCACCACAGAAGGCTATGATTGTGAAGAATGGGTGGCAACCGGTATTAATTATGTTTTATCTGAAAATAATGCAGTTGTGGGACATGTTTCGGGTCATGGGGAAAAAGAACTTGACGCTTCCTTTGTTGAGTCGATTGAGAAAATGAACGCGAAATATGTGTCAATAAATCTTATAAATACAGATATTGACAAGGATAAATATCAGGCAATCGTTTTAGGGGCACCTGAAAAAGACTACACAAAGGAAGAGTCAGAGAAAATTATTAACTTCATCGATAATGGTGGAAAAGTTCTGATGATTACTAATGGAGATTTCTTTATCACCTATGAAGAAAATAGAAAAAAAGAAGAGATGGTAAACTATGAGTCAATTGCAAATCATTATGGAGTAGGAGTTTATCATGGAATAGCGTTAGAACTTGATGAGAGCAGAATGTATAACAATCCAATGGGAATTTTGCTGAAAGACGGTCAGGGGGTAGGAGATACACTCGATAATTACGTTCTGTTTGAAAATTCCCAGGGTTTATACTATTTGGATGATGAAGAAACATATAATGCTGAGAAGTACAGATATACATCAGTTTTTGAAACTTCCAATAATGCTTTGATCAGAAGTGATTTGGCTGGTGATACTACTGATTTTAAGAAGGAAGAAGGCGATTTAGAGGGCTCATTCCCGGTGGTAATTTCGGTTGAGGAAATAAATGAGGATACCAAATACAAGGAATATATCAGTGAAGAATCGGAAGTGTTCAAGGGTGCTAACCTTACAATTGTAGGATCAGCATATGCCTTTAGTGAATTTTGTGATGAGCTGGTTGCAGGAACAAATATGCAGTTTTTTAAAAATATATTTAATAGATTTGGAATTGATAAAGAGCAAAAAATTAATATTCCAACAAAATATATTATGTACAAAAATCTGACTGTAGATAATCAGAATGTATACATGCTTGGCATGTTTGTGGCAGTTATAGTTCCGGTTATTATTTTGATAATTGGAATTGTTAAGTGGTTAAGAAGAAGGAGATTGTAATGACACAGAAGCAGAAAAAGTCTTTTTTAGTGACTTTTATAATAATGCTTGTTGTTTTGTCGGCTTATTGCGTTGTGGAATTGCAAAGCATAGCGGAAGAAGCTGGGGATAAGAAAGCAACAAAAAAGTCTATAGTGGTATATGAAATGGAAGATAGCGATTCGGTAGATGAATTATCATATACGGTCGAAGATGAAAAAATTGTGTTAAAAAAGGATGATAATGGAGAATGGTACGGAGAAGAGATTGAAGAATTAGACACTAAGATAATTAAGCAGGAATTCCTGACACAGTTGTCATATGTAGTTGCAGATGAAGTTATAGAGGATGATTCTGATGTGAGCCAGTTTGGATTCGATAAACCACTTCATGAAATAGTGATTGTCTTAAAAAATGGCGAAGAGCATAAGTTTGTTATTGGATCAGGTAATGCGTTTGAAAAATCTGTGTATTATATGAGGATCGACAATGACAAAACTATTTATGTGATAGATTCAGTTCTTCATGAAACTTTTAACAAAAAGAAGTCTGAACTGGAAAAGACGGAAGATAATACTTCTGAAGTTGTAGATAATTAATTTTTCAGAAACGTATTAATTTGTCAGAAGTTCTTGAATTTTCAGATGAAAGATGATAAGATAATTTACGCATCTCAAATTAGTGGGATGCGTTCAAATGCAGACGTGGCGGAATTGGCATACGCGCATGATTCAGGTTCATGTCCGGGCAACTGGGTGTGGGTTCAAGTCCCATCGTCTGCATCAAAGAGTCCTTATTTTTAGGGGCTCTTTTTTCTTTGTGTCAAGTTTTGTGTCCAAATAGATTGCTATTACAATATCTTTATCATTATTATCTCTAAAATGATTAATCACGGTCTTAACTTCTTCGTCAGTAGGCACGTAGAGTTCGATTTGACGTTTCTGTGGGAGTTTCTTAGCTTTTGCCATATTTCATCATCCTTTCTCTTTTTTATATGTATTTTAACATTTGAACTAAATACTCACCTTTTAATGTTTCGGTTTCATCTCTATCAAGAAGCCTTTTTCCAAATGCAACAAAGCCATTTGAAGAGTAGAATTCTGTTAATCTGTCGACATCTTCACATTCCAGGTAAACAACTTTGCCACCAACTATCATTTGCATTTGTTTTACTTTTTCTAAAGCGAGATATAGGAGTTTCATCTCCGGTTATTTGCTTGTCATAAGAATTGTAATAATTTTTTCCGAGTTGCCCAATTAATGGAGCTGATAAAGTATATCTTTTTAAATCAGAATCATATTGGGCAAACTTACTTATTCTTTTCTGTAAAGTTTTGCTCTTAAGATTATCTTTATATACAGTAATGAATTTATTTGCCAAAGTATAATATCCCACAAGTATATATTCTTGTTTATGTGAGGCCATCACCAAATATGTAGATGAAATCCTTTGCTTTGTGAACTCTATTGCTTTATTCTTTAAAAAGATTTCAACATCCTTATTTAGAGGACAATAAAAATCGGAGAGAATAGATTTTACCTTTTCCTCTCCGACTTGTTCTATCATTGTAGCTAAATTTATCTGTATGTATCCTGTCATTGATTATCTCCAAATAATTTTTTGATTTGTTCTCCGGATATGTCCACACAGGTACGAGTTAATTGAACATCTTTACTCTTCTTGCCGGATGCATGCTCCAGAGCAACAATAAGATTTTTTCCAAGTTTTTTATCACGTATATCTATGTTTTTGGTTATGCTTCTCGTTGCCATAATATCATCTCCTTTTCTTATATTATGCTACAAAATAGGAAAAAAATCCATATTTACGTAAAATAATAATATAGAATAGTATAAAAAAACAAGAGGAATAGGAAAATATTAATTTGTCAATGTTCTGTCAGCTGCAGTGAGCAACAAGTTCTATATTGTCAGCATCTGTCTTGTCAAAATCATTCCCAATAATATGACTCATAGCGTGAATAAAAGCTTTCTGCTGCAGTTCACGATTGAGATTTAGATCAATAAAAATTGAGTGGCTGTCATCTTCGTTCTCGAATATCTCCTGAGCTATTGCTGAGGTTTCTTCGTTGAGATAGTAGTGCTCCTGTTCGTGGGTTGATTTGTGCTTACAGGGAATTATCTCTCCATCAACATTAGGTATTGATGTTAAAAAACTTGATAATGCAGAAGCACAGAGAGAAAAAGAGAAAACAACTCTTTATACACGAGGAAACATTATAGATGCGATACAGAAGCAGCTTCCAAGATTCATTGATAAAGTGTTCAAGTGTATTGCTTCTTATGATACAAAAATAAAAAATTTTAAAAAAGTGTTGACATATATGTTGAATGCTGATAATATATATCTTGCGTCAAGCAAACAGTGATGCATGCGGAAGTGTCGGAATTGGCAGACGAGCAAGACTAAGGATCTTGTGCTGGCAACAGCGTGTGGGTTCAAGTCCCATCTTCCGCATTAGAAATTATCAAAGGTTACTGAAAGTTATCAGTAACCTTTTTTCTTGCGAAAAGCTTTGTTTTATTGGATTTATAAACAATATTTCTTTTATATGATATACGCTTTTTGGAAGAGCGAATATATTAATTGACATAATAACCCTTTTAAAATGTGGCTCAAAGTGTGGTTTAATTATAGATGCTTGATATGTTGATTTATGCGTTGATTTGTGAGTTGTTTTAGTGCTGGATTATTTAGAGGTTTTGTGGGAATTTTAATTGAAAACTTATTGATTGCTTCGTTACTTTTTTGTGGTACTAAAAAGGAAATTGTGGTAAGATACTTATATAGTATAGATATTTGCCGTATTCTTACGTAGTTAGATTTATATCAGATGTGAGATGACTCCGCTTCAAGCACATATGTGATAAGTGGGGAGTAACAAAATACTGTAAGCGGCAGTGTATATGGGAGAGAGTATTCTTGATTGTGAGGTGGTCGGATGAATGTAAGAGAACAATCAGAATCAATTGAAAAACAGATATTGAGTCCTTATGCGTCACTGAGTGTCAACAGCCTTGGAAGAGATAAGGAAGAGGCTCAGTGCGATATGCGAACTATCTATCAAAGAGACAGAGATAGAATTATACACTGTAAGGCATTCAGACGATTGAAACATAAGACTCAGGTTTTCCTGGCACCACAGGGAGACCATTACAGAACCAGACTTACCCATACTTTGGAAGTGGCTCAGATAGCAAGGTCTATTGCAAAGGCTCTCAGATTGAATGAAGATTTGACAGAAGCTATAGCACTCGGGCATGACCTTGGTCATACACCTTTTGGACATTGTGGTGAGTCAGCACTTGATCAAGTGTGTTCGTTTGGATTCAAGCATTACGAACAGAGCATCAGAGTGGTTGAAGTTCTGGAAAATAATGGCGAGGGATTAAATCTTACCAAAGAAGTGAGAGATGGGATTCTTAACCATAAGACATCAGGCAGTCCTAAGACATTGGAAGGTCAGGTGGTAAGATTGTCTGACAAGATTGCCTATATTAATCATGATATAGACGATGCAATCAGAGGACATATCATTACTGAGGCAGATATTCCAAAAGAATACAAAGATATCCTTGGAGATACAACCAAGAAGAGATTGGATACTTTGATTAAAGACATCGTAGTAAACAGTATCGATAAACCGGAGATACTGATGTCGGAAGAGATAGAAAAAGCTATGATGGAACTCAGAGTTTTTATGTTCAATTATGTATACACTAATCCAAAGGCTAAGGCTGAGGAGGTAAAGGCAAAAGAGATGCTCAAACAGCTATTCGCCTATTATTTGAAGCATATTGACGAATTGCCGGATGAGTTCATTTATCTTATAAGAGAACGAGGACAGGATAAAGAGCGAAGTGTTTGCGATTATATCGCAGGTATGAGTGATCAGTATTCTGTTGACAAGTTTAAAGAGATTTATATTCCAAAGGCTTGGAAGTTTTAATTGGTTATGAAGGGATGAAAGTATGTTTTTTCCGGATGAATTAATAGAAGACATAAGAATGAAAAATGATATAGTAGATGTCATTGGTGGATATGTAAAACTCAAGAAACAGGGCAGTACCTATTTTGGATTGTGCCCATTTCACAATGAAAAATCACCATCTTTTTCTGTTACACCTTCAAAGCAGATGTATTACTGTTTTGGTTGCGGAGAGGGTGGAAATGTTATCACCTTCATTATGAAGTATGAGAACTACAATTTTGTGGAAGCAGTTGAAATGCTTGCTGAGAAGGCAGGTGTTGAACTCCCAAAGGCCGAGTACTCAAAAGAGGCGCAGGAGAGAGCTGATTTGAGAAAGGCTGTTCTTGAAGCCAACAAAGAGGCGGCGAAGTATTTTTATCATATGTTAAAGACAGAACACGGAAGTGTTGCTTACAGATATTTAAAAGAGAGAGGTTTGTCGGATGAGACTATTACAGGCTTTGGACTGGGCTATTCGGACAAAGTGAGTGGTGGCTTGTACGCTTACCTGAAAGGCAAGGGATTCAAAGATCAGGTGCTTAAGGAGACAGGGTTATTTACTTATGACAGACAGAATGTCGGCGATAAGTTTTTTAACAGAGTAATGTTTCCGATTATGGATGTTAATAACAGGGTTATTGCTTTTGGAGGCAGAGTTATGGGAGATGGAAAGCCTAAGTATCTAAACTCCCCTGAGACAAAAGTGTTTGATAAGAGTCGTAACCTGTACGGACTTAATGTTGCAAGAACTTCGAGAAAGAATTATCTTCTGATTTGTGAAGGGTATATGGATGTGATATCCCTTCACCAGGCGGGGTTTAACAATGCAGTTGCGGCACTTGGAACTTCATTTACTTCGGGGCATGCTTCCCTCATAAAAAGATATGCGAAGGAAGTTGTGCTCACGTTTGACAGTGACGAAGCAGGAAGAAAAGCTGCAATGAGAGCAATCCCTATACTTAAGGGTGCGGGAATAGCGATAAAAGTGCTTGATATGAAGCCTTACAAAGATCCTGATGAGTTTATTAAGGCGTTAGGACCAAAAGCCTATGAGGAGAGAATCAATAACGCAACAAACTACTTTATATTTGAAGTGGGACAGGTTATGCAGAATTATGATCTGTCGGATCCACAGGGGAAGACAGATTTTCACAATCAGGTTGCGCAGATGCTGCTTGAATTTCCTGATGAGATTGAGAGAATCAATTATATAGATGCGGTTTCCGGAATTTATGGTATACCAAGAGATGCTTTGGACAAACTAGTCAAGAGAAAGGCACTCACCTACACTCCGGGTAGCGAGAAACAGAGAAGTACGGATGAGATTAACAAAGTAAAGAAGGTAGTTGAGGACGGAACGATAAAAGCACAAAAGATTCTTATTACATGGATTATCGAGGAGCCGGAATTGTTTGGAGTGGTGTCAGAGTACATTGAACCGGAAGATTTTGTGGATCCGTTTTATCGTGAAGTTGCCGGTATTTTTTGGGAACAGTTACAGAATGGCGAAGTTAATCCGGCAAAAATTATAGATCATTTTGTCAGTGAGGAAGAACACAAGAAGGCAGCCGGACTATTTAATTCTCCACTAAGTGAAAAACTAACACAGACAGAAAAAGAAAGAGCGTTGAATGATACTATTATAAAAATTAAAAAGAACAGTTTGGATTATCAGGCAGCTAATGCTAAAGATATAGCACAGATGCAGAAAATAATAATGGAGCAGACAAAGTTACAAAAGATTCACATTAGATTATAATGTGGTTCGGACAATCAGAAAGGGATTTTGGAGGCGCTTATGGGTAGAAAGAAGAAAGAAACGGAAATTATTAAAGAGATTGAAAACCCTGAAGTTGATGATTCGGTCGTTATGGATGATTTTGATTTTGAGCATCTGGTTCCACAGGAAGATGAATTGAAAGAAATCGAAGATGAGTTTGATGAAGGTGATGATTCCTACAATTTTGACGGAGAGATTGCTAATGTTGAAGTGGGCGATTCCGTTAAGATGTATCTCAGGGCAATCGGACAGTACAAGTTGCTTGATGCGGATGAAGAAGTCAGACTTGCGAAAAAGATTGAAAAAGGTAAGTTCGCGCGTATTTTTCTTGAAAAGTCAGAGGGTATAGTATCTGAGTATACTATGGAGTATGATCAGGGCGGAGACATTATTGATTATATTGCAGAGGCATTTGAGGATGATAAGATTCCTGAAAAAATCAGAAAAGGGAAGAAACTTACCGAAAAAGAAAAGGCGGAACTTAGGGCGATTGAACTCGAAGGTGAAGATGCGAAGAGCCAGCTGGTAAATGCAAATCTCAGACTAGTTGTAAATAATGCAAAAAAATATAAATCTAATAAGACAATGACATTTCTTGATCTGATTCAGGAAGGAAATATCGGACTGATGAAGACAGCTGACAAGTTTGATTACAGAATGGGACATAGATTCAGTACTTATGCAACCTGGTGGATTAAACAGGCCATAACGAGATCTCTGATGGATCAGGACAGAAATATCAGAATACCTGTACATCTTCAGGAATCCCTTTCAAAACTTAACAAAGCATCAAAGAAGCTTGTGCAGGAACTCGACAGAGATCCTTCGGTTGAAGAAGTAGCAAAGGAAGCAGAGATGTCTTTGTCAAAGGCAAAGGAACTTTACAGATATATGCAGGATACCGAGTCTTTGGACAAACCGGTTGGTGAAGAAGAGGACACAAACAGAGGAACGCTCATTTCTGATGAGAAGGCAATTATGCCGGATGAGAATGCTGTTAATATAGGACTCCATGATGATCTTGAAAAAATAATGGAAACTCTAGATGTTAGAGAAAAGAAGATTATATCTGAGAGAAACGGCTGGAATGATGGCAGAATCAAGACATTGGAAGAAATTGGCGAAGAATTAGGAATAACAAGAGAAAGAGTAAGACAGATTGAATCAAGAGCAATGCGTAAGTTGAAAAACAAAGCGTACAGGATGGATTTGGAGTCTTACCTGAAGGATTAATAATGAAATTATCAAAAAGACTTGAATTAGTGGCGAAAATGGTTTCACCGGGAGGTGTGATAGCTGATATAGGAACAGACCATGGGTATGTTCCTATTTATCTTATAGAGAATAATAAGTGTGACAGAGTATTTGCTGCAGATATTAATAAGGGACCTTTGGAGCGTGCAGATGCACATATACGAGAATGTGGTTTGTCTGATAAGATTGAAACTGTACTTAGCGATGGCATGGTCAAACTTCAGGGGAAAAATATAAACAAAGTTATAGTTGCCGGAATGGGAGGAGAACTGATTTGCAAGATTATTGATAGTTCTCCGATTATAGAAGAAATTGATGAAATGGTTTTATCTCCCCATTCCGATATTTATAAGGTGAGAAAATGTATATTGGAAAAGGGATTCTGTATCATTGATGAAAGAATGGTAAAGGATGCCGGAAAATATTACATAGTAATAAAATGTATCCGAACAGATTCAAAAGAGAGCTTCCAACATGGGTGTGGGTATGATGAGTTTGAACTTACATATGGAAGAATGCTCTTTGAAAACAAAGATGAAGTATTCTTTGAATATCTTAACAATAAAATTGATAAATATAATAGTATAATGCAAGGTCTTGGAGATAGCGATTCGGCCAGAGCAAAATACGAGGAATTATCAAGAAAGTCAGAACAGTGCAAAATAGCTATTGAAAAGATGAAGGAGTGAATGCGAATATGATAGTTACTTACAAAGGAACAAAAAAGGAGTATGCTGAAGGAACTCAGATATTAGAAATTGCAGAGGAACACAAGGGTGATTATCAGTATGATATTCTTCTCGCAAAGAAAAACGGTGCTTTGTGCGAATTAACAAAAAAAATAACTGAAGATTGTGAACTGGATTTTGTTGGCGCAGATACCGGGTGTGGTAATTCCACATACAAGAGAAGTGCTTTGTTAATAATGCTTAAAGCGTTTTATAAAGTTGTGGGAAGAGAAGAATTGAAAAATGTTTCTGTTCAATTTTCAATAAGTAAAGGTTATTATTGTTCAATTGACGGTGATGTAGAAGTGACAGAAGAACTGCTTGCCAGTGTGGAAAAAGAAATGCACAGACTGGTTGATGAAGCTATACCGATCAATAAGATTACAATGCATATAGATGAAGCAAAGAAAAAATGTGAAGAGTATGGCATGCTTCAAAAGGTTAATCTCTACAAATACAGAAGATCTTCAGGAATTAATATGTATGAATTGATGGGATTTGAAGATTATTTCTATGGATATATGGTTCCGAATACAAAATACATAAAACTCTTCAAGTTATACAAGTATGATCAGGGATTTGTAATACAGCTCCCTACAAAAGAAAAACCTGAAGAACTAATGCCTTTTGAGCCAAAGCAAAATATTTATCAGGCATTAAAAGAGGCAACAATATGGGGCATTGAACAGGGCGCTCCAAATGTCGGGGCTATAAATGACAAGATAGTTAAGGGAGAGATAAACGATCTTATGCTTGTTCAAGAGGCTTTTCAGGAAAAGAAACTTGCAGAACTGGCAGAAGTGATCGCATCGAAAAAAGATATCAGATTTGTAATGATAGCAGGACCTTCATCATCGGGCAAGACTACAACGTCTCACAGGCTGAGTGTTCAGTTACTGGCAAAAGGATTAAAACCTATTCCGATTCCGGTAGATAATTACTTTGTAAACAGAGAAGATACTCCAAGGGATGAAAATGGTGAACTTGATTACGAAGTCCTTGAAGCACTTGACGTAGAACTTTTTAATGAACATATGGTAAGACTTGCAAGAGGTGAGAGAGTGGAACTTCCTAGTTTCAATTTTCTCACAGGAAGAAGAGAATATCATGGCAATTACCTGCAGCTAAAAGAAAATGAGGTTTTGGTAATAGAGGGTATTCACTGTCTTAACAGCGCAATGTCATATTCTATTCCGGAGGAGCAAAAGTTTAAGATATATATAAGTGCGCTTACGCAGTTAAATATTGATGAGCATAATCGTATCTCAACGTCAGATCTCAGGTTGTTGAGAAGAATAGTTCGTGATGCAAGAACAAGAGGAAACAGTGCTACTGACACAATTGGAATGTGGCATCTTGTAAGAAGGGGAGAAGAAAATAATATTTTCCCATATCAGCAGATTGCAGATGCAGTATTTAATTCAGCTATGATATATGAGATTTCAGTGTTGAAACAGTATGCGGAGCCATTGCTGTTTAGCGTTGAGAAAAATACTAAAGAATACTATGAGGCAAAGAGGCTTCTTAAGTTTCTTAATTATTTTCTGGGAGTACCGGCAGAAAGTGTTCCAAAGAACTCAATTTTGAGAGAGTTTATTGGTGGGAGCTGTTTCAACGTGTAATAAGTGAGATGAGATTGTACTGTTAGGCGTACTGTCAGAAAAAAAGATTGATTTAGATAATGATATCATATACAATATAAAATCGAGTAGGACAGATGATCGCAGCTGCTATTGCCGAAAGGACGCAGGTGAGGAAAGTCCGGGCTTCATAGGGCAGGATGCCAGATAACGTCTGGTGGAGGTGACTCCCAGGATAGTGCAACAGAAATATACCGCCATATTTATATGGTAAGGGTGGAATGGCAGTGTAAGAGACTACCGCCTTGCTGGTAACAGGAAGGGCACATGTAAACCCCATCCGAAGCAAGACCGAACAGAGAGCATAAGGTGGCCCGCCTGCTTTCGGGTAGGTTGCTTGAGTCTGTTGGTGACAACAGACCTAGATAGATGATCATCCACGACATAACCCGGCTTACCGTTCTACTCGATTTGATGTTGATACTGTTGGATTTTTTTTAAGAATTCGACAGTATTTTTTTATGAGAAACTACTGCATTAATAATAATGTGATATTCAACAGTACAAATTGCTTTAGTATGCTGTTGAATATATTGATTTATGCAATGCAACGGCAACTTATGTTCTCAGGAATTGGTATTGCCTAAAAAATGAATAATATCATTATACTTAAATTCAATTTGGATGATTCCTCGCTAAAGATGATAGTATGCATTACATATTTCGTGGCTGCGTTCTTTGGAGGAATAGTTATGGCAAGTGCAGGAAAAAACAGAAAATTTCTGTGGGGAATGACTTGCGGAGTACTTTATTTTATGATTATACTAGTAGTGTCTTTGATTGTTCCGGGAAAAGATGTGACAAATGGTATGAGTGTATTTACGTGTTTTATTATTTGCGCATTATCGGGATGTTTAGGAGGAATGTTTTGCAGATGATAGGATGCACATAAGAATAAAAAACAGGCATTAAAGCTGATAAAAAAATAGTTTGAAAAATGCCTTTGTTGTGCTATAATAGGCAAAGAGTGTTTCTAATGGACAATTAGGGACAAATTTAACTAATGGAGGATTATCATGAAACACATTAAAACATTAACAACAAAAACTTTAAAAGATACTATGAAAAAAGGTGGATGTGGTGAGTGCCAGACTTCATGTCAGTCAGCATGTAAGACATCTTGTACAGTAGGAAACCAGACTTGCGAAAACAAATAAGATAAATACAAGTTATACTTATAACAGAGCCGATGGAAACGTCGACTCTGTTATAGTGCGTTAATTTGAAAATATTATTTTATTTGATATAATTTTATAATTTAATACAGTTGAAAAGAGGATAAAAAATTGATTCACCAGTATAAAAGCAATGGATATAACATTGTTCTTGACGTGAACAGTGGTGCTGTTCATGTTGTGGATGATATTGTTTATGATGTCATTGCAATGTATGAAGATAATGATAAGGCTTCTATCATTGAAAAACTTGGAACGACCTATGATAAAAATGAGATTGAGGAAGTTTTAGAAGAGATAGAAGAACTTAAGAATGATGGACAATTGTTTACCGAGGATATATACGAACCATATATTGATGGTTTGAAAGACAGAGAAACAGTAGTGAAGGCTTTGTGTCTGCATATAGCACACGATTGTAACCTTGCATGCAAATATTGTTTTGCTGAAGAGGGTGAGTATCATGGCAGAAGAGCACTGATGAGTTTTGAAACAGGAAAGAAAGCACTTGATTTCCTTGTAAAGAATTCAGGAAAAAGAGTGAATCTTGAAGTGGATTTCTTCGGTGGAGAGCCTTTGATGAATTGGGAAGTTGTAAAACAACTTGTGGAGTATGGTCGTTCTCTTGAAAAACCATACAACAAGAAGTTTAGATTTACTTTGACTACTAATGGTGTACTGCTCAATGATGAGATTATGGAGTATGCCAACAAAGAGATGTCAAACGTTGTGTTGAGTCTTGACGGTCGAAAAGAAGTAAACGATGAGATGAGACCATTCAGAAACGGTAAGGGAAGTTATGATTTGATTGTTCCTAAGTTCCAGAAACTTGCAGATAGCAGAAATCAGACGAATTATTATGTCAGAGGAACTTTTACAAATCAGAATCTTGATTTTTCAGAAGATGTTAAGCATTTTGCTGATCTTGGATTTAAGCAAATGTCTATAGAACCGGTTGTGGCTTCAGAAAGCGAAAAATATGCCATAAGCGAGAAGGATCTTCCAAAGATAATGGAAGAGTACGACAAGTTGGCTCTTGAGTACATAAAGAGACACAAAGAGGGAAGAGGATTTAATTTCTTCCACTTTATGATTGATTTGACTCAGGGACCTTGTGTTGCAAAAAGATTATCCGGATGTGGTTCCGGAACAGAGTATCTTGCCGTAACACCTTGGGGTGATTTGTATCCGTGTCATCAGTTTGTTGGAAATGAAGATTTCCTCTTAGGAAATGTTGATGAGGGCGTTGTGAGGAATGATATTGTTTCTCAGTTTAAACACTGCAATGTTTACTCAAAAGATAAGTGTAAGAATTGTTTTGCCAAGTTCTACTGCAGTGGTGGATGCGCAGCAAATTCTTACAATTTCCACGGCACAATAAATGATGCGTATGATGTGGGATGCGAGATGCAAAGAAAAAGAGTTGAGTGCTCAATAATGATAAAAGCTGCTTTGAACGATGAAGAGTAAGCAGTGAATATAAAAGAAAGAGGTTTTAAACAATGAAAAAAATGACTAGAACAAAGGGGATTTTGTGCTTTGTAGTATCAGTACTTGTTATTGTACTCTTAGGTCTCCTTGTAGTTAACGGAACTCCAAATTGGGATAAACTTGGAAAATGGAAGAAGAGTGGACAGGCTTCTAACATCAAACTCGGTCTTGACTTAGAGGGTGGTGTCAGTGTTACTTATCAGGTATCAAAAGAAAATGGTAAGTGGACAGAGCAGAACTTAGCTGATACAAGAAGCAAATTGGAAGAAAGAATCCACGATTTCAGTAACGAAGCAACAGCTTACAAAGAAGGCGATGACAGAATTACAGTTGAAATCCCTGGAGAGACAGATATTCAGTCAGTTCTTGACAGACTTGGTGCAACAGGTGAACTTTACTTCTGTACAAAACTTGCAGATGATGCAAATGTAGAAGTTGAAGGTCATGAGATATATGAACTCAAAGAAGGTGCATACGCAGGAAAGTACGAAGTATGGCTTACAGGAGAGCAGGTTGCCAGTGCTGAAGGACAGATGGTTACAGATGATAATACAAAAGCTTCTGAGGCAGTAGTATCTCTTACATTCGGTGATGAAGGGGCAACAGCATTTGGAAATATGACATCAGCACATGTAAATGACCAGACTTTCATTATCTACGATGATGATGTAATCAGTGCTCCAACAGTTAAGTCAGCAATTACAAACGGAAAAGCACAGATTGATGGTATGAAGGATCTCGAAGAGGCTCAGGCTCTTGCAACAGGTATCAGAAATGGTGCTCTTGATCTTAAACTTGACAGAATCAGTTCTAAAGTAGTGAGTGCTCAGCTTGGTACAGATGCATTATCAAAGAGTGTTAAGGCCGGTATTATCGGTATCTTACTTATTATCCTTTTCTTACTCTTCGTATACAGAGTGCCGGGTATTGCTGCAGGATTTGCACTTATTTCATACACAGAACTTATTATGCTTGTATTAAATGCATATGATATTACATTAACACTTCCTGGTATTGCCGGTATTATCCTTGGTATAGGTATGGCGGTTGATGCAAATGTTATTATTTACGCACGTATCAGAGAAGAGATTGCCAAAGGTAAGACAGTTAAGAGTGCTATTAAGCTTGGTTTTGAAAAAGCCACATCAGCAATCGTTGACGGTAACATTACAACATTTATTGCAGCAATGATTCTTATCTGGAGAGGTTCAGGATCAGTTAGAGGTTTCGGACAGACTCTTGGAATAGGTATCGTTATTTCAATGTTTACTGCATTAGTTGTATCAAGAGGTATTGTTTGGTTCTTATACTACATGGGATTTGACAGAGATGTATTCTATGGAAAAGAAGACGCTAAGAAACCATTTGATTTTATTTCAAAGAGATATATTTGTTTTGCAATTTCAGCAGCTGTTGCTGTTGCAGGTATTGCAGCTATGGCTATCAACTCAGGAGCAGGAAAAGATGCTTTCTACTTCAGTATTGAGTTTGCAGGTGGTACATCAACAGCAGTTGAATTTGATGGAAAAGTAGACGTAGATAAGCTTAACAAAGAAATCGTTCCTGCAATTGAAAAGGAACTTGGTATCAGCGGAGTTCAGAGTCAGATTGACAGAGAGACAGGACTTGTAACATTTAAGACACCTGCTCTTGACAAGGACAAGACAGCTAAATTAAAAGATCTTTTAGTTAAGAACTATAAAGCTAAAGATTCAGAGGACAATTTCCTCCCAGAGTTTATCAGTGGTACAGTTAGTAAGGAAATGAGAACAAATGCTATTCTTGCTACAATTGTTGCAACAATCTGCATGCTTATTTATATCTGGTTCAGATTCAAAGACATCAGATTTGCAGGATCTGCAGTTTTAGCTTTGATTCACGACGTATTCCTTGTAGTTGCATTCTATGCTATTTCAAGAACACTTGTTGGAACTAACTTTATCGCATGTCTTTTGACATTGGTAGGTTACTCAATCAATGCAACAATCGTTATCTTTGACCGTATCAGAGAGAACAAAGCTGTTATGAAGAGAACAGATGATATTAAGGATGTTGTAAATACAAGTATTACACAGACACTTACAAGATCTATTTATA
>JAILRH010000041.1 GCA_024698345.1 Lachnospiraceae bacterium | reverse complement strand
TATTTAATCCCATTATTTACCGTAATTATTATTGTTCCATACGGTCCAACTTTTTTATACTCAAGATTAGTTATCGTATCTATAAAAACATTACACCTCACCTTATTAAGTTGACTAATATGGATAACTCTTTTGTTGGTCAAATACATTTTTCCACCACCACCATTTATGTCAGCGCCCACCTTATCCAACAAAACTTCTCCTGATAACAAATTAATAGTTTTTCCCATTTTATTAAATACTCCTTTTTAAGTCTCTTAAATAATATTTTATCAATTAAAAAAATGATTTATATAGTCCTCGAGTATAGAAAAAATACAAGTAATGTAACGCAATCTATAAGATGATTGTTTTTTCCATACTCTCATTGTATTGCATTGATAATCTATTACTTCTAATTTCTTATCAATCACACCAATATCCCTTATTAATTGTATATTCGATTATCTCCGTATTACTATATTTAAAGCCTAATATATATATATATATATATCAATGCTACAACAAACAATCACACCTCGACTCTAATTATCACACTTCAATACTTGATATTTAAAATGGAGCAGATACTCTTGTACCCACTCCATCAAAAACAAACTATTTTTTCTTCTTCCTTCTCTCATTTATCTCATACATATTCGTATTATAAAGATTATACAACTCACTGCCCTTCTCCACCGTATTATCAAACGGTACTATCTTCTTACCGAACCTCAATAATCCAGTACCAGAAGGACTATCAATCACATAATTAAGCTGTTCTGGACTTATTTCCAATGCCTCTGTAATCTTTTCGATATCCTTGTTCGACTGATTAAGCAGCAATACAAAAGCACTGTTCGATAACATTGTAGTAGCAGTCTCACTTCTAAGTACGTCTATGATATTCTGAGTAATACCAGTACAAAGTCCACCCTGCTTTCTTACCTTCTTCCACATCTGCTGTAAGTAGTCTGTACTAAAAGGTGATCTAAGAAGCACATGCACTTCATCCACATATAGCCAAGTAGATCTTCCCTCTTCGCCATTCTCAATAATCTTCTGCTGAATTGCTTCAAGCATAACAAGCATTGCCAGTGGAGCAAGTGACTCTCCAAGGTCTCTGATTCCGTAGACTATAAATCTATCATCCACATCTACATTAGTCTGATGATTGAAGATATTAAGAGCTCCGGTAACAAAGATTTCAAGACCAAGTGCCACATCCCTTGCCTCTGGTTCTTCCTGTTCTAAAAGTTTGTTGTAAAGATCTTCCATCATAGGGATGTACTTTTCTTTGCTTCTTGCAATCTCTATGTACAAATCTTTCACACAACGAGAAATAATAGAACGCTGCTGTGCACTAATCTCTCCCATAATCTGCTCACAGATACTAAGCATCAGCTGACATTTATCTCTAACCCAGCCCTTAGAATCAAGCGGATCTAAGTTCCATACATCCATATCCATTGGATTGATATAGTTCTTAGTATTAGTTGAGATATTTACATATGTACCCTT
This sequence comes from Lachnospiraceae bacterium, assembly GCA_024698345.1. Classification (GTDB taxonomy): domain Bacteria; phylum Bacillota; class Clostridia; order Lachnospirales; family Lachnospiraceae; genus SIG293. The sequence goes on along the minus strand of JAILRH010000041.1, from coordinate 17,773 downwards.
ATATTTCTTAGTAAGATCTTCGTACTCATGCATTGGATCCACAACAATTACATCATCATCTGATGACAATAACACAGAGCCCATCTCCATCTTTGCTTGGAAGGATTTACCGGCACCGGAAACACCGAAGATAAATCCATTACCATTAAGCAGCTTCTTTCTGTTTCCAACAATGATATTTTTTGAAACCTGATTGATTCCATAATAAATGCCATTCTTATCGCAGAGTTCCTGCACATTAAAAGGCATAAGCACCGCAAGACTTTGAGTAAGCATAGTTCTCATAGTTTCAATCTGACGCACACCGATAGGAAGTGTAGTATTAAGAGCTTCTCTTTGCTTATAATCACAAGTATCAATGGCACATCCACTACTTCTTGCTATAGTATGTACTGTCTCCATAACGCTATCCAGTTCTTCCTTATCTTTTCCCATGATAACCATAGTAACGCCTACAAAGAATAAACTCTCATCGTTTTCTCTGACATCATCCATCATCTTTTGTACGCTCATCTTTTGCACCTTAGTGTTATATGAAATGTCAGATGAAAAATCATTGTTTCTGTTTCTAGTTCTCTGCTGTCTGATGATCTCAGACTCAATGCCTAAATACTTCTTCTGCAAGATTTTCATAGTGATATCTTTAGGTACTGGCACCACATCAATTGTTGTAATTGAATGCACCGGAAGAGATGTTAGTTCCGTAAAAAATCTATCTGAAAGATATGTTGGATATTTCTTGATATAAATAACCTTTCTTACATATTCTTCATCCTCATAGTAGTCCTTATTAAACTTAAGGCTGCTATTACAGATTTCATTAATAAAATCTGTTCCGGTCTTCTTGCCCTCTCTGATATCAAAAGTGAATTCTTCCTCCCTTCCAAGTCTGTAAAAGTCATGAAGGATTTTCAGTCTCTCATTTCCATTAAGAGGCTCTAGAGAAGATCCAAGGGTAGCAAATGACTTAAGTACGTTTGATTCAATAGTAGCAAACTGCGACTTGGCATCTTCGAAGTTATTTCTCTCAGTCGAAATAGTAATATATCTCTCCTGCTCAATCCCTTGTTTACCCTCTACAATGTTGTGTTCTATAACATTGTTATAACTGCCACGCATAGAACCAAATCCATCTCTTTTGTTTTCATCAAGAAGAATCTCTTCTCTAAGTTTTTCCATATCCTTATTCTTATTATTAACTGTAATACTAAAACTACAGTCAAAAGAATTAAGTACCTTACAGTATCTGCTAAAGAATCCTTCCTGCTCATCTTCTGTTCTAGTTGCATAATTGACGTCGCTAAATCTGTAAGTCTTAGAGTACTTATTCGGTCCTACCTGAAAGATTCCATTCTCAGAAATCTTCATAATCTCTACAGCTTCCTGCACAGATTTAGGAGTCTTATATAATGGCTCAGAACACTTTTTCAGTTCCGAGAACTTATCTTTAAATAAACTCATCTTTTCTTCCTTTCCGCCTTAGGCTTTTTCTTTTTGTTTTTCTTTGCTTCAATTTTTCGCTTTATCTCCTCATCCTTTCTGATCTGCTTAATAGTCAATTCACTTTCTTTTGATACATAAACAAGCCTTGGATTACGGAACAAATGCTTCATTTTTCTTATAAAAAGTTCCCTAAAAGTCATTCCCTGATATGTATAAAAACCATTAATAGCTATAGGAGCAACCACAGGGATTGCTATATATGCAGATAGTGTTAGTCCCACATACTTATAAGTTACAAGCACAATCCCTGCTCCCATTGCGACAGATATAATAGAAAAGACAAGCTGCTTTGCAGTCAGCCCCATAACGACTGTCTCTTTATATTTTTCTATATCTTTGTTAATCTCTATATTCATAACTCCTCCTATAATCCTAACGCCTTACTTGTTAGACTCTGTGCTCCCTTTACGGATCCAACAGTTAGTGTGATTCCAAAAGTAAGTTCACACATATACATCAGTGCCTTAGTCCAATCAGCATAATCGCTGGTAAATGTTGGAAGTCCTGCATTCAGGAACGCATTACAAACTACTATTGCCAAAGCCATAGTGACTGCTTCAAACACTACACTTAAGAAATGTCTGGCATAAGTTGTTGCTGTATGACTTACCATTCTATTACCTGCTGTTGTTGAAAAGGCAATTGCACCATATGGCACAAGCACCAAGATTTTCAAAAATCTAAAGTAAACTGTGTATATTAACATGAATCCACAAACAATTATTACCAGTGAAATAATTACTGCCAGAATCATCATTATTAGGCTTTCTCCAAATCCTAGATTTGATATAACATCTTGCATATCCTGAGGAATTTTCATCTTCTTAAACTTCGTACCGGTAATTACATTAACCAGATTTCCTGCTGTAGAAAAGAAGGCTTTCATAATAGTTACATTGTTTGATACAAGCCACTCTGCAATACCTACTCTCATAAGCATTCTAAGGATTGTCTCAAATCTCATCTCTTCTTTCACATCAATACTCTCCGAGCAAAAACCGATAACGAAGAATAGGACTACAAGACTGGAGCCTACAGCTACAAATGTAGGCTCTAAGTCACTGATTACTTTCCAAGGTCCTCCATCCTTAAATGATGTTGGAGACTGTCCAAGCATCTCAAAGACCAATCCAATCTTGTCATTCCAAAACGCTACAACTGTTTTTAACAAATCCAGGATTACTCCACCAAGACTAAAAAAATCCATAATGTTTCATCCTCCTTTTCTAGAATCCAAGAATTGTAAGTACTGATGAAATACCTGCCATCATTACACCTGCTACAATTCCCTTAAGGGCAGAGTTCATAGTAGATGAATCCTGCGCCTGATACGCCTGAGCAAATTCCATTACATTCTTTGCCAGGATAATTACACCAATCGCACCGATAATTGCTACCACCAGTGTTTTTAAATTGTTAAGTGGTTTTGTTACTGACGAGCTGTCAGCTGCCAGGACATTTGTCATCTGGCTCATTTCAATTGCTGTAGCCATAACAGCTACCTTCATAATATTTTTGTAATTTACTAAGTTCTTAAACATTTTCTTCATAAGCTATTCTCTCCTTTGATTTTTCTGAATATATTCTTTACCTTTTTCACTAAGTTCCTTAGCCGGAATTTTTGGATCTAGATGGTCTAGGATAAATGCACTAGATACACCTGAATCCCAGAGTGCACGAATTGTTTTAATCTGCTCATCTGAGAAATCAAGCATGCATAACTTTTCTGCAATCTCGTCATCAATCTCTTCTTCGCTTTTTCCAGCAGATGCAGGCTTATCTAAAACCCTTGCCTCTCCGTCACTTTCTGTTGACTCTTCAAGCATCATGATTTCTTCAAATGACAAGTCATAAAAAGCAATGCTCTTATCCTTTTTGCCTCTCTTCTCCAACATTTTGAGTTCCTTTTCGCTAAGGAAAGTAATTGTTCCTATCTTTTCTTTTTTGTTGTGCTCATAAGCATCTGCACCGCCATCTTCTGTTAGATGGAAATTCTTATGTCTCATTGGGATGTACTTATCATCAAACACTGGTTGGAATCCCTTGATAAAAACAAGGCACTTACTGTTATCCATGTTTCTGACTTCATCAGGCATCATGAGTTCTCTTCCTAGTACGTCATAGTTTCTGGAACTTGAACCATGTACACCTCTGGTTTCGCCATTGCTTCTTTTATCAATCGTTGCTTTACCAAGCATCTCAGATATGTACTGATGCGTTGATTTCTCATTACCACCCAGATAAACTAAGCTGTCACAGTTACCGGTAATGGTTTCCCAAGTATCCTTGAACAATGCTTTAAGCTGTGCCATGTTCTGAATGATAATCATCGCATTGATACGTCTGCTTCGCATTGTAGAAAGTATGGAGCAAAAGTCCTCCGGTAATGCCACATTGGCAAACTCGTCCATCATAAGCGTTACTTCTAATGGAAGTTTTCCTTTATTATTAAAGTCTGCCTGATAATACAATTCCTGAAACAACTGAGTGTAAAGCATACCTACAACGAAGTTATAAGACTTATCCGAATCAGGTATGATGCAAAACAGGGCTGTCCTCGTTTTCTTATCTCCTCCTACACCGATTCCTAATTCTTCTAGATGTAAGTCATCCCTTGATAACACTCGTAGAATCTGCTCGTTTTCAAGAAGTGCCAGTCTTGAGTTAGCCGATATGATAATAGATCTAACAGTATCTCCGGCACCTCTGATAACCTTCATGTACTGCTTGTATGCCGGATGATTCTGTCCAAGTTTGTGTTCCTTAGCCAGCTTTTTCATCTTTTTAGTAAGCTCTGAGTCCTGGTTCTTTTCCCTAACCTCTGCCTGTGATAATAGATTTAAAACTGACTGGAAGTTTCGCTCTTCCTCCGGTAACTCCAACCAAACATAATAAAATATTGCCTGTAATAGCATTCCCTCTGATTTGGTCCAAAACGGATCTGTTGGAGCAGCATCCTTTGGTGTTGTATTGGCTATTAAGTTAGTTACAAGCTTAATAACATCGTTCTCCTCCCTGATGTATTTAAAAGGGTTATAGCAATCAGAACTTTTCATATCGATAAGATTTAAAACCTTTACGTTATAACCGTTCTCCTTAAGCATCTTTCCTGTTGCTCTTGCTATCTCTCCTTTAGGATCAAGTGCGATAAACGAACCGCCTTCCATCATCTGCATGATATTAGGCTTAACCATATAAAATGTTTTACCTGCTCCGGATCCACCAATGATTAGCACATTGTTGTTGATATGAGTTTTTGTTGTATCAAGGCTCACTCTCACATTGTTACTAAGTATTCTGTTCTTACTCTCATCAGGATCTGCTAACTTCTTATTAAGTGCTGCAACTTCTGCAAACCTGGCTGTACCATATTCTTTGCCATGCATCAGATTTCTTCTGCTGGTTAGATACATCAAAACTGCAATTCCATAAATAATGGTTGATACAAGCATCGCCTTTAGAGTTGTTTTATTAAAAAGCTTTAAGCTAGGTGGAAGAAGGGCATTATCAAACTTTTCCATAAAGGTCATGACATCCATTCCCCTCTTCCAGACTCCATTGGCTACATACCCAAAGTAAGCACATAAGATTTCTCCAATAATAAGAAATGGTGCTAATAAACTTTTCTTTTTCTTCACATACATCACCTACTTCTGCTAGAAGATTTAGGTTTATACGATTTGGAATGTGTATTTTTTGCACTTTGCTTTTTCTTAGAATCAGAGAATTTCTTCTCGCTATTCTTGTTTCCCTCGAACTCTTTTTTGTTTTTCTTATTATTTAAGAATTTCTCTTTTTCTCTCTTCTTTCTTGCCTGAATTCTTGCAGGCTCATTTTCTAAGAAGTAGTTTCTCTTAATCTCTGCTCCGGGCATCTTATTTAAAGTCTTTCCGGAGATATCTTCGATTGGATATTCTTTCTTAGAATCCAAGAATAAGAAATAACTATTTCCCGATTTGGAGAGAATCAGTTCGTCATTCTTAAACTTTAAGTATTTCTCACCCTTAGTACGTGGAATAACAACTCTTGTCTCTTCCCCTCTTGTTTCGACAATAATCGACTTATTGATAACAAGGCATACCTTATTTGGATCCTTCTCCATTGCTGCTTTGTTAATCTTTCTTGAAATGTTCTTCATTTCTGTTCTGTCGACTTCGAGGGATTCTTTGGGGATAAGATTGTCCTTCTTAAATTCCTCAATGATTTTTTCATAGTTGCCATCCGTACCGTTCTTCGCATAATCAACCAAGCTTTCTACCTTAGCTGAACCTAACTTTTCTGCAATCTCATTGATTCTAGGTGTGGCTTCTGTGTGGAATAAAATCTCGCACATTCCATCACCCTTATTGATGTCAGGTAACACCGTATACAAGACTCCATACTTCTTAAGCAACTTCTTTAACTTCTTAAGGTCTTCTTCCTTAATCTTTAACACCTGCAAACTTCCATCTTTCTTAAGCATCTTTCTAAGGGATGTCTTTCCCTGGAGTTTTTCTCTGTGCAAGAGCCCCACGATAAAGATTGTCAGATTTTTAATCTGTTTCACCGTTGCTCCGGTAACATCCATTCCAAATCTCATACCATCAAACCCAAACCTCAATATCTGAATTGATTCTGTTATTTCACTCATTCTTTTGCCTCCTTGTTCTTCTCCATTAATGTCACTGCAATATCAATAATGGTCGACATTGAGTCTGCATCCTTATTGCAATTGACCAATGAATTAATCTGTTTATCAGGCAGTCCAACTCTGATAGCACGTCTAATCTGCTTCATCTGATCTACCTGTAATTCTTTCTTTGTAAGTCTGTCCACTAAACTGATGTTGTACTTTCTAGAAAAGAAGATTCTTTTAAACACCCCTGCTGGATGCTCTCGATTTTCTGTCTTTTCAACCTGCATCTGTTCAGCTTTACGTTTTTCTTTAACCTGCTGGTAAGCAAGTATAAAATCACTAGGCATATGACCACCTCCTACCTTTTTCTAATTTTCTTTTTATCTTCACTATGATCAGTCCTTTCTTTTTCTTTGTTTAGAGCTTCGATCTCACGCTCTTTAATTCTCTTTTCTATATCTTTCTTAATCTGATTTCCTACGTAGATATCTGATTGAAGTTTTTTGACATTTTTGGCATTTTCCTTCAACAACAATTCATAATGTTCTTTCAAAGACTTGGCTTCATCAAAAGTTATTTCATTATTCTTCAAGACCTCTTTTGCTTCCTTTACTTTGTTGTCAGATTCTTTGAAGAATTCATCTCCTAACTTGTACATTAGAGAAGCCTTGCTCTCTTCCTTGACAACTTCCACCGCATGTATGATATCTGCCTTTTCTGCCATCTCTTTTTCAATCACCTTTTTTGCCAGATTTAAAGTCTTCCTTTTCACTTTTATCTGCTCTTGTACTCTGTCTATCTGATCTACGCTTTCAATCTCATAAGTAGATAAGAAAAGGTATTGTTTCTTTAATCGTTCAAACTTACGCAAGTCTTCCTTGTACTTCCAAACCTGTGAGTAAGATCTCTTTCTAATCTTTCCAAGCCTGTAAAGCATCCTGAAATATTCCTTTTTCAGTCCTGTAAGTTTCTTACGCTTCACTTTGCCTCTATAACTTCTTATCTTTGGAGAATAATTCTTATAAATTCTCCCTTTATAAGAATTGATAGATTCCTTTTCTATTCTGTTTTTGATTTCATCTTCCGAGTAACCTTCGCCTAAGCTCTTTAGTCTTCTGAAACGCTGCATTCCTTTTGGTTTAATTGCCATGTATTTGCCATACTTGATTTCGTATCCAAGTTCCTTTAAGCATTGCTTAAACATCTGAAAATCAGCACTTCGCAAGATGCAGGAATCAATGTCTTTTTTGATTTGCTCATTCCAGACGAATACACCGTTCTTTTTCACATCCCATTCTTTTTCATCTACAGACTTCTCAGCTGGATCTATTGTTGATAATCCATACTTCTCACAAATCCTATTTACTAATGGTTGAATACTTCGCTCCCAGTCTCCTTTTTCGTAACGATATTTATATCCATCAGTAAATCTGACACTGTTCCAAATGATGTGCCCATGCATGTGATCTGTATCTGTATGAACGGAATAAACAGCCTCATAATTATCTTTTAAATATGTATCTACGAATTCCTGTACTACCTTAAAAGCAGTATCAGCATCACACTCACCTTCTTTAAAAGAAATGATTAAATGATACCCCTGTCTTTTATCGGTTTTTCCGAAAAAAGATTTTGTAGACAACATATCTTTTAAGGCTTGATCCTTTCTGCAATTAACAGCACCGGTATATAAACCGTCATTTGTTTTCTCATCTTTTAAGATGTATTCAATACTTCTTCTAAGATGTAAACTTTTTGAATGAGAATGACTTTTAATGTTAAGAATTCTGCTAATCGCCATAACGAGCAACCACCTCATCTAGTTTTTTGTAAATAATTCTCATCTGCTCCGAAAGCCTATCCTTATCACTTTTTTTATAAATGCCACTATTGTAATTTCTTACAATCTGATTAATGTTGTGACCTATATAATTAATTTCAGTGATGAGATTCGATAGTAATTGTTTGTTACCGGAATTAACACTTATTTTCTTAAGCATCATTTCTCTTGCATACTCACTAAACGTCTTGCCATTCTTTTTTGCTTCTCTTTCAATCTGCTCAATTTCATACTGTGTAAAGCGAATTAATTTCGACTTATTTCGTGCTTCATCTCCCACTAAATCACCTCTTTTCTAGTCTTAAAATATAGGTGTCGGTTCTACTGCAAGATACGCGTTTGTATATACAAACACTTTCTTGTTAAGGGAGCTCCCCTAATACCCCCGGCTCATACTACCTACTTCTACCTACCTCTTCTTCGGCTACTAGTAAGCCTTGTTCTGTTTTAAAATTCAGGTTTTCAATATTCCCATCGAAACGAGTGTATGCATGAAAGTTGACTTCGTTCTTTTCTCTTAAGCTGTAAAACTCATCTTTCTCAGGGCCCACTATGATGTGGTCTATCAGATTAATGCTTAGCAGATTTCCTACTTCAATCATCCTTTCAGTTATCTCAATATCCTGCTTAGAAGGACTAAGATCTGATGAAGGATGATTATGCAGCATTGTTATAAATGATGCATTTGATAAGATGGCCGATTTCATAATGTCCCCCGGATTGGCTATACTCTGATTAACTGTCCCAACACTGACAATACTGAAATTGATCGGCCTTAACTTACTATCAAGATTGACTACACAGAGAGCTTCTCTATCAAGCTCTCTGATATAGTCTCCAAGAACGCTAACTGCAGCCCTTGGTGTTTGCATCGGTGTGGTAGACCACAGTGGCGATCCCTTTACCAGACGAATTCTTACTTCGTTGAGATTATCCATTGATGTCAATGGTAATTCTGATTACGAAGTCTTCTCCCTGTGATGCATCAGCAATCATTCTGATGATTTCTTTCAAATCATTCTGTTCACCCATATCGCTTACAGCTTTCTGGATATACTGATTAACTCTCGCTTCTTCAACCTGATATCTAATGTGTTCAATTAATTCTTCAAATTCATTTCTTCTCTGCATACTATCTACCTCCTCTGTCAATATCCATGTCTCTGTCGTCATCACCAATGCTCTTATAAGGTGTATCAGTACAAAGAGATAACTTTCTCTCATCCCTGTCATAGTGATAAACCTGGTTAGATAATCTCTCTGAAATCTCAACCTGCTCGGAGTTGATTTCATAAACCATCTCAGCTAATTCCTCAGCCGGACCACACTTATCACTAATCGCAATGCATTCATGCACTGATGAAGGTAAAATATAAAGGTTTGAGTTCACCTTATTGGCTAATTCAAACAACTTCTCTTCATAAAGAAGTGATGCGGCACCAAAGATTTTTGCTTTGTTTGAAATAACATACATAGCTCTCTCATCTGGAACTTCTGCCACAGTCGCTTCAAACTCTTTTTTCATATCACTATCAATTGGAGAGCCATCAAAAATCATATCGGCAATAACTTCATTCATGTTCTGAACAGTTACAGGGAACATCTCCTTTGTGTTCGCCTTAGCAAGTTCAAACAATTCTGCTTCGCTTTTACCAATCTGCTTAGCAAAGTCATTATTGACGATATTGGTATAAAGACCTTCGCCATCCCCACCTACATTCCAGCGATACACAACAGATAAATCTTCAAACTCCCTATGCGGTACATTTTTAAGAAGATCCTGATTCTGTTCTGTATTTACCAGAGTGAAAAAGATATGATTTTCCACATCCCTCATATCAAGATGACCATCCTTAATAGGTGTGTGTGGCATTCTTCTAACAGCCTCCTTTACTGTGTCAGCCAAGTGTTCCATTGCTTCCTCAAAACTATCCTTTTCCAGATAGTCTTCATACACAGCTTTTACCGGAATTGATGGTGAAGCATTCTCATGCCCCGGAATTCCCATAATGCTAAGCTGCTCTAAAGTCTGATTAACTTTTAACGCATCTCTGAAAATCACCTCCACGTTCTCATAACCATTTCCTAAATAATCCTTTAATTCTTCCTGTACTCTTTCTTTAAATTCTTCGTAATTCATGTTCATTATTTTTTCCTCCTAAAATTCATTTATTGGTTTTGCAAAGACTACAAATCTGTAATCTTTTCCTCTACCGTTATCGCAGGTAGAAAGTGTTAATAGTTGCTCGCCATACTCTGGCGTAATCTCTGTTTCGTAAAGACTTCTAGCCTTTACATCTGATACAAATTTATTAAAATCTGCTTCATCAATCGCCATGACAAATTTCCAATATGTAAATGCATTTACATCTACACTGATGACAGCAAAGATTTCATATTGTTGTTTCTGCTTGGTTTCAAAATACAAATACTTATGTTCTTCATAAAATGACTTCTCTTTGTATTTCAAAAGTTCTCCAAACATTCTTCCACCGTTTATGTTGTGACCGTAGATAATCAAGTTATCTGACTTTTCCAAATCACAATACGCTGAAAGGTACGGTGTACCTTTAAAGTCATATTTCTTATTCACATCATGATTAAGATAAAAGTCTGGATTATCTTTGGTCTGCATAACCGGATAATCTACTGATGTGTCTGGGATCCATAAATGCCCTATCACATCACTGTTTTTATTCTTGATTACTTCTAATCTCTGTTTTCTAATGCTCTCCTGATCCTCTCTTGGCGTTACTCTGTTTATGGGTGCCACCCCACTGTCATTCAGTGGGATGAGCATTAATCCCGCAAACACGATTAGGAAAGCTACTACTTTAGTCTTCTTCATCTTCCTTTTTATCCTTTTTCTTTTTGTTAAAGTCGTTTAAGAAAATTGCAACATTGATTAGTGTAAGTACCACTAAACCTCCAAGGCATACACCGATTCGTGCCGGATACATCGAACCTGTCTGAGGTGTGTCAGGTACCTTAGGAATCTCTTCGTCCACCATATGCACTGTCTGAACTTTTCCTGTATCCTTTACCTTAAATTCAATGTTTGTAGCCTTCTTATAACCCTTAGCCGGTCTCTTCTCAGTAAGTATGTAAGTTCTTCCTACCACAAACTTTGCTTCAACCATGTGAGCCTGCTTCTTAGAAGTCCACTTATCAACTACCTTTCCTGTAGCTTTATCCTTAATCTCAAGTTCACATCCAGGAATCTCTTTTTCTCCAGTGATATCTGTTTTAGAAACCTTAATCTTTGTAGTATCGTCATACATCACTACCTTGTTTTCTTTATCAGCCTTAAACTCATCGCCATTCTTAATGAAAACTCTAGTTAGAGAAGTTCCCTCTGTAGCGTATTCCATAAGTTTAAAAGTGATATCTTTAGCAGTTACAAAACCATCGGCTGGCTTAGTTTCTGTAAGTGTGTATTCCTGATCATGAAGTAATCCTCTTACAATAAGATTTCCTTCCTTAGTCATTTCTGTTTTAAGATTGCTATAACCAAGTTCTGCTAAGTTTTCTGCAACCTTAACCGACTCGTTATCTCCACTAATCCAAGAGACAATTTCTCTGTCTTTGCTATCAGTAATCTTCAACTTACATCCTGCAATTTCCAAAGATGAAGCAATCATTCTCTTATCGATTTCAACCTCTGTCTGAGTATCCTTAACTACTGCCTCGGCCTTGATTACTCTAGTATTTTGATCCTTATAGGATACATGAACTGAGATAGGCTCCTTAGTTAAGTAGTAACTATCTGAAATAGATTCTTCTAAGAAGTAGTAGTTACCAGTGTTGTAGACTTCTGATTCATCTTCTACAGTTTCGCTTTCAGTTTCTGCACTTTCTGCATCAATTGATTCAACTTCTGTTGTCGCTTCTTCTGTAGAACTTTCAGCCTCCAAGCTTTCCTCGTTAGCCACTTCATCATCAGCTACCGGAACACTAAATGGGATAACCGCCTTTCCATCCTTATCTGTAGTTACTGTTGCAATCTTTTCATTAGCTTTAACAATGATGTTTCCATCCTTGTCATAGATATTGTCTTTAGAGTAGAATCCAAAAACAGTATCAGGAATTGCTTCCTCTGTTTTGTCATCCTGTTTAGTAATAGAGATTTCTGTCTTTGGAAGGTCATTAGTTACCTTCAAGACTCCTTCTTCTGTATTGCCTGATGTGTCATAAACATATTCATCAAGCTGACTGTTCCAAACAAATTCGAGATCCCAAATTGCTTGTTCTGGAAGAACTCTTCCTCTTACAGTTTTCACTTCTCTGATTTCGTACTTACCAAGTGGCACATTAATCTCAATCAAATCTCCAGCCATCTCATAAGAGCAAATTCCTTCGCAATCAGATGTAAATTCGGCTCCTTTTCCTGTAGTGATTGTTGCCACCTTATCTCCAGCTTTAAACCAAACATCTCCCTGAGCATCCTGTGTTGTAATATCTTCCTTTGCTACGAGTTCAAATTCTGCATCAGGAACAAACACATTGTCATAAGTAAATGCTTTAACCAAAGAATTATCTGTAGCTGCAAAACCGCTAACTACCGGTCCGGTTTTCTCCAATTTGAACTTTCCATAAGTCTCATTGTTGAAGTATTCATACTCTGCATAGAGATATTTTCTGCCGTTCTCATCAGTCATTTCTTTATAAGATTTATTAGTAATCTTGATGTCGATAAACTTATTTTCATTTCTGAAACCATTTGGTCCTTCAACCTCATAAACTCTGTATAATCCAGCCTTTAACTTCTCATAAGTAATGATTTCACCTGACTCGTCACTGACAAATCTACCTACAGTGATAATCTTGTTACCATTGCTGTAAGACTGTTTTACAAGTGTTTCTGTTCCATCATCATTCAACTGATAAATCTGATAAGTTGTTCCAGCTTTAAGTACTGTCTTCTTAGTCTGTGCATCCTTCTTTACGATTTTTAAATAAGCCATAAAGCTAGGATTATTTAAGTAGTACTTATAAGTTTTGCCATTCTCTTTTACATCCACATAGAAGTCAGGACTAAACTCTGTTTCATCCATTCCTTTAGTCTGATGAACAATGTAAGTTCCGTATGGTAATTGCTTTGTCTTGGCATACCCATCTTCATCTGTAACAAGGATGTCTCTTTCAGTTTCCTTTGCATTTTCAAAACTACCTGAGCTTGCAAGGTAAACCTGAAACTCTGCCTTACTTTCTGGTTTGATTATTCCTGCTTCACCATTAGTCATTCCTTTGATAATTGAAATATCACCTTTAACAACGTCTTCATCTACTCGCTGATCAGCACTGTTGTACTCAGCAGAAAATTGTTCTCCATCCTTTGTGATTTCATAGACTTTTTCATTCTTCAAATATCCTTCCGGCGGAGTGATTTCTTTCATATAAAGCTTTGATCCACATCTATAAGACTTAGTGCTGAACTCACCTTTTTCATTAGTGGTGTACTTATCAAGTAACTTGGTGCAGCTACTGTCTGAATAAACTCCGTAAACTGCTCCCTTAAAAGTCGCATCACCTTGAGTGACTCTTCCTGTTTCCTTATCAACCTTTACTGTGTTGAACATCACCTTTTTGTACTTATCCTTAAGAATAGGTTTGTAAGCAAGTTTAAATTCACTGTAAGTTTCATCTGCTGTCTCAGGCCATTCACCATCAACCTTTGTCCAACTATCTTTAGCTGTAAGTTTTATTGTGATTTTGCTATCACCATTGCTTGAAACTTTGTTGGCTCCCTGCTCTACTGTGAAGTTTTTAAGAATATTGCCATTCCCTGAATCTAACTCTTCGATAATGTAAGTGTTTTCGATGTCATCAAACTGACTGTCTAAGTCACTCTGTGCCAACTTCTTTGCTCCTTCTTTAGAAAGGTCAGAAGCATACTTATATCCCTGATCATCTAAATCTTCTTTCATTTTCTTTTTATCGTCAGAACTCATTTGTTCCAAATCTGAGTCTGGTACATAATAATAGTCTTTAGATTGCAACTTATAAGTGAATCTGAAAGTAATCTTTCCGTTAGAATCAGTTAAAACATCCTCAGTAAACTTTGTTGCATCATCATCTGCATCTCCTGACTCTGCATCACCCCAGCCATTAAACTTATAAGAATACAATTCCTTATTGTTCTTTGCAGTGAAGCGAAAGTTTACTTTAGATAATGCCTCTCCATCTTCATCGACTTTTCTAAGTGTGATACGTTGACGATATGCAACATCATTGTTGTAAGGTAGACAATCAAATTCTATTTTTTCACCTTCAATTCGCATCAGTTTCTGAATATCTCCCTCGTCTGTATCGCTCTTATACTTCCATACAGTAATTTTGCAAGTAACAGTTCCTCCTATATCGAAGATGTCTGAATAAATGCTGTCACCAGAGTAATAACCTGTGTTATCTTTTACCTGTTTAATGATGTTTTTAAGTCCGCTTTTGCTTGTAACACCTTCCTCAACTGCCCAGATTAGGCACTGTGCATAAACCCAAGCCTTAGTATTTCTCTTCTTGGTAACTGAATACCAATATCCAATCTTGGCCTTCAAAGCATCAGATTTATTACTACTATCACTGCTAATATTTTTTTCTGTTGATACATATGTCCAACCCGAATGACAGGCTTTTCCTAAATCCAAACAAAATGCTGGTTTGCCGCCTACCTGCGTTTGATACCATGTACCACTTTCTGATTTGCTTCCAATCTCAACTTTTCCTAAGTTCCCTAAATTTGATAATGTTGCTTTATCTGTTTCCGCCTTAACCGTGACACTATTCACTGGAAGAATTGATAATGTAATAGCCATCATCAAAACGACTGAAACAATCTTTTTTAATCTTTTCATTTCCTTATTTCCTCCTAAATTTGTGTTTTTTTGCAAAAAAATAGAGAATGCCCTTGTTTTAGACATTCTCTTTTACATTATTGAATATTCAATTTTAATTACTTTGCTTTTAATTCATCTACAGTTTTATCTACATCTACATCACTAAATATTGCCACCCAGCATATCCCAGTGTCCTTTGACATGTAACATGCGATTGCTCCCGAAACATGATCCTTGTTTTTAAGATTTCCATAATGTGGTTTACTATTTTTCCATGATTGCATCGCCGATTTAAAATTCATCTGACCATCAGCTATGTTTTCTGTACCTATGATAGACAATCCGTAATTTCCATCCTCTTCTCGATGATATACATATCTATCATTTATGCCAAACTGCTTTAGATAATTTTCACTTGCACTTCTAAACTTGTCATGGCTAAAATCTTTGCTAACCTGCTTGGCTCTTATCTCACATAATTCGTAAAGTCTTTCCGACCAAATGATATTCGATACCCCAGCATCTCTTCGCATCTTATTTTGAAGTACAAATGCCTGCTCAGCTGCATATCTATCATGGAAAGATTTTTTTAGTTTACCATTCTTGGAAGCCTTATAAACATCATCCTTGGCTTTACAATTAACTGACTTTGAAAACCTTCCGTATGTAGTACTCCCATCCGGATTATTCTTGTAAGCTCTGACCTTAATCTTTGCTTTTGACTTAGATACCAATCTTGTGAGCGTATAACTTGTTTTCTTAGTTGTTTTAATGCATCGCCATTTCTTTGATGCAACACCATAAGCATAAACTTTATATCCTTTAGCACCCTTAACTTTCTTCCAGCTGATCTTAAACCCAGTCACATATTTGCGACCCCATAATTTTGATTTTTGCTTTTTTACGGTTATTTTTGTTTTGGCTAATGAATCAGCTTTAATAGTCTGTGCTGAAACAGAAGTTAAACCTACGATAATTGCAATAATAAATATTGTGGCTTTAATATTTAATTTTCTTAATGTAGATAATTTCGTACTCTCAGTTACTCTCATAACTATTTCCTTTCACTCAAGTTGTGGTTCTGAACTCTTGTGACACTAATACTGTATCACAGGAATTATGCATTGTCTCTACACTCACTGTATGTTATTTTATGAATTTTTACCGTGAGAGTGATGTTATCGCACTTTGGGACACGATGTCCCGAAGCTACATACTTTATGTTGCATTAATTTTCTTTTCCAAAACCTTCCTTATCAATCTTGTACTCAATTAATTTAAGTAAATATGCTGGGATTCTTGTTGCACCTCGTTCCCATTCCTCAAGCGCTCTAACTGAAAAATCAAAATACTTAGCAAACTCCTTTTGCGTCATTCCAGTTTTCTTTCTTGCAGCTTTCAGCCTCTGGCTACCTATTTCTTTTTGATCCTCTACTTTTTCCACAATAATCTCTTCCCCATTTTTTCCTGTTATAATATAGTCCATAGCCTTCCTCCTTTCCACATGTCATGTGGTTTCTTCTTAAGTCTAAATTACCACATATCATGTGGTATTGCAAGTTAAAAAATAGTGCAACCTAAATCGCACTATTTCTCATGTACTGATTTACCAGACATATACTCAATATCAATTTTAATAAAAGCCATACGACTCATGCTATCAGGATTCATTTCCTTTTTTACCTCATCCTCAGTTGGAAAATACTTTCTAGCAAACTTCGTAGCTCGATCCACTAAAACTTCATTTTATAAATTATTATATTTCATCGCATCTATAAAAGCATTAAAAATATTCATACTATTATTATCACTTTGAAATGAAAATTCAGGATGCCATTGAACAGCCCAAAGAAATTGATAGTCCGGCGAATATAATGCCTCAATTAAACCATCTTCCGAAATAGCCATTGCTTTCAATTTCGGAGCGATATCTTTTACTGCCTGATGATGACACATATGGTGCCTGTCACCTATAATCCGCACCTTAAACCATTCCATCTGGCTGTAAGGTCTTAAGCAATGGCGTCATGCTGTACAGACCGAGTGCAACTGTCGAACCGTTGTGAAGCATGGCGGAGGTTGCCGGCGGCAGCACCCCGGCAATGCCGAGCGCGATCAATGCCGTATTAAATCCGGCGATTGTCCGGTAATTAAAGCTGATGCGCTTCATCAGAAGTGAACTGATCCTGCGTAGCGTCACAATGCTTGACAAATCGGAGGAACCGATCGTAATATCCGCGATCTGTCTGGCTATTTCGGCGCCCTCACTGATCGCGATACCGGCATCGGCCGCCGACAATGCCGGCGAATCGTTGATACCGTCACCAACCATGATCACGCGGCGTCCTTCCGCCCTGACCTTCTCCACATAGGACGCCTTCTCCTCCGGCAGCACCTCCGCATGGTATTCGTCGATTCCAGCGACCCCGGCAATCCTCGAGGCTGTATGCCTGCTGTCGCCGGTCATCATGACGACATGCTTGAAGCCTTCCTCCTTCAGCGCAGAGACCACCTCCTTCGCATCCTTTTTCAGAGGATCCTCGATCAAAATGCAGGCGCACAGCCTGCCCTCCTTTGCAAAATAGAGATGGGAGTATTCATTCGGTAATTGATCGAACAGCTCCTGCTTATCCTCATCGATCACCATGCCTTCATCTTCAAATACGAAATGATAACTGCCGATCACGACACGTTTTTCATCGAGCTTCGATGCGATCCCATGCGCCACGATGTACTCCACCTTCGCGTGCAGTTCCTTGTGCGTAAGTCCCTTCTCTGCCGCAGCATCCACAACGGCTTTCGCTACAGAATGAGGAAAATGCTCCTCGAGGCAGGCTGCCTGGCGCAGCAGCTCATCTTCTTCCTCCTCACAGAAGGACACGGTTCGTACCACGGTCGGCATCGCCTCCGTCAGCGTTCCGGTCTTATCAAATACGATGGTATCCGCATCTGCTACCGCCTCTAAAAACTTGCCGCCCTTAA
>JAILRH010000013.1 GCA_024698345.1 Lachnospiraceae bacterium | reverse complement strand
ATGAGGAGTTGAGTGTAAGCATTCATCCTCATGTCTTTTTGCATTTTTTTTGCTTGTATAAAAACATTTCGATTTATACAATTAAGATAAATGTAGATAAGTCACGGAATATACAAGTGAATATTACATAAGCAAAGAACTGGTATTTCAATACTTAAAAGGGAGATTATTATGAGAAAAGTTGATTTGTTAAGAATGAAAAGAGCAGCATCTGTTAGTATGATCTTTGTTCTTTCAGCTTCTATGCTGGCAGGGTGTGAGAAGAAGGGCGAGGACAAAAAGGAAACAAAGGATCCTTACAAAAATGCGATTTTCAGAGATGCGAAGGCTTCAACAGCGGACAGAGTAAAGGATCTTATGTCCAAGATGGATATCAAGGACAAGGTAGCCCAGATGATTATGGCGGAGCGAAATGTTGAAGGCGGTGGTGCCGCATATAACATGGTTAGTCAGTACGGTCTTGGAGCGATGCTCAGCGGTGGCGGTTCTGCACCGGTTACAGGAAATGAAGCAGAGGATTGGAACGATGAGATTAACAAATATAAGGAAGCAGCAAGCGAGAGTAAGTTTGGAATTCCGATTCTCTACGGTGTTGACTCTGTGCACGGTAACAGTAATGTGTACGGAACTACTATTTTTCCGCACCAGATAGGGCTTGGTGCTACAGATGATGAAGACCTTGTTGAGCGAATCGGCAATATTACTGCTTCAGAGACAAGAGCCATAGGTTCTAATTATGCATTTTCACCGGTACTGGGTGTTGCCTACGACGAGCACTGGGGCAGATTCTATGAGTGTTTCGGAGAGAACACAGACCTTGTAACAAGACTCGGAACTGCGTATGTAAATGGTCTTCAGGGAAGAAAAGATTCAGACGATTTCATGTCACAGGATCATCTCTTATGTTCTATCAAGCATTTTGTTGGTGAAGGTCAGGTTAAAAACGGATACAACCAGGGTAATGTGGAAATGGACGAAAAAGAATGGGATGACAAGCTTAAGAATGACATTATCAAACCATATGTTTCTGCAATTGAAGCGGGAGCAAAGACTCTTATGGTTTCATATAACTCTATCAACGGAGTGAACTGTCACGAAAACAAGGAGCTGATTACTGATTATCTCAAAGGTGAACTTGGATTCAAAGGTATCGTTATCTCAGATTACGACGGAGTTGAGCACTGTAAGGGATCTGATTACAAGTTCCAGCTCAGAGACTGCGTCAATGCAGGTGTTGACATGCTTATGGAGCCCCTTGACTGGCAGAACTGCTATCACACACTTTTGAATCTCGTAAGGGACGGTTCAGTTTCAGAGGAGAGAATTGATGATGCCGTTTCAAGAATTCTCACTGTAAAGTTTGATTCAGGCCTCTTTGAGGAAGAGATTAATTCAAAGAAAGAACAGGATCAGATGAAGCAGATCGGAAGTGATGAGCACAGAGCTGTTGCAAGAGAGGCAGTAAGCAAATCCCTGACACTTTTAAAGAACGAAAAGATGAGTGATGGAAATACAGCAATTCAGGATCTTGCTGCTGCAAATAAGATTGCAGTCATGGGTGAGGCAGCAGATGATATCGGAACACAGTGCGGCGGATGGACTATCAGCTGGACAGGAAATAAAGGAAAGACAACAATCGGAACAACTATTCTTGAAGGCTTCAAGGAAGTTGCAAAGGATAAAGAGTTTGAATATGTGGATTCAGCGGATCAGATTTCAGACGGAACACAGGCAGTAGTTATTGTCGCCGGAGAGGATCCATATTCTGAGACTCAGGGAGACTCTACAGGATTCGGTTTATTCCTTGATGATGAAGGAACAACTATGATTACTGAAGCAAAAGAAAAATTTGGCGACAGCATACCTATCGTAGTTATCCTTGTGACAGGAAGACCACTCACATTAAAGGACAACATCGACAACATCGACGCACTTATGAGTGCATGGCTTCCGGGCAGCGAATGTGCAGGAATTGCAGATGTACTGTTTGGAGACAAAGAGTTTTCAGGAAAGACACCTGTGACATGGCCTGTAACATCATTTGACATTTCAGACAAATTGACGGATGATAGTGTAGTACTGTTCAAATATGGAACAGGACTTAAGAAAGACGGAACCCAAATCAGCGAGTAGTATTCAAGAATGCTATCGATATTCCGGCAATCAGATTGAGATAAAAGCATCTTAATTCGCCCCATGTTGCGAAATAGGATGCTTTTTTTGTATATTTTAAATATTTTTTTGACTAACCAAAGATGATATAATACTTGTTATCAATGTGAAATAACAGGATTATTGTAACCTGTTTGTCATTATAGGATTAATCGTTATTGTTACGTAAATGTAGGAGGAGAAAAAATGAAGAAAAGAACAAACATGCATGTTTGCAGAAGGGCTTTTTCTGCGGTTTTGGCAGGGGTCATGACTGTAGGTATGGTGCCTCAGGCAGGAGGCGTTGTAAAGGCAGGCAGTGTAAAAGCAGATAATGTAAAGGGAACTAGTGTAAAGGGAACTAGTGTAAAAGGGGGAGAAGCAGAATCGGAAAAACCTGTTTTGTACAGGAGTGACAGCAAAGTCTGGTTCGGAAATTATCCTCAGGCGGAAGTTGTTCCAAGTGAGAATGAATACACGGCAATCAGTGCAGATAATCTTGCAGATGGAGATTTAATCGTAGCCCCTTCCCTGTACAATGAACTCAAGGAAACTAAGGATTGGGATATTCATGGCGACACGGTCATCGACGGACAAAAGTACAGACGCGTCAGCAAGGACAAATGCTGTTACGGGATTGCTGCAAAGAACGCAGAGACAGACGTATACACATGGGACGAGGAGCAGTATCATTACTTTAAGTATGAACCGGTGCAGTGGAAAATCTACGATTCGGATGAAGAATCATACTATCTCATTTCAGAAAAGATTATTGAAAATGAAGGCTTTTTCGGACGCAAATATTATTTTGATGACGCCGGTTGGGAGAAAAGTTACATCAGAAGTTGGCTTAACGGTTATGGAAGTGAAAGCTATAAGTTGAACGGAGATTTTACGCATTGCAATTTTATGGATCTTACTTTCAGTGATTCTGAGAAGGCTGCAATATCAACATCAACGCTAAAGAATGACGACAACACTCAGTTGGGAAGCAGTGCATATTTCAATGATGTGAAAGATACCAATGATACAGAGGACAAGATATATCTGCTGTCTCTCAGTGAATTGCAGAATAAATTAGGAAGAGAAAATTATTCGAAAACCAGCAGTACATACTCTAAGGCCAGAGGAACTGTATTGAAATCTGATTATTTCATTACAAGGACAATTTCTTCTCTAAATGTACCACTTATATGGGGAGAAACGGAATGGAACGTTTATAGTGGAGGAGATTACAGGGGAATATATCCTGCTATGAAGATTGCAAAATCTAACGTTGCCACAGTGGATATTGGGAGTACAAATGAAATAGAACCTATAGCCTACGATGGAAAAGATACAAATTATCTTGGAGCAGAATTTGAATTATACAACACTACAGGAGAGCGTCTAAGCACTATTTGGGATACAACTGCTGTGATGAATTGGAATTGTATTTGGATGGGCAGCTATATGCAGACAGAAGCTGACGAAACAACAAAAGCTGTGTTGGACGGATTGGAGAATTCAGACAGATGGAGCGACGATGATATTGTTGTTGGGAGCAATAAGTATCACAGAACTCTGTGGGAAGCAGACGGCGACGCAGTATACAAATACTTCAAATATGAACCTGTAAAATGGAGAATTATTAACAGTGACGGAAAGAATGCTCTGGTAATTTCCGATAAGAATATTGAGAGTCATAAGTTTAATGTCGATAGGGGTGATAATGGTCCGTGGGAGAATAGTAGCGTGAGGGAACTCTTGAATGATATTTTTTATGATATAGCATTCAATGATACAGAAAAAGCTGCTATTATGACAAGCCGGGTTGTTGATGAAGAAGATAATGAGAGAAATACAATGGATAATCTGTATTTGATGTCAAATGAAGAAATATCATCAAGTTTGGGATTATATGCCGGATTCGGAAATATGTATGGAAATTTTTTTACTTATAGACCTTTTACAATGGAACAGACAGACTATTCAAAACTTGGTGATTCAGAATATATTATGACTAGAACACCTGGATTTTTGATGAGTAACAGTAACCCTGCTGTATCGAATATGACGGCGAATAAATATTATAATCTGAGACCTGTAATGTGCATTGATCTTACACAGACTGATGCATATCAGTATGCAGGAACAGAGTGCAGTAACGGCATGGACAATGAGATTCCATACGTATTTAAAGGTGAAGAGCCTAAGGTTTCCGTTAAAGGAATTCAGATTAGTGCAAAGAATGAAGGCTTCAGAGTTGTATATTCCACAACAGAGAGTGAGAACATTACAGAGCGCGGAATGATTTACGGTCTTGGAGATTATTGTTCGGATGAAGATATGGCCATTGACAGTGAGAGTGATTATGTATATCACTTTGCGGCAACACAAAAAGGAAAAATCGGAAACGTTCAGGAGGATGGCTGTCAGATGTATGCCATGACAATGAAGCTTATAAAGAATAAGGATTTCTTCAAGGCACCGCTTGTAGTCAGAGCTTACGCAGTTTCAGAAGACGGAACAGTCACATACAGCGATGTTGAAAGCTTTGATGTTTACAGTGTGGCATCGTATTTATATGACGGTTGCCTGATGGCCGGAGTATCAGACCACAACTATCTGTACAACGATATTTTGAAAGTGGTAAATCCTGAATATGCAGAAATGAACTACTAATATATAAAAAGGAATAGGGCAGTTGTATTAACAAAATTAAGGTTAATGCAGCTGCCCTGTTGTTATTTCAAAGTCTCTTAAAAATCTTAACTACTTAATTTACTTTTTATAGCGAAATAAGACACGTTTTTTACGTTTTGTATATATACTAAATTGCCGTAATGATGGTATAATGGAAAATGTCAGTGTGCCGGGAGCAGTGCGGAAGTACTGTTAAGACGCACAACGGCATGAAAAACTCATTTACGACTAAAGTGGTGAGCAACAGGAATAGCAGGTGTTCCTGAAATATAATTACTAGCAGAAAGGGAGGTTGACTTTGGTAAAAGAGATTATGGAAGAGATTAAAAAAGCCGAAACAGCAGGCGAACAATCTCTTGAAGATGCCAGATTCAAGGCAAAATACATGTTTGATAAAGCAAAGGAAGAGTGCGTTAAGTACAAAGAAACTGCCATTGCAAAACAACAAAAAGATGCCGAATCCATGATGGAAAAAGCAAAGGATGAAGGTGCAAAATACGCTTCAAAAGTCGAAGATGAAGCAATCAAAGAAAAGCAGGATGTCATTAAGTTGGCAGAGAGCAAAGAGTCAGGAGCAATTAAGCTTGTAATTGATGAATTGATTCAGTAATTAGTTGCAGATTGATAATTTTTATTTTAGTAGAGAGGAGTGGGTTTGTATGGCAGTATTACAGATGAAGAAGATCTGTATATGCGCACTGAAAAAAGAGAGAAAACCTATTCTGGAACAGATTCAAAAAAATGGAGTTATGCAGGTTTGTCATATTGAAGATGACATTGATGAAGTTGATTTCGCAAAGATGGAAACCCATATAGCCCAATCAGCTTTTGAAAGAAATGCATCCGAGATTGAGAGAGCGCTTGAGATTCTTAATGAACATGAACCTGAGAAAAAGGGGATGTTTGATTCTTTCAAGGGCAAGCCGGTTCTGAGCGAGGAAGATTTTGCTGAGGTAGTGAAGAAGAGAGAGGAAGCTGCAAAGGTTGCAGATATTATTCTCAAGACACAAAAGGATCTTTTGGCAAAACAGACGGACATTAACAAACTCAATGGGCAGATAGAGGCGATAGATCCGTGGCTTAATATGGATGTGCCGGGACTTACAACCGGAACTCTCAGGACTTCGTACTTTTACGGTTATATTCAGGAATACTTAACTCAGGAAGAGTTGTATCAGAAGATAGAGGAGAATGGAACTTTCCCAGATGCATCTGATGCACGGATTTTCTACAGTGACCAAAAGACGAATATGACTTGCATTGCGGGATTCTGTATGAAAGGCGAAGAAGAAATCTTTGAGGCGGCATTACGCTCGATAGGATTTACAAAGCCGCCTATCATTATGAGAAGTGTTCCGGAAAAGAGTTTGGAGAAATGGCAGGCACGACTTGTCACATTTGCTGAAGAAAAAGCACAGTTAACAGACAAGATTAAATCATTCGAAGATAAGAGATATTTACTAAGGTGCTCGGCTGATTATTTCAGAGCCAGAGCAGACAAATATAAGATACTGGGTGATTTATATCAGTCAAAACATACATTTTTCATCACAGGATATGTTCCGGAGAAATTTGCTGAGAGTTTTGTTGATGAATTAGAGGCAAAATATCAGGTGGCAATAAGCACAATGGATGTGGGCGAAGATGAGGAAGCACCGGTATTACTGGAGAATAATAAGTTCTCAGAACCGGTGGAGGGAGTCGTTGATTCTTTTGGGTTGCCTAAAAAGAATGAGTTGGATCCTAGTGGTCTGATGGCTATTTCTTATTATGTCCTTTTTGGTGTTATGTTGTCGGATGCGGCCTACGGACTGATTATGTTTGGCGCATGTTTTGCATTGATAATGGCATTCCCTAAGATGGAAAAGGGACTTCGAAAGACCTTGAAGATGTTTATGTTCTGTGGCATTTCGACTACCTTCTGGGGTCTGATGTTTGGAGGCTTTTTCGGAGATGCCATACCGGTTATTTCAGAGTCATTCTTTGGTAAGCGGGTTGAGCTTCCACCGATATGGTTTAATCCACAGGATGAGCCGATGAGACTTCTTTTGGTTTCGTTATGCATAGGACTTGCACATATGCTTCTTGGATTAATGGTTAAAGCATATATGCTTATAAAGAAAAAGAAATATCTCGACTGCTTTTGCGATGTGGGATTTTGGATTATGTTATTGTTTGGACTTGTGATGTTGCTTGCATCATCTGATATGTTTAAAACTATCTTTTCAGCAGGAGTCACAGTTTCAGACATCGGGCTCAAGGTTATTATTGCAATAACTATTGTTGGAGCCTTGGGACTGCTTTTTACATCGGGAAGAAGGCAGAAGAACTGGGCACTTAGAATTGTTCTTGGATTGTACGAATTGTATGGAATCTCAGGATGGCTCAGTGATATATTATCATATTCGAGACTTTTGGCTCTTGGACTTGCAACAGGTGTTATCGCACAGGTCGTTAATCTTATGGGAGCTATGCCGGCTAAAAGCCTGGTGGGAGTACCGGTATTTATAATTGTGTTTATCATTGGACATACACTTAATATGGCAATCAATCTTCTTGGTGCCTATGTGCATACCAACAGATTAGAGTTTGTAGAGTATTTCGGTAAGTTCTATGAAGGCGGTGGGGAGAGTTTCAAACCATTTAAATTAAATAATAAGTACGTAGAAGTTGAATGATAAATTAGAGACTTCAAAAGAGACTTCAAAAGAGACTTCATAAGAGGTTTCATAAGAGGTTTCATGAAAGATTTCATTGTGAAATATAAAGTTTGTATCAAATTGTAAGATATAGATAAGATACAAATATAGAACAAATAATAGAGCGAATATTCAGAAATGGATTTAAGCGAATATTCAGAAAAATATTAAAATAAATTTTTAGAAAAATTATTAAAGAAATGTACAAAATAATTTTTAGGAGGATTATATATTATGAGCGAATTAGGAATGTTTTTTGCGGTTTTTGGAATGGCACTTTGCGTGATTTTAGGAGGAATTGGATCGGCAGTTGGTGTTGGTCTTGCAGGACAGGCATCAGCAGGAGTAGTAACAGAGGATCCTGGTAAGTTTTCCAAGGTTTTGATTTTGCAGTTGCTTCCTTCAACACAGGGTATCTATGGTTTCCTTGTTGCAATTCTTGCAATGGCAAGATTTGGTGTGTTAGGTGGAGATCCTGTTACAACTACAAGAGATGGATTAATTGTATTTGCAGCTTGTCTTCCGGCAGCAATAACATGTCTTGTTTCAGGTATTCATCAGGGAAGAACAGCTGTAGCAAGTATTGGTCTTGTTTCAAAAAGACCTGAACAGTTTACAAAGTCAATTATATTCCCAGCCATGGTTGAAACATATGCGATCCTTGGTGTTTTGATTTCTATTCTTGCAGTGTTCACTATCAAGTTCTAATAAGTTGATAACACAAAAAGCAAATATATGAATACAACTATTCAGCCATGATTATCTAGCCGGTATGGCAGAATGACTGAATAGATCTATATGAATGGAGATTGATAAATGGGCGGATTAGAAGAAATAATTAAACAGATAGAGATTGAGTCTTCAAATGAAGCTAAAGAGATTATCAGTTCTGCAGAAAGAGATTGCAATAAGCTTAAGGCGGAAAACAAAAAAGAAGTCGATGCCCTTATTGAAGATAAGAAAATACAGGACAAAGCGGCTGCGGACCTTGCACTAGAGAAAATGAAATCAGGTGCGCAGGTTAAGAAAAAGCAGGATATTTTGAGACTCAAACAAAAAATAATAATAGAAATAATTGAAAAAGCTCATCAGCAGATGGTAGATAAGGATGTTGACAGTTATTTTGATATGCTGATTGAGATTGCAAAGAATAATGCTCATGAGGAAGCCGGCGAGATTGGACTGAATGCCAAAGATCTTGCAAGAGTTCCTTCGGATTTCCAGAAAAAACTGGACAAGGCGGGGCTCAACCTCAAAGTGGCAGATAAAGCCTTTGATATAGAAGATGGTATGGTTTTAAGTTACGGTGATATCGAAGAGAACTGTACGATTCAGGCTTTGATTAATTCCAAGAAGGAAATCCTTCAGGATAAAGTAAATAAATATATCTTTGGATAAGGAGGAAGGCTATGTCAGATGCAGCTTATACCTATGCGGTAGCACGTGTACGTGCAAAAGAAGTCTTTCTTCTGTCAGATGCAGATATTGAACAGCTTATAACACTTAAGACTGAGGAGAATTGTCTCGCCTTCCTCAGAGAAAAAGGCTGGGGTAGTGGAGACTACAAAGAGAGTGCAGATGAGATGTTGTCTGTGCAGCTTAGCAAGTCATGGACTGAGGTGAGAGAACTGGTTTCCGATAAGAGTATCTTTGATGTTCTTATAATTCCAAGAGAATACCACAATCTCAAAGCAGCTATAAAGCAGGTTATTGCAGATGAAAAGGCTGATAATGTCTACTACGAAGATACACAGTTTAAGCCGGAACAACTCAAAGCAATGGTTGAAAAGCGTAATTTTGATGAACTCCCAAAGGAGATGGCAGAGGCTGCTGATCTTGCAGTGGAGACATTGCTTCAGACCAGGGATGGTCAGATTTGTGACATTATAATCGACAAGGCGACATTAGAGGCAGTTAAAAAAATCGCAGAGATTACATCGTCACCATTTATAAAAAAATATGCTCTTGATATAGTGTCTGTCGCAAATATCAGAATTGCAGTCAGAAGTGCAAAGACAGGAAAGAGCAAAAGCTTTATGGAAAATGCTATGACCAGATGTGAAGGTCTTGATGTAAAGGCGCTTATCGAAGCGGCAGAAGCCGGTGTTGAGAAAGTATGTGATTATCTTGGCAATGTTGGAATGACAGAACTGGTTGAAGCTATTAAGACTTCACCTTCCGCATTTGAGAGATGGTGTGACAACAGGATAATGGACACTATTATAAGTCAGAAATACAACTCATTTTCGGAAGGACCGATTATTGCATACATTATTGCAAGAGAAAATGAAATAAAGACTGTAAGAGTTATTTTGACAGGAAAAGCAAACGAATTAGACGATGACTTTATCAGGGAAAGGGTAAGGAAGATGTATGTATAAGATAGCAGTTATGGGCGACTATGACAGTATTTACGGATTTAGCGCTTTAGGTATGGATACATTTCCTTTGACCGAGGCAGAAGAGGCGGTAAGAACTTTGAGAAAACTTGCCAACAGTGAATATGGAATTGTCTATATTACAGAGAACCTTGCCGGAATGATTAGTCGTGAAATAGAAAAATACAGCGAGTCGTTATTGCCTGCAATCATTCTGATACCGGGTATTTTTGGAAATACCGGCGAGGGTATTAGGAATGTCAAGAAGAGCGTAGAGCAGGCAGTCGGAGCGGACATATTGTTCGCCGATAAATAGTCGATAAAAAATTTGTTTTTTATCGACGCGAAAATAATTATCGACGCGAAAGTGATTGGAGCCAAAGGCGAAATCACGAAAGCCAAGAGATAATTTATTGAATAAATATTGCTGTAATACCAAGAAGAGATAAGAATTAATTATGAGGAGAAAAGTATGAGTACAGGAGTTATTAAGAAGGTTGCAGGACCTTTGGTAATAGCACAGGGTATGAGAGATGCCAATATGTTTGACGTTGTTAGAGTATCTGAAGAACGTCTTATTGGCGAGATTATCGAGATGCACGGCGATGAGGCATCTATTCAGGTTTATGAAGAGACATCAGGACTTGGTCCAGGTGGAGTAGTTGAGTCTACAGGAAGTCCTCTTTCAGTTGAATTAGGACCTGGTTTGATTCAGAGTATATACGATGGGATTCAGAGACCTCTTGATGATATCATGAAGGTTTCAGGAAACAGCCTTAAGAGAGGTGTTGAGGTTCCATCACTTAAGAGAGATATAAAATGGGATTTTGTTCCATGTGCAAAGGTTGGCGATAAAGTTGTTGCCGGCGATGTTATCGGTACAGTAAAAGAAACTGAGGTTGTTACTCAGAAGATTATGGTTCCTTTGGGGATTGAGGGAACTATCAAATCTATCAAAGAGGGAAGTTATACAGTTGAGGAGATTGTTGCTATTGTTGAGACAAAGAATGGCGACAAGGAACTTACTCTTATGCAGAAATGGCCGGTTAGAAAAGGCAGACCATACGCAAAGAAACTTCCACCAGAGAAACCACTTGTTACCGGACAGAGAGTAGTTGATACACTCTTCCCAATCGCAAGAGGTGGTGTTGCTTCAGTTCCGGGACCATTCGGTTCAGGAAAGACAGTTATCCAGCATCAGCTTGCTAAATGGGCAGAGGCAGATATCGTTGTATACATTGGATGTGGTGAGCGTGGAAATGAGATGACAGACGTTCTTAATGAGTTCCCTGAACTTAAGGATCCAAAGACAGGACGTTCACTCATGGAGAGAACAGTTCTTATTGCAAATACATCCGACATGCCTGTTGCAGCCCGTGAGGCTTCTATTTACACAGGGATTACTATTGCAGAGTACTTCAGAGATATGGGATATTCCGTAGCGCTTATGGCAGACTCTACATCAAGATGGGCAGAGGCACTTAGAGAAATGTCAGGACGTCTCGAGGAAATGCCCGGTGAAGAAGGTTACCCTGCATACCTTGGAAGCCGTCTTGCTCAGTTCTACGAGAGAGCCGGTGATGTTATTTCCCTTGGTAGCGAGGGAAGAGAAGGTGCACTTTCAGTAATCGGTGCCGTTTCACCTCCCGGTGGTGATATTTCAGAACCTGTATCACAGGCTACACTTCGTATC
Source organism: Lachnospiraceae bacterium (assembly GCA_024698345.1). Lineage (GTDB taxonomy): Bacteria > Bacillota > Clostridia > Lachnospirales > Lachnospiraceae > SIG293. Next base: position 9,840 of record JAILRH010000013.1, on the reverse strand, counting down.
GTAAAGGTATTCTGGGGACTTGACTCAGCACTTGCTTACAAGAGACATTTCCCTGCTATTAACTGGCTTACAAGTTATTCACTCTATGTAGACAATATTTCAGGATGGTTTGAAAAAGAAGTTTCAAGCGAGTGGATGGAACTCAGACAGAGACTTATGTCTCTTCTTCAGGATGAGGCAGAACTTGAAGAAATCGTTAAGATGGTAGGTATGGATGCACTTTCTGCACCTGACCGTCTCAAGATGGAAGCTGCAAGATCAATCAGAGAAGATTTCCTTCACCAGAATTCATTCCATGAGATTGATACTTACACATCAGTTAAGAAACAGTACCTTATGATGAAGCTTGTTATCGGATTCTATGATAAGGCTGCGGAAGCACTTAAGGATGGCGCTTCAATCGACAAACTTATCAATCTTCCTGTCCGCGAACACATCGGACGTTACAAATACACAGAGGAAGCAAATATCGATGCAAGATATGATGAGGTTGTAAAGGAACTTGACAAGGAAATACTCACAGCTTTCGAAAAGGAGGATTTCTAAATTATGGCAAAAGAATATAGAACTATACAGGAAGTTGCAGGTCCTTTGATGCTCGTCAAAGGAGTTGAAAATGTTAAATATGACGAACTTGGGGAAATCGAACTTGCAAGCGGTGAGGTTAGAAGATGTAAGGTTCTTGAGATTGACGGTGAGAATGCATTAGTTCAGCTTTTCGAGAACTCAACAGGTATCAACCTCTCAAACAGCAAGGTAAGATTCCTTGGAAGAAGTATGGAACTTGGCGTATCTGCAGATATGTTAGGTCGAGTTTTTGACGGACTTGGTAATCCGATCGATGACGGTCCTGATATTCTTCCTGTTGAGAGAAGAGATATCAATGGTGTTCCAATGAACCCTGCAGCAAGAAACTATCCTTCAGAATTTATTCAGACAGGTGTTTCTGCTATCGACGGTTTGAACACACTTGTTAGAGGACAGAAGCTTCCAATTTTCTCAGCTTCAGGTCTACCACATGCACAGCTTGCAGCTCAGATTGCAAGACAGGCAAAGGTTAGAGGAAAAGACGAGCAGTTTGCCGTTGTCTTCGCAGCGATGGGTATCACATTTGAGGAGTCGAATTACTTCATCGACAGTTTCAAGGAGACAGGAGCTATCGACAGAACAGTTTTATTTATCAACCTTGCAAATGACCCCGCGGTAGAGCGTATTGCTACACCACGTATGGCACTTACGGCAGCAGAATATCTCGCATTTGAAGAGGGAATGCATGTACTTGTAATTCTCACAGATATTACAAACTATGCTGATGCTCTTCGTGAAGTATCAGCAGCAAGAAAGGAAGTTCCGGGACGTAGAGGCTATCCGGGATACATGTACACTGACCTTGCTACAATGTATGAACGCGCAGGAAGACAGAGAGGAAAAGAAGGTAGTGTAACTATGATTCCAATCCTCACAATGCCTGAAGATGACAAGACACATCCAATCCCAGACCTTACGGGATATATCACAGAGGGACAGATCATTTTGAGCCGTGAACTTTTCAGAAAGGGCGTAACACCGCCAATCGATGTACTTCCTTCACTTTCACGTCTTAAAGACAAGGGTATCGGCGAAGGCAAGACTAGAGCGGATCATTCAAATGTAATGAACCAGTTATTCTCAGCTTATGCCCGTGGTAAAGAGGCCAAGGAACTTATGGTAATTCTCGGTGAGGCAGCACTTTCAGAAATCGACAGAATCTATGCAAAGTTTGCTGAGGAATTCGAGAAGAGATATGTTTCACAGGGATATCTTGCAGACCGCTCAATCGAAGAAACATTGAAGATTGGTTGGGAATTGCTTTCAATTTTACCTAGAACAGAACTTAAGCGTATCGACGACAAGTATCTGGATATGTACTATTTAAACGATTAAAATGTGAAGCAATTATAAGCGTGAACGCTAAACACTTTGTTAGCGAAAGTGACTATGAATTGCGTGGGTGAATTGGAGGTGAACTTATGGCGAGAACTCAGGTCAATCCGACACGTATGGAACTGACGAAGCAGAAAAAGAAACTAGTATCTGCTGTCAGAGGCCATAAGCTGTTGAAGGATAAACGAGATGAGTTGATGAGACAGTTCCTTGAACTTGTAAGAGAGAACATGGAACTTAGAGAGAAAGTTGAGGCGGCAATTAAAGCGGCAAATGTCAATTTTGTAATTGCAAGAGCCGGCATGTCGCAGCAGACTCTCACAACTGCGTTGATGGCTTCAAAACAGAAACTTGATTTGTTTTGTGACAGCAAGAACGTAATGAGTGTTGAGATTCCACAGTTTAGTGTCAAAACAAAAACTGCAGACGAGAATGACATATACTCATACGGATTTGCATTTACAACAGGAGATCTTGATGATGCTGTAAAATCACTGGCTGACGTTCAGCAGGACATGCTCAGACTTGCTGAAGTTGAAAAGGCCTGCCAGCGAATGTCCATCGAGATAGAAAAGACGCGAAGAAGAGTAAATGCTCTTGAGCACGTGCTTATACCTGAAGCACAGGCAAATATCAAATACATTACAATGAAATTAGATGAAAACGAACGAAGCACTCAGAGCAGACTTATGAAAGTAAAAGATATGATGCTTGAGGAAGCTCATCATTATAATGATAAATAAGGAACTATAATGACCATTTCACTAGCTTTAACGGCTGTTTTTGTGAAATGGTCATTGTGGTAGAAGTAAAAACATAAAATAATCATATTTATATGTTATATGAAATATGACTATCTCAGTTTGCATACCGCGCAAACCTGAAGTTTGCTGAAAAGTCGGTACACTGAGAAAAAGCAAGTTAAAGAAGCATACCGCGCAAACCTGAAGATTGCTGATAGGTCGGTACGCACAAGAAAAGCAAGTTAAAGAAGTTGACCGCGCAAACCTGAAGTTTGCTGAAAAGTCGGTATGCTGAGAAAAAGCAAGTTAAAGAAGCATACCGCGCAAACCTGAAGATTGGCGAAAAGTCGGTACGCACAAGAAAAGCAAGAAAATAAAAGTAGAAGAAATAGTAAGAAAGAGAGCGTTTATAATGGGTTTAAGTAGCAACAATAGCAATGCCAGTAGCGCAAACAGTAGTAATGTTGGCAATAGTAATGAAAGTAGCAACGCAAACAACAGCATTAACGATGGCAAATCAGGTGGCAGAAACAGTTTTGCATCGTCTATAGGTTTTATTATGGCGGCAGCAGGTAGTGCAGTCGGCCTTGGAAATATCTGGAGATTCCCGTATCTCGCAGCAAAAGACGGAGGCGGATTGTTCCTGGTTGTATATATAATTTTGACGTTGACATTTGGTTTTACATTGCTTACAACTGAGATTTCAATAGGTAGAAGAACTGCACAGGGACCTCTCACTGCCTACGGTAAAGTGAAGAAAGGCTGGGGATTTCTCGGCGGACTTGCTTGGATTGTTCCTGTTCTTATTCTTCCGTACTACTGTGCAATCGGTGGTTGGGTGCTAAAGTATTTTATGGTTTTCGTCTTTGGAAAGGCTGAAATGGCAGCCAGTGACAATTTTTTCGGCGATTATATAACAAGCGTAAATGAACCAATTATTTGGTTTGTCGTTTTCCTTGCAGCCACATCATTTGTAGTTCTCAGAGGAGTAAATAAGGGAATTGAGGAACTAAGCAAGATTCTCATGCCAATCCTTCTTGTATTGATACTTGGAATATCACTGTTCGCTCTTACACTAAAAAATGGAGATGTAACCGGTCTTGATGGATTAAAAGTATATGTTGTCCCTGATTTGACAGGGCTTACGCTGGCTAAATTTGTACAGGTACTTATGGATGCCATGGGACAGTTGTTCTTTTCAATCAGTGTTGCCATGGGTATCATGGTCGCTTACGGTTCCTATGCCAAAAAAGACGCTGATCTTATGAGCTCAATTAATCAGATTGAGCTATTTGATATGATAGTTGCGATGTTAGCAGGCCTTATGATTGTTCCGGCGGTATTTGTGTTCTCAGGAAGAGAAGGAATGACGGCAGGTCCCGGACTGATGTTCCAGTCACTTCCAAAGGTATTTGTCAAAATGGGAAATGCTGGATCAGTTGTAGGAATTATATTCTTCCTTACAGTAATATTTGCTGCATTGACATCGTCAGTATCGATTATGGAAGCTATTGTATCAGGACTTATGGATAAGTTTAAATTGAGAAGAAGAATCAGTGCAAGTTTGACAACGTTGTATGCATTGTTCCTTGGAGTTGTTGTTTGTCTTGGATACAACAAGTTATATGTCGAAGTAAATCTTCCAAACGGCACAAAAGGACAGATACTTGATATTCTTGATTTCATAAGTAATAGTTGGTTTATGCCACTTGTCGCATTGTTGACATGTATTTTGATAGGCTGGGTTGCACAACCTTCATACGTTATTGAAGAAGTTGAGCAGGAAAAGCACAAGTTTAGCAGAAAGCTACTTTACATTGTAATGATAAAGTTTGTTGCACCAATTCTTTTATTTGTACTGTTGTTACAGTCATTTGGAATTGTAAAATTGTAGGACAATAAAGGATTTTTGATACTATTATATTTATTTTTTGTTAGTCCAAAGAACTTGGTACTTATAGTTGGAATGGTTGTATTTGAAGTTTTATAAATAATGATATTGATCCATATATAAAAAACAGGGTTAATACGTATTATTTTTTCTGCAAACGAGAAAGACCGTCGTTTACAGAAAACATCCACCCGCATGGTTCGTAGTTTTTCTTTTTCGGGCATAGCCCTAGTAATGCATGTGATGCACCTTTTCGAATGCAAACTTGTTTGTCCAATTTGAACAGATAAGTATATTGTGTTATAATCATGGTATGAAGAGGAGGTTTGTATGATTAAAGTTAACTGCGAATATACTATTAAAGAGGATATTGATTTTATATTAGACAGCGAAGGGATAAATAATCTTGAATTGTCTAAGAGATCAAAAGTATCCAGAACCACATTGGACGAAATTGCAAAAAAAAGAAAAATATCGGATGGTGTTTGCGAAAAAATATATTCATTTGCGTATGAAAATAAATATAGAATAAATGCTGTTAAAGAAGAAATAATAAAAGAAAAGTATCACACTGTATTGTTTCATGGCTCAAAAAATGGTTTATCTGAGATTACTGTAGCGGGTTCAAGAGATAATTGTGATTTTGGAAATGGATTCTACTTGGGAGAAACTTATAATCAAGCATTATCATTTGTTTGTGAAAACGAAAAATCATCTGTATATTCCTTCATATATTCACTTGAAAACTTAAAAATTAAAAATTTTGATTGTTCTTTAGAATGGATGTTAGCCATTTGTTATTACAGAGGAACATTAGGTGAATATAAGGAAAACGAAATGGTTAAGAAAATAGTATCTGAAATAGAAGATTCGGATGTGGTAATTGCTCCTATTGCAGACAATAAAATGTTCTATATAATGGCACAATTTACGGAGGGTGAAATAAATGCAGAAGTTGCATTGCATTCTTTGTCTGCATCTAAATTGGGAATTCAATACATATTTAAAACAGATAAGGCAATAAATAAATTAATTCCAATTGAAAAGTATTATCTTTCTATTCCAGAACGAGAAGATTGTAAGAAAAAACTAAACGAACGGAGTTTTGAAATAGACACAAAATTAAAACTTGCGAAAAGAGAGTTCAAAACAGGATTATATATAGAGGAGATTATTAAATGAAGAAATTTGATCATAATGGGTTATTGCTTGCTGAATATCAGGCAAAGCTTTTTGAAAAATCATATGAGTTAAATTGCTCAACCCCTATTTTTCTTAGGCGATTTTTACATTCAGATTTGTTGAAAAAAATAGATACGAATAATCCGGTCTCTTTGTCATTGGATGTTAATGAAGGAATCAACACTATTCAAGAGCAATTTGGTACATCAGAATATGGCAAGACTAAGTATTCTAAAAGTGCCCTATTTTGGATGGGATATATGTACAGGTATATTTCTTATACAAGAGATACCTCTACAAAATTTGTAATGAAAATATTTTCCCATAAGCAAATGAATGATGTTTACTATTCTTTTCATACACAGGATCCAGAGTGGTGTATTAAGAGTTTGCTGGAAATCAATCAACTAAATGAAAACATATTTGATAAAAATTACAGATTAAAGGAGATTATTAAGAAGAAAAGAAATATTTAAACTTGTTTGTCCAATTTGAACAAATAAATTTAATTCAAAATCTTGACTCTGCCAATTCCGAATATATTTCTTTAGCAGACTTTGTAGTAATTGTTGAAACTAACTCTATATTTACATCTTTTGTGCTCATTATATCAACTCCTGTTATATACAATTTACCTCATTGTTCATTGAGAAAATTCACTTTTTTCAAGCGTTTTACTATACTTTTCATCAAGTTCGTAATATATGGCAGATTGTTTATCACCATCTTCTTCACTCAATTCATCTCTAAATATAATGATCCAGTTTGATTCTTTTTTCCCAATATAGTAAATGCTACTATCCGTTCCAACCGGACAATCACCATAGCCTACAATTACGCTTTTAAAATTATATTTTTCTAAATCCCCTCCTCTGTATGAGATTTCTATTTCTTTCCCATCTTCAAATTTAGTATTCATTATTTGAGTAAGCGCCGTTAACAACTCATCATCTGTTGTACGCTCTCCATCAATGTACGCACAACTCACATCGCCGCTAACAGGTATTACATAATCCCTTTTTACTATATAGTACTGATCCAAAAATGATCTGACAACTAAAAATGTATGGCTTGGATCTTCCGGTACTTCGTTGATCTTCCAATCATCAACTAATGCTATGGTCTTTCCTTCCTTGGATACAACAAAATTATCATATCTGTAATCAACACTTGCTATTTTAACCTGTTCTTCTCCAATAAAGCCATCTCTTGTCAGTACAGCTTTGTTAACATTCCATGCAAGGACGGGAATTGCTATTATAGCAGCTGTTATAATTAGAACTACAGATACTATTTTTTTAACTTTTTTCATTACTCTCTCAACACTCCCCTATTTTCACTACATAAATTACTACCACAACCATAGCATTCATTATTCATTTTTCTATTGTCCTATCCAAATTATTGCTCACTATTTATTATACATATTTTTAATCCTAACGTCGACTCAAACTTCCTATTTATGAATTTTTGTATAATATAGATACGAAATATCAAAATAGATACGAAATATCAAAGGATAATTGGACGGATAAAAAAGTAACCGGGAGCTTAATGAGGATGAAAACATTAATTATTTACACGTATTTTCTTATCCGGCGCAAGATGGCAATTCCGCAGGTGATTTGATATAATGGTGGTATGAAAAAAATGTTCACATTACGTGGCTAAAGATAATAGGAGAGAAAAATGGCAAAAAGAAATACTGGAAAAAAGAAGAACAATAATAAAGCAAAAGCAAATAACAGACAATCGGAACAGAATATCAAGAAAATTATAAATCAAGAAGAATCGGATACAAATAATCAAAGTGAAGATTTCAACCAAGCAGTAAAAGAAGATACTGCAGATGTAAATAATAAAACAACAGGCAAGAATGGCAAATTGAGCACAACATCAAAGCAAATATCAAAGCAAGATTCGAAAGCTATGAATCAAATTGCTAAAATTGCAAAAAAAATAGCTAGGGGAATTAAGGGATTATTGAAGGTTGCAAAATCACAGATTAATAAAAAAAATATTCCAATATTGCTTGGGATTATTGTGGGGATTTTGTCTTTTTGTGTTGTTGCAGCTACGATTTTTTCGGTAAAGACATACAAGGCTGTTTCATATATGGCTCAGAAACAGATTGAAGAAGATGAGGCGAATATTATAACTAAAGAAAATGACGTTATTATTTCTGAGAGATATAAGATTAAGGATACAACGGATATTTCTGATGCTTACAAGACCGGGAATACAAAAGGGCTTGATAAGAAACAAAAGGAAGTAATGAATCTTGCAGCAGACATAATCAAGTCAGTGACAGATGAGAAGATGTCTGATTATGAGAAAGAAAAAGCGATATATGACTGGATGTGCGAGAATATAGGTGAAGACAAAGGTATGCTTACTGTTGTTCCAACCAGCAGCAAGGATAGTGACAATCCTTACGGTACATTGAAGTTCAGACAGGCAGTGTGTGTCGGATATGCCACAACTTTCAGACTGTTTATGAATATGATGGGAATTGATTGTATGGTTGTTCATAATACCGATTTGTTCCATTCATGGAATTTGGTCAAACTGGATGGGCACTGGTATCACACAGATGTTTATACTGACAGCGAGACAGGAGATTACAGTCATTTCAATATGTCTGATTCAATGCGTTGCGCAGATTTGGAATGGGATACAGGTTATTTCCCTGCGGCAGATTCCCTTAAATACAACATGGCTTACAGGAATATGGAAGAGGTGGAAAATGTATACGAAATGCCAGACATTATCAGAAAGGAAATGAATGATGGCATAACATCATTTTGCATTAGATATAAAGGCAAGGTTGACAATGAGGTAGATGGAATTATCCGAGCAATGATAACAAGTCTTGATGACGCGTTGATATCAGGTAATCTGGAAGATTTGCCTTATTCATTCAATACATACTCGTGGATTAGAGATGAGGAGACTGGCGGTTATCTGTACTGGATTACGCTGAACAAAAACGGCGTAGATGGCGTTGCAAATCTCACAGACAAACAAAAGCGTGAACTTCAAAAGGCAGTTGACAAGGCCTTTGGTGATAAGCTTTCGGTATACATTAGTGACGAAATATCTGAAGAAGTGCCGGAAGGTGATATGAATGACAGCACCGGAGATGAAAACCAGAATGCTCTAATTGGTGACTATAATCAGAATGATAATCAGGGTGATGGTCAGCATGGAGATGATTACTACGCAAATTAGAATTGAATTCAAAAACGCATATTCCAATTAAAGAATTGTATTATTGAATGCAATTGTTGAATATAACCATATAGGAGTATTATAAATGAAGAACAGATTGATCATTTTAATAACAATGTGTGTGGCAGTGATGATGTGCCTTCCAGCCTGTAATAAGAAGAGCGGTGGCGTAGATGTTGATATGAATAAAATGAGAGAGCAGATGCTTGCTGCTGGCGAATCGCTCCCTGAAATGACCGTTGTAAGCAGTGGAGATGAAGATGCTAAGGAATCATTTCCATACCTTTCAAAAATAGACTATGACAAAGTAGCAGATTATTTTCTGACTTTTTCAGCGGAGGGAAAAGCCGATGAAATAGCAGTTATTGAACTGAAATCGAAGTCAGATATGGCAGAGGCAAAGTCGAGTTTTGAGGAACATCTGAAGAAACGTCACAACACATATGAGCAGTATGAGCCTGAGGAAGTTCCGAGGGTGGATGCTGCAAAGATAGTTATAAAGGAACAATACATTGCACTGATTATCTGTGACAATGATGATAATGTTAAAAGTGCTTTTTTAAAAATGTTTGAAAACTGACGAGCATTTAGTGTCAGGAAAAATTTGCTCAAACCAGTTTGCGTAAATAACAGGATTAAATATTTTCGTGGAAAAATAAATGAAAGTGCCTGCTTCATTCAAGACTTGCTCGCGAGATTTTGGGTGCATATCACAGAAAGCGGGCACTTTTTTGTTATCCACGACGAGCCAAGCGAAAATCTGTGCTTGCACAGAGATTTTCACTTGGCGACCGTGTAATCACTGAGAAGTAGCGAAGTGGATTCGAAGTGATTACACAGAGTGGGTATCGAGTAGGAATCAGCCTACTC
>JAILRH010000250.1 GCA_024698345.1 Lachnospiraceae bacterium | reverse complement strand
CATTGATATTTTTATTTAGTAGCATAATTAATTATATCAAAAAACGGCTATGGGCGCGAGCCCATAGCCGTTTTTCTGTTAGGGGAGTTTTTTTACAGCCCCTTTTAATAATCTTTTATAAAGAAGAAGACCATTCCTCCCATTGTTCAAATAACGTTTCTAATTCTTCATTTATAGCATTTTGTTCGGCGGTAAGCTTTGATAATTGTCCAAGGTCAGTTCCGATTGCAGGATCGGACAATTTTTCTTCAATTGCAGCCAGTTGTGCTTCAAGCTCAGCTATTCGCGATTCTGCTTTCTTTATTGAATTTTCTAGTTTTCTGATACGAGCCTGTTCTTCTTTTTGCTGAAGGTAATCATCTTTACCTGAAGAAGCAGAGGTTTGTTGAACAGATATTGCTGTTTCAATTTCAGGAGCATATATTTTGGTCAATTCATCTCTCTTTTCTTCATAATAATCATAGTTACCTAAATAATTAACTAATTTGTGGTTTGTAAGCTCGATGATTCTTGTTGCTGTCTGATTGATAAAGAATCGGTCGTGGGAAACATAAAGTATAGTTCCCGTATATTTGTTCAGTGCATTTTCAAGTATTTCCTTAGAAACCATATCTAGATGGTTAGTTGGTTCATCAAGAATAATGAAATTGGCATTTGAAAGCATAAGCTTTGCAAGAGAAAGACGACCTTTCTCGCCACCGCTTAAATCACCAACTCGTTTGAAAACATCATCTCCGGTAAACATAAAGGCTGCAAGAACATTTCGAATCTTTGTATTTGTTAGATCGGGATAAGCATCAGATACTTCTTCAAATAGAGTATTATTATCATTAAGAGTGTGATGTTCCTGATCATAATAACCGATAAATACGTTGGTTCCAAGTGTAAAGGAACCGGCGTCAGCCGGAATTATTTCGTTCAATATTTTTAAGATAGTTGTTTTGCCGGTTCCGTTATCTCCGATAAGGGCAACGCGTTCACCTCTTTTGATAGAGAACGAAAGGTCTGAAAATAATTGTCTGTTATCAAAACTTTTGGCAAGATTATCTACAAATAAAACGTCATTACCGCTGATACAATTGGGTTCAAGAGTGAGGGACATAGTTGATTCAACTGTATCAGGATTTTCAATAAGCTCCATTTTTGAAAGAGCAATCTCTCGGCTTTGTGCTCGTTTGTAGAACTTTTCCTGTTTAAAAGAACGGAGCTTCTCAATTACTTCTTCCTGATGCTTTATTTCCTTTTGTTGCTTTATGTACAAATTGATCATAGATTCACGCATAGCTTGTTTCTTCTTGGAGTAATCAGAATAATTTCCAAGATATACATGAGCTTTATGGGCGTCAATTTCAATGACTTTTGTGACTATCTTGTCAAGGAAATATCTGTCATGAGCTACGATTAGCACTGCACCCGGATAAGTTGAAAGATAAGTTTCCAGCCATTTTATTGAATTGAGATCTAAATGGTTAGTAGGTTCGTCAAGTATAATAATATCCGGTTTAGATAAAAGAAGTTTTCCCAAAGCCACGCGTGTTTTTTGCCCACCGGATAATTGATTTACAGGTTTATCATATACTGATTCATCAAAGCCAATGCCTTTTATAATACCTGAAATTTCACTACGGTAAGTGTAACCGCCCTTAATGTCAAAATCGTGAGTGAGACGTGTGTATTTTTCTGTCAGTTCAATTAATTCTTCACCCTCTAAAGAATTCATCAATGATTCCATATCTCGAAGTCTTTTTTCGGAATCAACTAAATCTTTCTTTACTGATAATATTTCTTCGTAAATAGTTGCTTCACTGGAAAGATTCTGATGTTGGGCGAGATAGCCTATAGTCTTGTCTTTGCCGGTAGTGACGGTACCATCATCTGCAGGAAGTTCGCCAACAATTATTTTCAACAGAGTAGACTTTCCTGCACCATTAACCCCTATGATTGCTGCTTTTTCATTGTCTTCTAAGTGAAAAGAACAGTCGTTTAATATCACTTCAGTTCCGTATGCTTTTGATATATGATTACATGATAAAATCATAATTTTAACCTCTTCAAATTACTATTAATAAAATGTGTATACAGTAGACATTCTAGCATAGATAATATCTTTTGAACAGAGAAACAGAAATTCATATCAGAAATAGTATGCTTGTGAATAATTTGACAATCTAATTATATAGCCATATAATTATAAGTTGATGATTATTATATCATTATAAAAAAACGATATACTTATCATGGTGATAAGATAATAAATAGATTATTAAAAGAGGGACAGAAGTAATGAAGAATATTTCAAATGCAGTAATCAAGAGATTGCCAAGATATTACAGATATTTGGATGAGTTAAGAGCAAATGGTGTTGAGAGAATTTCATCAGGAGATCTTAGCAGAATGATGAATGTTACTGCATCTCAGATAAGACAGGATCTTAATAATTTTGGAGGGTTTGGTCAACAGGGTTATGGATATAATGTTAATTATCTGTTTGAAGAAATAGGAAGTATTTTAGGTCTTGATAAAGAACACAGAATGATTGTTGTGGGAGCAGGTAACCTTGGACAGGCAATTGCAAATTATGCAAATTTTGATAAGCGCGGTTTTAAAATAGTTGCTCTTTTTGACAGCAATCATGAGCTTATAGGCAAAAAAACCAGAAATGGTGAAATAAAAGATATAGAAGAAGTCTATGATTTTGTGAAAACTGAGAATATTGAAATTGTTGCATTGACGCTTCCAAAAGAACCGGCAACTGAGATTGCCATGAAATTGTTGGATTGCGGAGTGAAAGCATTTTGGAACTTTGCCCATACTGATTTGGAAGTACCTGATAATGTAATAGTTGAAAATGTTCATTTGTCGGAAAGTCTGATGGAACTTACATACAAATTGTCAGAGCAAAGTCAGGTTGGTAAATAATAGAATTATAAGATAATTATCTTTAATTAAGAAACTAATTAAGACTTAAAATTTGTCATAAAAAAGAGGATATTGTTATGAAGCATATTATTACCGGATCGGAAATGAAGCAGATAGACAAGCATACTATACAGACAATTGGGATACCATCTCTTGTGCTTATGGAGAGGGTCGCGTTATCAGTTGCAGATGAGATAAGCAAGGATTATGAAAGTGGCTCTAAGATTTGTTGCGTCTGTGGTGTTGGAAATAATGGTGCAGATGGCGTAGCGGTTTCAAGGATACTGATGAACAGAGGATTTGAAACCTTTATTTATATAGTTGGTAATAAAGAAAAGGCTACAGAAGATTTCTTGAAACAGTTGTCTGTACACAACAATATTGATGGCAATATAGTTTCTGATTTTGAAAAGTTTAAAAAGAATAAGTTTGACCTGATTGTAGATGCTGTCTTTGGAGTGGGATTATCAAGACCTGTAGGCGGAATATTTGGAGAAGTTATTGATTTTATTAACGACAATTATAATGATATATATTCCGTTGATATTCCATCGGGAATTGATGCAGATACCGGCATGAAATTAAACACTGCCATAAGAGCTGCAAAAACAATTACCTTTGGATGTAATAAGACAGGCCTTTTGTTTAACGACGGAAAAGATTATGCGGGACAAGTAATAGTAGCTGACATTGGTTTCCCGATTACTCTTTTTGACAATTCACCAAACAGCTATTATTCTTTGGAAGAAGCTGATTTTTCTCTTATTCCTGTTAGGAAAGAAAATTCAAACAAAGGAAGTTATGGAAAGATACTTGTAGTTGCAGGAAATGATTCCATGAGTGGAGCGGCATTTATATGTGCCAAGGCTGCGCTTAGAATGGGCAGCGGAATGGTTAAAGTATTTACAACTATACATAATGAAGAATATATAAGAAATAATCTGCCTGAGGCAATGGTAACAACTTACAGCACAGATGATCAGGCAGAGTCAGTCATAAAGAAAGTGGAAGAAGATATTAAGTGGTGTGATACCGTTGTTGCGGGACCCGGAATTGGATTAGGGGATTTGCAAACCAATATTATAAGAACGATTTTGAAAAAAGAAGGAATCAAAATAGTATTGGATGCAGATGCAATTAATAATATTTCTTTCAATGAATCCTTGAAGGATGCATTGAAATCAAATAATAATCAAATAGTAATAACACCACATATTGGCGAAATGTCAAAGTTTACCGGATTATCCGTATCTGAGATAAAGAATAATCATATAAACGTTGCCAAACAGTTTGCCGGTAGTTACGGTATAACGATTATTATGAAGGATTCTGTTACAACTGTTACTGACGGTAATAAAGTATATATCAATACATCCGGAAACAGTGGGATGGCAACAGCCGGTTCAGGAGATGTGCTTGCAGGAATTACAGCAGCAATGGTTTCTAAAAATATGGACTTTTGTATAGCCGGCGCACTGGCGGCATATATACATGGAATAGCTGGAGATTTGGCATCTGAGAAGACTTCACCTTCTTACATGATTGCAACAGATATTATTGAACAGTTAGCAGATATTACTAAAACAATAGATAGAAAAAATATAAAGAGTTAAACAATAGTTATACAGATAAAGAATAGATGTGTTATA
>JAILRH010000007.1 GCA_024698345.1 Lachnospiraceae bacterium | reverse complement strand
TGGATATTCCGATGAACCATTTGATCAGGAAAATATAAGTGAGTTGGTATATCTCCATCTTTTAAATACGGCTAAGAAATATGTTCACATAATAACACCGTATCTTATTCTTGATAATGTTTTTGTGTCAGCGTTGACATTCGCAGCCAAGAGAGGCATTGAAGTAATTATTGTAATGCCCGGAATTCCGGATAAATCATATGCTTATTGTGTTGCTAGAACATATTATGAAGAACTTATTGAGGCAGGAGTAAAGATTTATGAATTTACACCCGGATTTACACACTCAAAACTGTTTATAGTTGATGGAAACAAGGGAACTGTAGGTACTGCAAACCTTGACTACAGAAGCTTTTTCCTTCATTTTGAATGTGGAACTCTCATATTAGACAGTCCTGAAATATCGAATATGGAAGCTGATTTTGAAAGAACAAGAAAGCAGTCTGAATTAGTTACTATCGAAGAGTGCAGAAAGCGTAACTTTTTTTACAAATTTGCAGGTAAAATACTGAGATTGATTGCACCGCTCTTATAGAAATAATATACAATCAAATAGAATAATAAGGGACTTCTTTGCATAACATTTATTATGAGAATTATGCAAAGGAGTTTTTTTATGGATTTTAATATTTATAATGATATAAATGACAGGACTAATGGTGAAATATTCATTGGTGTTGTAGGTCCTGTCAGAACAGGAAAGTCAACATTTATAAAGAACTTTATGGATATTATGGTAATACCGAATATTGTCGATGAGAATGAGACGGTAAGAAGAGAGGATGAATTGCCTCAGTCTGCAAAAGGAAGAACAATCATGACGACAGAACCTAAGTTTATTCCTCAAAACGCAGCAGAAATAAATATTGGCAATGATGTATATGCTAAATTTAAACTTATTGACTGCGTTGGCTATATAGTTGATGGAGCAGAGGGGATTATCGAAAATGGAGAAGAGAGAAAAGTTAAAACACCGTGGTTTGATTATGAGATAGCTTTTTCTAAAGCAGCTGAGACCGGAACAAAAAAAGTAATAGAGGAACATTCAACAATTGGAATTGTAATAACTACAGATGGAAGTTTTGGAGAAATAGACAGAACGGCATACCAGAGCCCGGAAGAAAGAACGATAAAAGAACTTAAGGAATTGGGAAAGCCTTTCGTTGTGGTAGTTAATTCCTCGAATCCTTCATCCGCAAGGTGCCAGAAAATAAAAAGAGATATAGAGGATCAGTATGGCGTGACGGCAATCGCAATGAATTGTCTTCTTATGACCGAAGCAGATATAAAAATGTTATTAGAAAAAATACTGTTTGAATTTCAAATTGTAGATGTGTGGTTTAATACTCCAAACTGGATTGAAATATTACCGGAAGATAATCCGATTAAAAATTACATATATAACTTGAGCAAACAGATATTGGATGAAATGGATAGCATAAAAAATATTGAATTGTTAAAAATAATAAATCCGGAAGAAATTGTTGAGGAAGTTGAAGTTAAAAATATTGATTTATCCGAAGGAACGGTAAGACTACAGTACAATATTAGTGACAGATATTATTATGATACATTGTCTGAGATGACAGGTGCACAAATAAATAATGAGTATGAACTGGTGAAAATGATAAAAGAGTTGTCTTCTATGAAACAGACATATGAGAAGGTTAATGATGCAATTTATAAAGTGAAGCAAAAAGGATACGGTATAGTGACGCCGGGAAAAGAAGAGATAGTTCTCGAAGATCCGACTCTGATAAAAAATGGAGGGAAATACGGTGTGAAAATAAATGCTACTGCACCGTCTATGCATTTTATTAAAGCAAATGTAATGACGGAGATTGCACCGATTATAGGGACAAAAGAACAGGCTGAAGATCTTGTTGGATTTATAAAAAATAACGCTCAGTCTGATGAGGGAATCTGGGATACAAATATTTTCGGAAAGACTATTGAACAAATTGTTGAGGAAGGAATCAATGCTAAAATTAGCAAACTTACTGATGATACACAGGAAAAAGTTCAAACAACTGTTGAAAAAATAACAAATGAACATAACAGAGGAGTGATATGTATATTGCTTTGATTAATGAAAACAGTCTTTGGCAATGCCAGCTCGAATCCGCAGATAAATCTGTTAAGTTTTGTCGCGTATCTCGCTGATTTGGGTTTCCCAAATACAAATAAAAAAAGTTTTGTGAAAAAAGTAAGTGACAATATTGACGTTTATGATATAATCATATAGCGGTGAAGAAAGTATGAAGAAAATAGTCGGATTATTCCGGCTATTATCTTTGTAAAAAAATGTTCTTTTAAGGTGTAACCAATGAATAAAAAGATTGATTATCTCGGAATAAACAGTGAAATTATTTTTGATAATATGAATGAGGCTGTTGTGCTCATTGATGAAAATGATGGAGTTGTTTACAGTAATAATGCTGCTAATAATCTTTATAACAAAGGAAAAGAAATCTCAACTGAAGAGAAATTAGCAAATCAGCTGGAAGATAACAGAGACAACAAACAGTTAATTAAATATTTGAAGAATCTTAATAAGAACAAAGAAAATCCAGAAGATGTCAGTGTGGTGTATAATAATGGAGAAAAAAAGAAACATCTGGTTATAAAAACTGACAGGATTATTGTAAAAGGAAAAAAAGAAGGATATATAATTATGGCTGAGGATGTTACCGCCACTCAGAAACTTCAAAAGTTTCAAAAGGATAGTGCTGTTACATTTACGGGTCTTATAACATTTATCTGTTTGTATCTTTTTACATGGAGTTTGTTTGAATTTACGCTGAAGATACATTTAAATACAGCAACGTATACAAGGATGATAGAGGGAATTGCTTTTATATTGTTTTTGCAGATTTTGTTTTTTACAGGTTTTTCCCTAAAAGATATTGGCTGTTTTGTCATGCCAAAGACTCTTCTCAAAACCCTGAAAGAAGTTGTTCCTTTTGCATTGGTAATCTGTGGTCTTATGTTTGGACTAAATGCAATATTGTGGGCTACGGGGCATCCGCTTAAAAGTCATTTTATTGGTGGCTCTGTTAACGGAGCGGTAACGTACATTGCTGTTGCTGTTTTGCAAGAGTTTTTATCAAGAGGAGTTATTCAAAAATCTATTGCTTATCTTGTGCGAAACAGATTTCAAAGTGTATCCAATGTGTTTTTGTCTTCAATTCTGTTCACGCTAATGCATCTGCCATTTGGATTTCCGTTTATGATGGGAGCCTTCGCTTTAAGCATTTTGCTTGGAAGTGTATTTGAGATTCAAAAAAATATATGGGGATGTGTGATTCTACATTGGTCAATAGGGTACCTTGCAATGGCATTGTTTTTCTAAAAAACATATATGAATATGTGTAAATATAAATAAATATAAAAGTAAATATAAAAGGATATCGATCACCATGAATAAAATGAATTATAAAAAAGTAATAATTGGATTGCTGATGTTGATTATTATGTCTGTTACTACTCTTTGGGGATGTGAAAATATAACTGTTCAAAATAGTAACCAGTCTCAGAATAGAATGACAGAAGAATTGTCAACAATTGAAAAAAATGAAGATAGTTCTGATAGTAGTGCTGAGGATGATAAAGAATCTGATAATAAGGCCGCACAAATAAATGAAACCGAGAATGAAAAAGAAGATATTACGACAACTGATAATAATATCGAAGATAGTGCGGATATCATTCTCGATGAAAATGGAGTATATTCATCGAAAGATGAAATTGCATTATATATTCATACATACAATAAACTTCCTAAGAATTTTATGACAAAAAAGGAGGCTAGAGCGCTTGGCTGGAACGGAGGTTCACTTGAAAAGTTCGCCAAAGGAATGTGTATCGGAGGTGACAGATTCGGTAATTATGAAAAACAACTTCCGGTTAAAAAAGGAAGGACATATTATGAATGTGATGTAGATACTTTGGGTGCGAAAAACAGGGGGGCAAAAAGGATAATATATTCAAATGACGGATATATTTATTTTACAGATGATCATTATAAGTCATTTACAATATTATTTGAAGGAGACAATTAATTATGGAGTACAGTATTGATTTGAAGAATGTTGCTTCTGTTTATGATCTTCATGAAGCAATTAAGGAAGCCCTTGAGTTACCATCGTATTATGGAGAAAATCTTGACGCATTATACGATGTATTAGAGGATATGCCGGCAGGGACGAGTATTCATTTTGTTAATTGTGCCGATGCATATGATTCTATAGAAAAGTATATGGAGTCACTGGAAGAAATGTGTAATGAGATAGAAAACGACATAGAAATAATGTTTATATCATAGAATTATCATTAAAAAAACAAACATAAGAAGCGGCAATGCAAAAATGTGTAAAGAATTTGTTTTAATTGTGTTGACGAAGTAGAAAAATATGGTATAATATATCTTGGTGTGAGCAATGCTTACAACGATTACTCCCAATTTGATTTGGGAATTCCATAACTGGAGGGAGGTTAGGAGAGACAATGTCTAGTGTAATCGTAAAAGAAAACGAATCAATCGACAGCGCTTTACGTAGATTCAAGAGAAATTGCGCAAAGGCTGGAATTCAGCAGGAAATTCGTAAAAGAGAACATTACGAAAAACCAAGCGTTAAGCGTAAAAAGAAATCAGAAGCTGCTAGAAAGCGCAAATATAACTAATATAAGATTATTCTTATATTAATTACTTATAAAAGAACCGATGTGTGTTATATGCATCGGTTCTTTTAGTGTATTCATATTTTCTGAAAATATTAATATATTAGTATTAAACTAGTGTCTGTAAAAATAAGATTATCTGCATTATTGGTCGGAAATTGGAAATAGAATATTATGATTACAACGAAATGAAAATTACGGGAGAAATAAATGGAATTATTTTTGCTTAATTCATATGTATATCTTTATGTTGATTGTGATAATGCAGAATATTTGTTTAAAGATTTGAAAAGAAATGTGATTAAAAGTGGAAAAGGAATCTATTATATTTCACTTAATTCAAAAACTGTTATGGGAGAAAAGATAAAAAAAGGCGAGTATATTATTTCTAAAAAACAACCGATTAAGTTTTGGGGAACATTTTATATTCCAATATATCTTGGATATAAAAAGAAAATCATATTTGATGAAAAAAATGAAATGTTGTCGGATAGTGAGACTAAAAAAATTGCGAATGAGAAAGTCGATGATATTTTAAAGGGGATGAAAGAAAAAAGGATGCAGATTTTGCAAAAAAGTGTTAATATATACGTGGGTAAGTCCGATTGTTCGATAAAGGGAACGATAACGGTTCTTGAACCCATCAATAAAATACAGAAAATAAATAACACAGAAGGGACTACTACGTCAAATGAGCATAATTGAAAATATTATAGACATTCCCACAGAACATCAGCAGAATGTTTTTGGGCAGTTTGACGCATACATCAAGAAGATTGAACGCACATTACATGTCACGATTATCTCGAGAGATTCAGAGTTGAAGATAATTGGAGGAGATAAGGCTGCAGTAAGGGCGAGAAAAGTATTTGAGCAGCTAATTGAATTGTCCAAAAGAGGAAATGAAATCACGGAACAGAATGTTGATTATGCCATATCACTTTCTTTTGATGATAAGGAAGATGCTTTGGTAGAACTTGACAATGATATTATATGCAGAACATCCATGGGCAAACCGGTAAAGCCAAAGACCATAGGACAGAAAAGATATGTTGACAGCATCAGAGATAAGATGATTGTATTTGGTGTCGGGCCTGCCGGTACAGGAAAGACATATCTTGCCATGGCGATGGCGGTTACAGCTCTAAAGAATAATGAAGTGGCAAAGATTATTCTTACAAGGCCTGCAATTGAAGCAGGTGAGAATCTTGGATTTTTGCCGGGAGACCTTCAGAGCAAAGTTGACCCTTATCTGAGACCGCTCTATGATGCACTGTATCAGATTATGGGAGCTGACAGTTTTATTCACAATTCCGAAAAAGGAATTATTGAAGTTGCACCACTTGCTTACATGAGAGGAAGAACTCTTGATAATGCATTTATCATTTTGGATGAAGCACAGAATACTACGCCGGCGCAGATGAAGATGTTTCTTACACGTATCGGTTTTGGCTCAAAGGTTATTATTACGGGAGATAAGACTCAGAAGGATCTTCCTGCCAATGTTGTTTCGGGACTTGATGTTGCAATAAAGGTATTGGAAAAGGTTGATGATATTGGATTTATTTATCTCGATAACAATGATGTCGTAAGACATCCACTTGTTCAAAAGATTGTAAAAGCTTACGAAGATTACGACCGAAAGATAAATGACAAGAAGATTAATTCTAAAAAGAAGACTGATTCAAAACAAAAGAATAATTAAAATAACGAATAGGTTAAGACAAAAAAAGTGTTGCTTTAAATAAACAATTAAATGCAAAAAAATAATTGGCAAAAAGCATATTAAATAATAAAACGAAAGGAATATTAAAGGAAATCAGGTATGACAGTATTTATTGAAAAAGAATATGACATAGAGTTTCCTTTTGATAAGAGACAAGTCATTGAAGATGTTGTGAATGAGGCTGTTTCCTACGTTGACTGCCCATATGAAGTTGAAGTGTGTGTAACTTTGACTGACAATGAGAACATCAGAGAACTCAACGCTGAACAGAGAGAAATTGACAGACCTACGGATGTCTTGTCTTTTCCTATGCTTGAATATGAAACACCGGCGGATTTTAAAGGAGTGGAGGATGACTTTTCTAACTTCAATCCTGATTCGGGAGAACTGATACTTGGAGATATTGTTATTTCCTTAGATAAGGTTGTTTCACAGGCTGAGGATTATAATCATTCAACAAAAAGGGAACTAGCATTTTTGGTTGCTCACAGTATGCTTCATTTATTTGGATATGATCATATGGAAGAAGATGAACGTGTGATTATGGAACAGAAGCAGGAAGAGATACTTGAGCGACTTGGAATTACCAGAGAAGCATAAAAAACGAACAGAAAGAGGTATATTTAAAATGGACAAATTAATTAATTTTTGTAAGGAACATAAGGTTCAGGTTATTGGTGGAGCAGTTGCTGTAGTGCTTATAATTGGAATTATAATTGCCGCAGTAGTAATGAACAAAAAGGAAACTATTGAACCTGAGAAAGAGACACCAACAACAACCGTGGAAGAAACAACAACAGTAGAAGAAACAACAGTTGCAGAAGAAGTTAATCTCCCAAGCAGTAAGCTTACAGGTGAGCCGGTTGATGAAAAGATTGCAAACAGAAGACCGGTTGCAGTTATGATTAATAACATTTCTGATTCACTTCCGCAGTCAGGAATTGAAAAAGCAGGAGTTATTTATGAGTGCCCTGTTGAAGGCGGAATCACAAGACTTATGGCTATTTTTGATGATTACAGCAAACTGAAACAGATTGGATCAATCAGAAGCTGTCGAATCTATTATTGTTATTTTGCTTTAGAGTGGGATGCTATTTACTGTCACTTTGGTCAGTCAAAATATGCAGTTGATTTCCTTAAATCAGATAAAATAGACAATGTTAGCGCTTACAATGCACCAAGTTTCTATTTCCAGACATCTGACAGAGTTGCTCCTCATAACACATTTATTAATACAAAGGGAATTGACGGTGCTATAAAAGCTCTCAAATACAGAAGAAAATACAAAGACGGATATCAGGGACATTTCCAGTTCGCAGATAAAGATTCACCGGTAACATTAGATGAAGGTACGGCAGCTAAGACTGTTGAGATTGCATATCCACACAATCATCCTGTATTCCAGTATGACAAGTCTTCAGGAAATTATCTCAGATCACAGCTTGGAAATAAGCATATTGATAATCTTACAGGACATCAGCTCGCATTTAAGAATATTATTATTCAGTTTGTTGATGCAACTTTATATCCTGATGGAAAAAGTATTGATATGACTGTGACAGGAAGTGGTGAAGGTTACTATATCACAAACGGAAATGCCATTAAGATTAAATGGAGCAAAGATAAAAAAGCTTCAGGGCAGACAAAATATGTTAATGCGGAAACAAATGAAGATATAGTATTGAATCCGGGAAAGACAAATATCTGTATTGTACAGAAATCTACAGGTGTAGAAATTTCAGAATAGTTAGTTAATAGGTTTATAATAATTTATTAAATTATTGTGGGATGGTGAGTATATGAATAATATAGTTTCGGACAAAGAATTATGTGATATAGCCATCGATATACAAAAAAATGCATATGCGCCATACTCTGATTTCAGAGTAGGCGCAGCACTTTTGTGTAGCGATGGCACTGTATATACCGGTGTCAACATTGAGAATGCTTCTTACGGGGCAACGGTGTGTGCGGAAAGATGTGCTATATTCAAAGCTGTTTCAGAAGGCAGAAAAGATTTGGTAAAGATTGCCATTACTTCGTCTTCTGGTGATTTTACAATGCCATGTGGTATGTGTAGGCAGGTAATGACTGAATTTATGCCGGATGGAGAAGTAATAGTTACAAATGGAAAAGAAATAAAGAACTACAAGGTGTCAGAACTGATGCCTTTTGGTTTTGTGTTGTAAAAGGATATATTATGAGTAATACAAAGAAAAAAACGACTAATTTTTTGCTTCAGGGAAGTATTCTTGCATTTGCAGGTATTCTTGTAAGAGTGATAGGACTTATTTATAGAGTCCCTCTTACAAATATTATCGGTGATACTGCAAATGGATACTATGGCTCAGCATTTGACATTTATTCAATTTTATTGCTTATTTCGTCACAGAGCATGCCAATAGCAGTTTCAAAATTAGTTTCCGCAAAATTGGCTATAAAAGACAATAAGAATGCCCACAGAATATTTATTGGTGCGTTGGTGTATTCAATTGTTGTTGGCTTGATAGTAGGATTATTTGCGTTTTTTGGTGCAGATTTTTTGGCGGGAACATTGTTTAAGAGCAGAGGCGCAATAAAGGCTGTCAGAATATTGGGGATTACAGTTTTTTTTGTTTGTATAATGGGCGTTTTCAGAGGCTATTTCCAAGGAATGGGAGATATTGGACCGACAGCTGTGTCTCAGGTCTTCGAGCAGATAGTGAATGCTATTGTCAGTGTTGCTGCTGCATATTATCTCTATAATTACGGAATGAGTCTTGCTTATAGTACCAGAAAACAGCAGTTATTTAATGCTGAGAGTTGGGGTGCTGCAGGAGGAACTCTCGGAACATGTCTTGGTGCTTTTGCCGCCTTTGTTATATTGATTGGTATCTACCAGAAAAGAAAAAAATCAATAAAGAGTGACATATTAGAAAATGGTAACCATGATATAGAGTCATATCGTACAATTACAAAGGTTATATTCTTTACTATTACTCCAATTTTGTTGAGTACAACAGTTTATCAGATTGGAAATCTGTTAGATAATGCCATTTTTGGACAAGTTCAGGTTAATTTATTTGGATTTGATGAAGTGGTTAAAAATAGAATATGGGGAATATATAGCGGCAAATACAAATTACTTACAACTATGCCGATAGCAATTGCTTCTGCATTGACATTGTCAATGGTACCGACAATTGTCAAATCATATACATTAAATGAAATAGATCAGGTTAAAAACAAAATTAATGGGGCACTCAGATTTACTATGATTATTACTGTGCCATGCGGTATTGGACTTTCTCTTCTCGGAGGCCCGATATGTGTATTACTGTTTCCGTCAACAGGAAACAGGGCAACTACGACACTTGTGATGATGTTTAGTATTTTTACCGTTGCGGCTTTTTCACTATCAACAATTACCAATTCGGTATTGCAGGGAATTGATAAATTGAAAGTTCCTATTTACAATTCAGCAATTTCCTTGTTTGTACATTTAATCTTTATAACAGTACTTCTTATTCCATTTAAACTTGGTATATTTGGCGTTGTTATTGGAGATTTTACTTTTGCTATGATGGTATGCTTTTTGAATGCGAGAGCACTGAAAAAGTATCTGGGATATACACAGGATGTGGTTGATACATTTGTCAAACCGTTAGGCAGTGGAATAATAATGGGAGCTGTCAGTTATATTGTATTCTTGGGAACAAAGATTTTGCTTGAGAATGTCGGTTTAGATAATTATGTTATACGTAATGATATTTCGGTTATTTTGGCAATTTTAGTTGCTATACCTGTTTATTTCATAGTACTAATTAAAATCAAAGGAATAGATGAGGCTGTTTTACTTGGAATTCCTAAGGGTGAAATAATAGTTAGATTATGTAAGAAATTACATTTGTTATAGATGCATAATTATTGGATTAATGCAGAAAATATATGATAAAAGGAGTTTGTTATGAAACGAAAAACATATATTTTCTGCTTTGTTGCGTTAATAATTCTGTTTATATCTGCTTATTTTGCAGGTTCTTACTCAGTTAAAAAGTATAATATAAAATATAATAAAGTTGACAGTGAAGTGATAACAAATAACATTGAAAGAAAAGCAACATGCTATTGGATAAGGATAAAAAACGGTTATATTGTTATCTATAATGATAATGATGAATTTATTGCAAATACGGCAATTTCTTCAGAATATTTGTCCGAGGAAGAAAGATTGATTCTTGAGGATGGTGTGTATGTGGAGAGTGCACATGAATTGTTTAGATTTCTTGAATTATATACGAGCTGATTTTGATTTGGATTCACAGGAGGTTTCTATGTTTGATGTGGTGATTATTGGCGGTGGCGCATCAGGATTGATGACGGCGGCTCTGTGTTCAATGAAAGGAAAGAAATGTTTGGTTGTTGAACATATGCCGGTATGTGGCAAAAAGATACTTATGACCGGAAATGGAAAATGTAATATAACCAATTTGGAAATGTACAGAGATAATTATAATTGCAGTGAAGATGGTTTTATGGAACAGATTCTTTCTGAGGTTTCTCCGAATAGAGTTATTGAGGTCTTTGAAAATCTTGGAATGCTTACAAGAGATAGGGATGGTTATGTATATCCTTACTCGGAACAGGCTGCGGCCGTGAAAAATCTTCTTGTAACAAGATGCATGGAAAATGGTGTGGAATTTTTGTACGAATGTGAAGTGGCGGCAATCGAAAACATAGATGAAAGGTTTGTGATTACAGCGGATAACATGTCATACGAGGGCAAGTCCGTAATACTTGCAACAGGTGGAATGTCATACAAAAAAACCGGCTCAGATGGAAGTGGATATGCCCTGGCAAAGAAGTTTGGTCATACAGTAAATCATTGTGTGCCTGCGCTCACAGCTCTTATATGTAAAGAAAAGTTTTTTAAAGAAATATCCGGAGTGAGAGCGAAGGGAAATGTTATGCTGTACCTTGATGACAAAATTATGAGTTCTGAATTGGGAGAAGTACAGTTTACTGATTATGGTTTATCGGGTATTCCTATTTTTAATCTTAGCAGAGATGTTGCTTATATGCTTAAAAAGAAAAAGAAACCTCACGTTATTATCGATCTTTTCCCAAATATTTCACAAGAAAAGCTCACTACATGGTTTCGTGAAAGTAAGAGGAAATATCCGAAAACAAAGTTGACTGATTCGCTTTCCTACATAATAAACGTTAAGCTTGCTACAGCGATTGCAAAAAACGCCGGTGTAAGTTATTCTGCAAAAATGGGCGAGATTGATGATTCGCGCATTGGCAAGATTGTATCAATGCTTAAGACCTTTGAAATAGAAGTTGTAAATGTTAAAGGCTTTGATTATTGCCAGGTTACAGCAGGTGGAATTAATGTTAACGAGATAGATGCACATAGTTTTGAGTCAAAACTATGTAAAAATCTTTATATAATCGGAGAAATGCTGGATGTAGACGGAATGTGTGGAGGATATAATCTTCATTTTGCGTTTGCGGGAGCAATACTGGCATCCGATAGTATTGGATAACGAATGTGATATAGAAAAAAGAGTGTAGTTTAGAAAGAAGATATTGAGGTGTATATGACAATTCTCAAAATAAATCAGATTAAATTAAGTGTTGATGAAGTGGCGAAAGTAAGTGCTAATGTGTCAGATAATGGCTTGAAACGGAAACTGATTGATGCTGTTTCATCAAAGACAGGAATGAAGAAAGAGAATATACGCAATCTGGAGATTGTAAAAAAATCAATAGATGCCAGAAAGAAACCTGAGATTTTCTACGTTTTTTCTGTGAGAATATGGACAGATTCATTTCCTAAGAAATTGCTTAATAATAGGGATGTTACTTTTTTAAAGGATGTAAAAAAGTATAGCTTTGAAGAAAACGGAGAGGAAATACTAAGTAACAGACCTGTGATAGTGGGATTTGGACCGGCCGGAATGTTTTGTGCTCTAATGCTTGCTGAATATGGTTATAAGCCTATGGTTTTAGAGCGGGGAATGCAGGTTGATAAGAGGATTGAATGTATTGAAGAGTTTTGGAAAAATGGAATTCTAAATCCTGATTCGAATGTTCAGTTTGGCGAAGGCGGTGCAGGTACTTTTTCTGATGGTAAGTTGAATACATCTGTAAGTGACAAACAGTTGAGAAATCAGTTTGTTCTTGAAACACTTGTAAAATTTGGTGCAGGAGAAGATATTTTGTATGACGCAAAACCTCATATCGGAACGGATATTTTAAGTGTAATTGTAAAAAATATAAGAGAGTATATAATATCTAAAGGCGGAGAAGTCAGATTTGAAACAAAGGTTACAGATTTTCTGATTGAAAACAACAAAGTTAAAGGTGTTGTTGTAAATGAGACAGAAACTATAGAAAGCGATGCAGTGGTTCTTGCAATAGGGCACAGTGCAAGAGATACTTTTGAAAAATTGTATAATCTTGGATTTGCTATGGAACCAAAGCCGTTTGCCGTTGGTGTCAGAGTGGAACATCTTCAAAAGGATATTGATGATGTGATGTACGGAAAGAATCATAGTGAGGTGTTGCCTCCAAGTCCTTATAAACTGACAGGAAAAACAAATGATGGAAGGGCAGTATATTCTTTTTGTATGTGTCCGGGAGGATACGTGGTAAATGCTTCTTCAGAAGAAAGACGAATGGTTGTAAATGGAATGAGTTACAGCGACAGAACGGGAGAAAACGCAAACAGTGCCATTGTGGTTGCGGTATCACCAGAGGATTATAATGCAACTAATCCGATTGATGGTGTGAAGTTTCAACGGGAACTTGAGAAAAAAGCGTATGAAGAAGGAAAAGGGAAGATTCCTGTTCAGAGATACGGGGATTATGTTGAGAGAATTATAACATCAGAGTTTGGAAAAGTGAAACCTAACACTAAGGGAAATTATAATATGGCAGATATTAATAATATATTTCCTGATTTTATTAATGATGCAATAAAGGAATCTATAGAAAGATTTTCGAGAAATATTCATGGATTTAACGATAAGGATACTGTTATTTCTGCTGTGGAAAGCAGAACATCTTCTCCTTTAAGAATAATTAGAGATGATGATTTTGTTTCGGTAAATTATGGAGGGCTTTATCCATGTGGTGAAGGAGCAGGATATGCAGGTGGAATCACATCTGCTGCAATTGATGGAATAAAAGTGTTTGAAGCTATTGCAAAAAAATACAGACATTAGTTTCTTTGTATTTAAATTATTTTGTTTTTATAGTATTATATATAAGTATGATTATGCCACATGGCAAGTAGTTAATAGGAGTTGATGAGATGAATATTAGATTCTTAGCACAATCAGAATATTACAACGGAATACACCTTAAGGATGATATCATTTTGGAAAAGGAATATGAAGATGGGCCTTTTGCCAGTGTGCCAAAGGTGAGATATTATATTTATAGACTGGAAGATAATGAGAGAACGGAGGTTTGTCCGCTAAGTGATAAAGTGGATGCGTTTTCTATTTTTGAATGTGCTTACAGATCTGATTGTATTTATTTTACTGAATACGACGATCAGTATGACGGTACATATCACTTTAATATAATGAGATATAATTATGTTGAAGATAAATTAGAAAAGCTTATCACTCTCAAAGACAATATGGAGTATTATCCGTATAATAAGCAGATTAAAATATTCATTCTTGATGATGCTAATCTGATTGTACAGCGTGCAATTAAGAGAAGAAATTTGCAGGATAATTATGAAGGATTTTTTGATTTTACCCTGATTCTTTTCAATTACAGAGAGAACAGACAGACATTGATCGCTGATGAGAATCTCAAATTAAACGGTATTGATTATATTCTTCCTTTTACAAATAATACCTGCATCATGAAAACTGGTTTTTCACTTCTTGAAGAGAACAGACATGCATTGTTGTCAAAAGAAGAAGCGTCAATCGAATCACTAATTCTAGTTAATATTTCTCAGTTTGTTTCTGATTTACTGCTTGAACAGCCTAGTATGATAACTCAGACTATTGATCATGCATTTTATGACGAAACCATTAGTTCAGCAAGAATTGTTGACAATTATCTGATTTATTCAAAGGTCAATTTTGAAAATAAAGAGGAGAAGGTTGTATTTCAGAATCTTTCTACAAGAGAAAGTATGGAGTGTATAAATCAGAATGTTGCCTCCGATAAAAAACTTGCAAAGACCTATATAATTAACGGACAACCTCATATCAGAATAGATAAGGAGGATAAGATTGAATTTTTCAATCTTGAAACAAAGGAAGTGTCAATAAGCTTTGGAAGTAATACGGATATTGTTTATGTAAACAACAATCTGTTTGTATCCGCCACAGAAAAACATGTTTTGGGCAAGGTTAAGCATTATTTGAACATTCATCAGTTCCCTTCCCATGAAATAGTTATGACTGAAAAAGGTGAATTTCTCGGCGCGGTTGCATCAGATGATGACACTTCATATATTTTTCTTAAATAGGAGTTATTATGGATCAGAAAAAGATAGATAGAATTAACGAATTATACAGAAAGTCAAAGGCGGAAGGACTTACTGCAGAGGAAAAGCAGGAACAGCAGAAACTTAGAATGGAATATAGGATGGCAATTGTGGGGAATCTCACTAATTCGCTGAAAAATGTTAAGATTAAGAATCCTGATGGAAGTATTGTGGACTTAGTTCCAAAGAGTGATAAAAATGAACAAAAAGGACATTAGAGATTATATAAAGAATATAAGAAAACAGATGGATGAGACTGAATATCGTGAAAAATCAGATATTATTGCGACTAATCTGTTTACCCTTGAGTGTATTAATGATGCCAAGATGGTATATATTTACGTTTCTGTAAATCATGAGGCAGATACATACAAAATAATAGAAAAACTTTTTGAAAAGGGAATTAAAGTTGCTGTCCCAAAGATAAAAGATAAGAAAATGTTTTTCTTTGAGATTAATTCAATAGATGAGCTTAGGCCGGGATATATGAATATTCCCGAACCTTATCTCGAAAAAGTACCTTGTCCTCCGGATGTTATTGTAACGCCGGGGGTGGCTTTTTCTATAAACGGTGACAGATTGGGTTACGGTGGAGGCTACTATGACAGGTATCTTAATGACGAACTTATAAGTGTGGCTCTTGCTTTTGAATATCAGATTATGGAAGCAATTCCTATAGAAGAACATGATAAAAAAGTAAAATGGATTGTGACAGAAAACAGAATTACTGAAACTTAGAATTATTGAAACTTAGAATTATTGAAAATTAGAATTGTTGAAAATTAGAATTGTTGAAAATTAGAATTGTTGAAACTAAAAGTGGCAAAAAATAATATGATTTGAAACATGGAGATTAGAATGGAAAAAGAATTGTTAAATAAGATGATTGAAGATACAGATAATGCTGCGAATGAAGGAAAGCAGTTTGAAGGTGAAACCGAAAGACAGTATTATTATATGAATCTGTGCAAAGCTCACGTATACAATGAGGAGAGAAGATTAGGAAGAAAGCTAACTGCCTGCATCAATACTTTCGGATGCCAGATGAATTTCCATGATTCAGAAAAACTCCTGGGAATTCTCAGAGAGATAGGTTATGTGGAAACAGATAGTGAGAAGGCTGATTTAGTTGTGTATAATACCTGTACTGTCAGAGAAAATGCTAATTTAAAAATATACGGAAGACTTGGTTATCTGTCTAATCTTAAGAAAAAGAACCCTAATATGAAGATTGCATTATGCGGATGTATGATGCAGGAAAAGGAAGTAGTTGAAAAGATTAAGAAGAGTTATCGCTTTGTTGATATAATATTTGGAACTCACAATATCTTCAAATTTGCGGAAATTTTATATAATTCATATGGAAAAAATAAGATGATAACTGACGTGTGGGAAGGAACGACACAAATTGTTGAAAATCTCCCCAGCATCAGAAAATATAAGTTTAAATCCGGCGTGAATATTATGTACGGTTGTAATAATTTCTGCAGTTACTGTATTGTTCCATATGTAAGAGGACGTGAGAGAAGCAGGGAGCCTGAAGATATAATTAAAGAGATTGAAAATCTTGTGGCAGACGGAGTTGTTGAGATTATGCTTCTTGGCCAAAATGTAAATTCTTACGGCAAAGGACTTAAAAATGAGATTTCTTTTGCTGAACTTTTGAGAAGGGTTGAAAAGATTGAAGGTCTAAAGAGAATAAGATTTATGACATCCCATCCAAAGGATTTATCTGATGAACTTATAGATGTTATGGCGGAGTCAGAAAAGATATGCAATCAGATGCATTTACCTGTTCAGAGCGGAAGCTCGAGATTATTAAAAATCATGAACAGACATTATACAAAAGAAGATTATCTTACAATAGTAAAAAAACTCAAAGAGAAAATACCTGATATATCAATAACAACGGATATTATTGTCGGTTTTCCGGGTGAAACAGAAGAAGATTTTGAAGAAACTATAGATGTAGTAAAACAGGTGGAATACGATAGCGCATTTACTTTCATTTATTCAAAGAGAACAGGAACTCCAGCGGCAACAATGGAAGGACAGGTTCCGGAGGAGGTCATAAAAGAAAGATTTGGCAGACTCCTAAAAGTAATAAATGAAATATCAGCTAAAAATACTGATAAATATACGGGGCAGACTGTGGAAGTACTTGTTGAGGAAGAAAATAATCACGACGAGAGTCTTGTTACCGGAAGATTAACCAATAATATTCTCGTACATTTTAAAGGTGATAAGAGTCTTATTGGAAGTATAGTTAAAGTTCATCTGGATGAATCAAAGGGATTTTACTATATGGGAACTATGGTTGAGCAGTAAGAGGTGACATAGCAGTAAGATATACTACTGAATGGATAAATATGATTGGTTTATAGAAAGATATGATTGGTTTTAATGACCGATTGGAATCAGGAGGTAAACTAAAATGGCACTAACGCCGATGATGCAAAAATACATGGAGACAAAAGAACAGTATAAAGACTGTATTATTTTCTACAGACTTGGTGATTTTTACGAGATGTTCTTTGATGATGCCATAGTGGCATCTAAGGTTCTTGAAATAACTCTTACAGGTAAGTCCTGTGGGCTTGAAGAGAGAGCACCGATGTGTGGAGTTCCGCATCACGCAGTTGACATGTATCTGAATAAACTTGTAAAGAACGGATATAAGGTTGCAATAGTTGAGCAGGTTGAAGATCCGGCTCTTGCAAAAGGATTGGTAAAGAGGGAAGTTACAAGAATTGTAACTCCCGGAACTAATCTTGATACTACATCCATAGATGAATCAAAAAATAATTATCTCATGTGTATTGTCGCCATGAGTGATGTTTTTGGTATATCAATCGTAGATATCACAACCGGAGATTATTATGTTACAGAGGTTGAAAATTTGAGAACTATGTTAGATGAAGTTAACAAATTTATGCCTAGTGAGATTATATGTAATGACTCTTTTATGGTATGTGGTGCAGATATTGAAGATTTGAAGGGAAGACTTGGAATATCTCTCTTTAATTTGGAATCCTGGTATTTTGATGATGACGACTGCAGACTGGCATTAAAAAAACACTTTGGTGTTGCAGATCTTACCGGACTTGGAATTGGTGATTATCAGTGTGGTATTGTAGCTGCCGGTGCTCTTATGAGATATCTTATTGAGACTCAGAAGAATTCACTCTCGCACCTGACATCAATTATTCCGTATTCAACTGAAAAATATATGATTTTGGACACTTCAACGCGAAGAAATCTGGAATTGTGTGAGACTCTTAGAGAAAAACAAAAAAGAGGCTCACTTCTTTGGGTTTTGGATAAGACAAAAACAGCGATGGGTGCTAGAATGCTTAGAACCTATATTGAGCAACCGCTGATTGAAAAAAGTGAAATCACAAAGAGACAGTCAGCTATAGAGCAATTAAATAAAAATCTAATAGGTCGTGATGAGATAAGAGAGTATCTCTCATCAGTGTATGATTTGGAACGTCTTATTAGTAAGATTGCATATCGTTCTGCAGGTCCTAGAGATTTGATATCATTTAAAAATTCTCTTATGATGTTGCCTCATATAAAGGCAGCACTGGAAGATTTTAAATGTGAACTGTTTGACGAATTAAAGGAAAGATTTGACACTCTCGAAGATATTGCAAATCTTATTGATGATGCAATTAATGAAGAACCTCCTCTTACAATCAAGGAGGGAGGGATTATCAAAGAGCATTACAACGAGGAAGTTGACAGGTTGAGAGCAGCCAAAACAGAGGGTAAGACCTGGCTTGCTGAATTAGAGAGCGAAGAGCGGGAAAAAACAGGAATCAAGAATCTGAAAGTAAAATATAACAAAGTATTTGGTTATTATTTGGAAGTTACAAATTCTTACAAAGAACTTGTTCCGGAGTATTATGTGAGAAAACAGACTCTTGCCAATGCAGAGAGATACACAATGCCAAAACTCAAAGAACTTGAAGACGTTATACTTGGGGCTGAAGACAAACTGTTTTCTTTAGAATACAACATTTTTACGGATATCAGAGAAAAGATTTCTGATGAAGTATCAAGAATTCAAATGACTGCAAAAACAATAGCAAATATTGATGTGTTTGCATCCCTTGCATATGTTGCGGAGAGGAACAAATATGTAAAGCCAAAGATAAACGAGAAGGGAATCATTGATATTCATGACGGACGTCATCCTGTAGTTGAAAAGATGATGTCAGATAACATGTTTATTACAAATGATACTTATCTTGATAATATGAATGACAGACTGTCAATCATCACAGGGCCTAATATGGCAGGTAAGTCTACTTATATGAGACAGACTGCACTTATAGTTTTGATGGCACAGATTGGATCTTTTGTTCCGGCGTCAGCTGCAAATATTGGTATTTGCGATAAGATATTTACAAGGGTTGGTGCGTCGGATGACCTTGCCAGCGGTCAGAGTACATTTATGGTTGAGATGACGGAAGTTGCAAATATCCTTAGAAATGCAACGAAGAACAGTCTTCTCATTCTCGATGAAATCGGAAGAGGTACAAGTACTTTTGACGGACTAAGTATTGCATGGGCTGTGGTTGAACATATCTGTGACAACAAACTTCTTGGGGCGAAAACTTTGTTTGCAACACATTATCACGAACTGACAGAATTAGAGGGGACTCTAAAAGGAGTAAATAACTATTGTATCAGCGTAAAAGAACAGGGGGATGATATTGTATTTCTTAGAAAGATTGTTAGAGGCGGTGCGGATAAGAGCTACGGTATCCAAGTGGCAAAATTAGCGGGAGTTCCTGACAGTGTAATAAACAGAGCGAAAGAACTCCTTGTTGAACTCAGTGATGCGGATATTACAGCGAAGGCAAAAGATATTGCCACTAATCTTACACCGGCAAACAATCTGTTAGATGTTAACAACAATGTTGAAATGACCCAGATGACATTCTTTGATACTGTCAGAGAGGATGATATTATAAAAGATCTGATGGATGTAAACTTAGCAGAAATGACGCCGATTGATGCACTCAATATGTTATTTAAGATTCAGAATAAATTAAGGAACAGATGGTAATATATGGGAAATATAAAACTTCTTGATCAAAAAACTATAAATCAAATAGCTGCAGGTGAAGTAATAGACAGACCGTCATCTGTTGTAAAGGAATTAATGGAAAATGCCATTGATGCCGGAGCAACAATGATAACGGTTGAGATAAAAGATGGAGGAACTTCTCTTATCAGAATTACTGATAACGGAAGCGGAATTCAAAAAGAAGATATTCAAACTGCATTTTTGCGTCATTCCACAAGCAAAATAAAGAGTGTGGAGGATTTGCTTACAGTATCATCTTTGGGATTCAGAGGTGAGGCACTGTCGAGTATTGCCGCAGTATGTCAGGTTGAACTTATTACAAAGGTAAAAGATTCCATTACTGCAACGAGGTATGTTATTGAAGGAGGTTCAGAGAAAAGTATTGAAGAAATCGGAGCCCCTGAAGGAACTACTTTCATAGTGAAAAACATTTTTTATAACACACCTGCCAGAAGAAAGTTTTTGAAAAGCCCGCAGACTGAAGCCGGATACATTTCGGATGTTGTTGAGCACATTGCAATGTCCCATCCGGAGGTGGCAATAAGCTTTATTACAAATAACAAAGAAAAAATACATACTCAGGGAAATGCCAATCTAAAAGATGTTATATATGCAGTGTATGGAAAAGAAACTGCAAAAAATCTTATAGCAATAGATTCTGAAAATGAAGATTTTGCAATCTCAGGCTTCCTTGGAAGACCGATAATTAATCGTGGAAACAGAAATGGCGAGAATTATTTTATAAACGGAAGATACATTAAGAGTAGTATAGTATCAAAAGCTATAGAAGAAGCTTATAAACCTTATGTAATGCAGCATAAATATCCATTTACAGTTATACATTTCACAATAGACAGTAGCATGCTTGATGTTAATGTCCATCCATCGAAGATGCAATTGAGATTTAAGGATGGAGAAAAGGTATATACCTTTATCAGAGATTCGATATCTGCTGAACTTAGAAGAATTTCCATGATACCGAATGTTGAACTTAATGATGAGAGAAGTGAAGCAAAAGAGAATGTTGTTAAGAATACTATTAAACCGGCACAGCCTTTTGAACAGCGTCGTATCGAGGAAAGTAAGAAAATATCAACACCACCGCTAACTATATCGAATCCTGTTGTTATAAAAACGAATCCTGGTGGAACTAAAAATGCAAGTCAAAGTAATGACATAGATGAACAGATTGTCGATAAAAGTGTTGATAACTTGAAAATTAGTTTACATAAAAATGAACAAAAAAGTGGACAAACAGTAAATACTGAAAATGCGGTTGACATAATTATCAAAGAGGAAACAAATTACGACTATTCAATGCCAAGAGTGACTGGTGATAGTATTTCCGATAATACTGATGGTAATAATAATCTTCAAGTTTTGGAAAAACAGTTTGATAATGTCAGTATGAGTTTGTTTGATAATGATTTTCTAAGTGAGGCTGCAAGACCTAAACACACAATTATCGGACAGATATTTGACACATACTGGATAGTTGAGTATGACAACAAGATGTATATTATCGATCAACATGCTGCTCATGAAAAAGTTATGTATGAGATGCTTATGGAGAGATTTAGAAATAAAGAAAGGGTGTCTCAGAATCTCAATCCTCCGATTATTGTTTCACTTTCAATGAATGAGGAAAATATATTGAACAAATATATGGATTTCTTCTACGAATTTGGTTTTGAAATTGAGCATTTTGGAGGAAGAGAATATGCCATAAGAGCAGTACCTCTCGATTTATATACTTTGAACGAAAGAGAACTGTTTATTGACATGCTTGATAACCTGACAAACGAAAACGATAAGGTTTCTTCAGAACTGTTGTCAGACAGAATTGCAACTATGTCTTGTAAAGCTGCAGTAAAGGGCAACAATAAATTGTCTGTGGCAGAGGCAGACGAACTTATTGGAAAGTTGTTATCCTTAGAAAATCCATATAACTGTCCTCACGGAAGACCTACTATTATTTCCATGTCGAAATATGAATTGGAAAAGAAGTTTAAACGAATTGTATAGGAGATATGTGTGAAACCTTTAGTAATTATTACAGGACCGACAGCTGTTGGAAAGACTGCTACGTCGGTTGAATTGGCAAAGAGAATAAACGGAGAGATTATCAGCGCTGATTCTATCCAGGTTTACAAATATCTGGATATAGGTTCTGCAAAAGTCACGAAAGAAGAGATGGATGGTGTCAGACATTATCTTATAGACGAATTTGAACCTGATGAAGAGTTTGACATCACTGTTTTTAAGAATAAGGCACTTGAATATATTGATAAGATATATGCGAAAGGAAAAGTGCCTATCATAGCAGGAGGTACAGGTTTCTATATTCAGTCTGTTTTGTTTGATATAAAGTTTGATGATGCAGGTGCAGACTATGATTATAGAAGAGAGCTTGAAGAACTATGTAAGAAAGAAGGACCTGAGTATCTTCATAATTTATTAAGAAAAATAGACTCAAAATCTGCAGAAATTATTCATTATAATAATACGAAGCGTGTCATCAGGGCACTTGAGTACTATAAAGCGACCGGAAATCCTATCTCTGAACACAATGAGGAACAGAGAAAAAATGAGTCTCCATATAATTTTATCTATTTTGTTTTGAATGACGACAGAGAAAAACTCTATGAAAGAATAAACAAGCGAGTGGATATAATGGTTGAACAGGGATTGTTTGAGGAAGTCGGCAATTTGATTAAAATGGGATATTCCTCAGAACTCAATTCCATGCAGGGAATCGGCTACAGAGAAGTTTTTGATTATTTTGCGGGAAAAATGACGAAAGAGGAAACTGTTGAGAAAATCAAACTCAACACAAGACATTTTGCAAAAAGACAACTGACGTGGTTCAAGAGAGAAAAAAGCGTAACTATGGTTGATATTGGTGACTTTGATTATGACAGGGAAAAGATTTTGTCTTATATGATTCAGTTGCTCAAAGATAAACAGATTATATTATAATTATTGTTTGCATATGATATCAAATGCCACTTCATGGCCAGAATGCAAAGTTGTGCACAATAATATAGTTTCAGTAGGAGAATACAGATGTTTAAGGAATTTGGAATTAGTGAAAAAGTAGTTGATTTTTCAAATGACATTTTAAAAGATTTGAAAGAGAGATTTGAAAAAATAGATGAGATAGCAGAATATAATCAGTTAAAGGTACTTGCTGCGATGCAAAAACACAAAGTATCCGAGGCTCATTTTCATGCTACAACCGGATATGGTTACAATGATATAGGGAGAGATACTCTTGAGGAAGTGTACGCAAGTGTATTCCACACAGAGGCAGCCCTTGTCAGACCGCAGATAACCTGTGGGACTCATGCTCTTTGCATTGCACTCAGCGGAAATCTGAGACCGGGAGACAAGATGCTCTATATTTCAGGCAAACCTTACGATACTCTCGAGGAAGTAATCGGAATCAGAGAGTCTAAGGGATCGCTTGCAGAATACGGTGTGTCTTACGGGCAGGTTGATTTACTGCCTAATGGAGAATTTGATATAGAAGAAATTAAAAAGGCAATTACAGAAGATGTAAAGCTTGTTGGAATTCAAAGATCAAAAGGGTACGCCACAAGACCTACATTATCTGTTGCAAAGATAAAAGAAGCTATCGATGCGGTAAAAAGTGTTCGCGAAGATGTGATAGTTATGGTTGATAACTGTTATGGAGAGTTCGTTGAGACCATTGAGCCTTCTGATGTTGGAGCGGATATGGTTGTGGGGTCTCTGATTAAAAATCCCGGAGGTGGACTTGCACCTATAGGCGGTTATATAGCCGGAACTAAGGAGTGTGTTGAAAATGCAGCATTTAGGCTTACTACACCGGGACTTGGAAAAGAGGTAGGTGCCAGTCTTGGAGTTATTTCGACATTTTTCCAGGGATTGTTCTTAGCACCGGAGGTGACAGCCGGCGCATTAAAGGGAGCAATATTTGCAGCAAATATATTTGAAAATCTCGGATATAAAGTTGTTCCAAATAAGACAGAGAGCAGACATGATATTATTCAGGCAGTTGAGTTTGGAACTCCTGAGGGTGTTATCTCATTTTGCAAAGGAATTCAGGCGGCAGCACCTGTAGATAGTTATGTTGTACCTGAACCTTGGGATATGCCGGGATATGACGCACCCGTTATTATGGCTGCCGGAGCATTTGTCTCAGGTTCGTCAATTGAGCTTAGCGCAGATGGACCAATCAAACCTCCTTATGCTGTATATTTCCAGGGTGGACTTACATGGCATCACGCAAAACTTGGAATAATGAAAGCATTACAACAGCTGTGCGATGACAAAGTGTTGACTTTGTAATGTCGAATTATAAGACTATTTGTCTTATTCGATTTTTTGAAACAGTAAACTATACTTATTAAAAGTATTGTGATACAATCCATTATGGTATAGACCTTAAATGTACTTGGAGAGAGCAGGTCAGGAGGGTTTATGCATGATAAACAATTAATCAAAGACGTACCAAGTCAGCTTCGCCCGTACGAAAAATGTATTCGCTACGGGGAATCCTTTTTATCAAATGAGGAACTGCTGGCGATAATAATCAAAACAGGTACAACTGGCGAGAGTTCAACCGAACTTGCAAAAAAGATATTGGGGTTGAACAACAATGATGGCGATTTACTTGGGTTAATGCATTTGTCGCTGAGTGAACTGATGTCTGTAAAAGGTGTAGGAAAAGTTAAGGCAATCCAGATTAAATGTGTTGCTGAACTGTCAAAACGTATTTCTATGAGCAACGCCAGGGAACAGTTGGATTTCAGTAAGCCGGAGACAATTGCGAATTATTACATGGAGCAGATGAGACATCTTGAAGTTGAACAATTATTTGTACTGTTCCTTGATACTAAATGCCATCTGATAAGTGAAAAAGTGATGTTCAAAGGAACTGTAAACAGTTCTCTTATGTCGCCAAGAGAGATTTTTATTGAAGCATTTAGGTTGAATGCGGTAAATATTATACTGATGCACAATCATCCAAGTGGTGATACAACTCCGAGCAAAAAAGATGTAACAGGTACTATCCAGCTGATTAAAGCGGGAACTATGGTTGGAATCAATGTTCTCGATCATATTATTATCGGAGACAGAAGTTTTATCAGTTTAAAACAAAACGGATCAATCGGAAGGGAGCATTTTTAATGCAATTAATTTATGGAGTCGATATGGGTACAAGTAATATCAAATTGTATAACGGATCGACTAAAGAAATATTAAATGAAAAAAATGTTATCGCAATAAAGAATAAAAAAGAGGTATTGGCTGCCGGAGACGAAGCATTTGAGATGTTTCAGAAAGCACCGGATAATATACAGGTATCGTTTCCGGTAAGAGAGGGAGTTATTGCAGATTTAAAAAATATGGAATCTTTGTTTGAAAGATTTTTTGTAAAGTGCAACAAACTTAGAACTGTTCGTTCAGGAAGATTTATAATTGCGGTTCCAACCGATATCACTGAAGTGGAAAAAAGAGCATTCTATGATGTTATAGATGAGTCAAATGTCAAAGTAAAAGAAATTCGTGTAGTCGAAAAACCAATTGCCGATGCTATTGGAATTGGTATTGATATGGAGAGCTCAAGAGGAAATATGATAGTGAATATTGGCGCTGATACAACGGAAATTTCTGTAATATCAGGTGGAGGTATTGTAATCAGTAGAATTGTCAAAACCGGAGGAAATAAACTGGATGAGACAATAGTCAATATAGTCAAGAAAAAATACAATATTCATATAGGACTAAAAACAGCTGAGCAAATTAAGTTTGCTTTGGCAGATGCCATGTATGAAGAAGGTTCTGATGAAGAAGAGGTGTGTAATGTTTTTGGACGAAATGTTATCACTGGTCTTCCTTCTGAAAGACCGGTGTCTTCTGATCTGATTTACGAAGCTATCAAGGAATTTCTTGTCTCTATTGTTGATGCCATAAAGGCTCTTTTGGAGAGAACTCCGCCTGAGTTGACAGCTGACATAGAGAATGCCGGTATTTTTTTGACCGGTGGCTCTACATGTATCAAAAATATAGAGCAGCTTATCGCGAATGAAACCGGACTGAAAATTAATACGGTCAGAACACCGGGAGAGTCGGTAATCAGAGGAATTGCAAAGATTATTTCGGATCCACAGTATAAGAAAATTCCATACACACCTAGAGAAAAGACTTTGTAACAGAGTTGCGTTGGAATCTAATAAATGACAATGGTCTGAAAAACGAGTATCAGTTCATATAAGAAGGATAGATTGATGAAGAAAAAAACTAAGTTTACATTACAACCCAAATTGGTAATATTTTTGATGACAATAGTTTGCATTGGAATGATGGTAATATCTGTCGCAAGACCGAAGTATATTGAACCGGTTAAGACTGCAGGGGCATCTGTTGTTGTACCTGTGGAGGTGGGAATTAATCATATAGGTCGTTTCTTTACAGATGTTGCGGGTAATTTTAAAAAAGTTAAAAAGTTAAAAGCAGAAAACAAAAAACTAAAAAATCAGATACGTGAACTTCAGGAAGATAACAGTCTGCTTGCTCAGAATAAATATGAACTTCAGAGATTGCGTGATTTGTATGAACTCGATCAGGAATATGTTCAGTATGAGAAGGTAGCGGCAAGAATTATCGGGAAGGACACAAGTAACTGGTTTAATACATTTACAATAGACAAGGGAAGTGACAACGGAATTGCAGTTGATATGAATGTTATTTCCGGCGGAGGACTTGTTGGTATTGTTACTGATGTGGGCAGAAACTATGCTACAGTCAGAACTATTATTGATGACGAGAGCAGTGTCAGTGTATCTTTTGCAAGTACATCTGATACGGGAATTGCCAGTGGTGATTTGCAGCTCAACGAAAAAGGGCTTATGAATCTCACCGGAATATTAAAAGATGCAACTGTATCAGAAGGTGATATGGTAGTTACTTCACAGATTAGTGATAAGTTTTTGCCTGGTATTCTGGTTGGATTCATAGAAGAGGTTTCTCTTGATTCTAATCAGCTCAATCAGTCAGGAACGATTACACCTGTTGTTGACTTTATGCATATTGATGAGGTTCTCGTTCTCAAAAAAGTAAAAGATAACAGAGCCGTTCAGGAAACTACTGCAGAAAACGACAAAAAGGATTCTGATAAAAGTGTATCAGGTGATACAGAATCAAATGATACAGAATCAAATGATTCAGATAATAATGAAAGACAAGATGACAATCAGGATAATAATCAGGGTGAAGAGTCGGAAGAATAATTTGTGGGATAACGTTCAAAAAAAGTTGATTATATTATTACAATAAGAAAGGATGTGAGTGTGTGCTTCATAAAATAAAAAATATATTAGTAATAACATTTCTTATAGTTGTATGTTTTATTTTGCAAAACTCATTATCACTGATATCCGGAAGTTTGTTTGTAACACCTAATTTGTTGATTATTCTTGTTTGTATTTTTGGATATCTTACAGGTTCAAATGAAGCTATGATAATTGGCTTTTTCAGTGGGCTTTTAGTTGATGCATTTTCTTCCGACATTATGGGATTGAATGCGTTGCTGTATTTATATGTTGGATTTTCCAGCGGCAGATTCAACAGGCTTTTTTATAAAAATATGGTAATAATACCAATGTTGATAGTTGCCGGTGGTGATTTTATATATAACCTGGGCTATTACGTCATTAGGTTTATGCTGAGAAATAAACTTGATGTGGGCTTTTATTTAATGAAAATAATTGTTCCTGAAGTTATTTTGACAGTGTGTATTGCATTAGCTATATACAGGATTTTTTATAAAATTTATTTTGATGTACTCATAACAGAAGAACAAAGGAGTAAAGTGAGATTTGATTAGCGATTTTTTCTATTCGATATATTTAATAATTAAATCAAGAGTGTTTATAGTTTCGGTGGTATTTCTTGGACTTCTTGGAATTCTCGCTTACAGACTGTTTGATCTGCAGATTGTTAATGAAGAGTATTACAGCCAGACGTATGAACTGCAGGCGGAAAGAACTATCTATACTGCAGGTACCAGAGGACAGATTTTGGATGCTAAGGGAAATGTTCTTGCTTATAATAAACTGACATATACAGTTACTTTTGAAGATGTCCTTAAAAGTTCAGATGACAAGAACAAGAAACTCAATGAAATATCTTACAATGCCATAGATCTCATTGAAAAAAACGGAGATTCTATTTCAGTAGATTTCCCTATTTATATTGATGAAGATGGAAATTATCAGTTTTCATCTTCATCAGAGTCTGCAAAGAAGACACTGATAATTAATATTTTCGGCAAAGAGGCGTTGGAATCAAAAAAACGTGATTATTTAAAGGCCAGTGCCGCTGAAGTGTATCAGCAGATGTGTGATGAAAAATTCAAAATTGATAAAAATAAGTATGATGAAGAAACGCGTTTTAAGATAGCAAAACTCAGATATAATGTATATCTTAATTCATACCAGAAGTATGTTCCGGTAACTATTGCGAAGAATGTTTCTAACGCAACAATGGTTGCGATTTATGAGAATGAAGGAATTATTCCGGGAGTAACAATAAACAGAAGTACCACAAGAGTCTACAACTACAGTGAATACTTTGCACCTATTATGGGATATACAGGTACTATTTCATATGAGCAGATGGAAAGTATGAACGAAGGTCTTGCGGAAGATGATGAATCGAGATATATAAACACAGATGTAGTCGGAAAAGCTGGTATTGAGGCTGCCATGGAAGATAAATTACGTGGTAAGCGAGGGGTTGAGACTATTTTTACAGACAGTACAGGAAATAAGATTAGTACTGTTTCAAAAACTGATTCTGCGCCTGGAAATAATGTTGTTCTGACTCTTGATTTGAATCTCCAAAAGGCAACTTATGATCTTCTTGAAAAGAAGATAGCAGGTATTCTTGTTAGTCAGATTGTAAACTACGATGTCAATAAAGACAAAGAAGACGAAAAAGATGAACATCCAATTGGAATAAAAGAAGTTTATTTCCAACTTTTGAATAATAATGTTGTCAGTCTTTCGGAATTGAAGAAAAAGCGAACTTCTAATGAAGAAAAAGTGTATAACAAATATAAGAATTCGGTAAAAACTGCAAAGTCCACTGTAAAATCTATTATGGATGATGATACTTCATATGATGATTTGTCGAAGGAAAAACAGGATTATATCGAGTATATTTACGAAGAGTTAAAAACTGACAATATAGTAATAAAATCCGCAATAAAGACTGATGATAAGACCTATCAAAAGTGGGCAGACAGGAAGATGAGTTTCAAAAAATATCTTAAGTATGCCATTACAAATGAATGGGTTAATATTTCCGAATTACATGATAACACTGGTTTTTCAACTACTGATGAAACCTATGAGCAGTTAAAAGAGTACGTTAATCAGATGCTTGAAAAGAATACTGCATTTGGAAAAAGAGTAATGTATTACAGAATTTACGATGGAACTGTCAGCGGAAGCGAGATTTGTATGCTTTTGTATGATCAGAAAGTCTTAGAAATGGATGAAAGTTCTTATAATACATTGGCAACTTATGATAAGTATAAAACATATACGTTTATTACAAATCAGATTAAAAAACTTAAGATAACTCCGGCACAGATTGCTCTTGATCCATGTTCCGGTTCTGTAGTAGTAACTGATCCAAATTCCGGAAAGGTTTTAGCGCTTGTAACATATCCAAGTTATGATAACAACAAATTGTCAGGAACAGTTGATCCTGATTATTGGAGTAAACTTGTGGAAGATGAATCGGATCCACTCTATAACAGAGCCACTCAGGGACTTACGGCTCCGGGTTCAACTTTTAAAATGGTATCATCAATTACCGCTTTGGAAGAAGGAGTATTGTCAGGTCCTAATTCTACAATAAAAACAAAGGGTATTTTTGAGGAGATTACTCCTAGTCCAAAGTGTTGGATATATAATTCGGGACATTCAACTCATGGAACTATTAATGTTAAAGAAGCATTAGCTTATTCGTGTAACTATTTCTTCTATGATGTTGGTTACAAACTCGGAACGAACTCTAAGGGCAAGTACGATAGTGACAGAGGTTTGAAGAAGATTAAAAAGTATGCTGATATGCTGGGACTTACAAGTAACTCAGGAGTTGAGATTACGGAGAGTGATCCAAAGTTCTCAACTGAATCAGCAGTTCACTCCGCAATTGGTCAGGGTAGCCACAGTTATGCACCGGTGCAGATTGCAAGATATATGTCTAC
This sequence comes from Lachnospiraceae bacterium, assembly GCA_024698345.1. Taxonomy (GTDB): domain Bacteria; phylum Bacillota; class Clostridia; order Lachnospirales; family Lachnospiraceae; genus SIG293. Next base: position 3,908 of record JAILRH010000007.1, on the reverse strand, counting down.
ACTTGCAAACGGCGGAAAAAATTACAAACTTACATTGATTGATAAGATTACCGACGTTAATTCAGAAGTTGTTTCTGATGTAAAGCCGGAACTTACAAATAAAGTAGAACTTAGAGATTCTACATGGGATGCGGTTCATGAGGGAATGCGCATGGTTGTTACAAAAGGAACGGTTAAGAGCATTTTCAAAGATATGAAGATTGATGTTGCCGGAAAATCCGGAACTGCTGAAGAAAGTTCAAAAAGAAATGCCCACGGTTTATTTGTTGCCTATGCACCATATAATAAACCTGAGATTTCAGTTGTAACAGTAATACCATTTGCAAACTCTTCAGGTACATCCGCAGAACTTACAAGAGATGTTATAAAATACTACTTCGGAGAAATTAATTTGAAGGATGTTGATAAATCTGAGGTATCAACAAATTCAGAACGAACAAATGATTAATCGCTGTAGTGGCAGAAATTACTGCTAAACAGAAGTAACTATTAGCTTTAAAGATTGCAAATGACACGAAAGCGAAGAGAAGTTACTCAGATAGTCAGGAGGATTTTTATGAGTGAAGTAATTGTAGTAACATCAGGCAAGGGGGGAGTCGGAAAGACGACAATGTCAGCTAATTTAGGCGCAGCCCTTGCAAGACAAAAGAAAAAGGTGGTTGTGATTGATACTGATATAGGTCTTAGAAACCTTGATGTGGTGATGGGACTTGAGAATCAGATTGTTTACAACCTGGTAGATATTATAGAAGGCACATGCAGAGTAAGACAGGCTTTGATTAAGGATCCAAGGTTTGATGAATTGTATCTTATTCCGAGTGCTCAGACTAAAGATAAAAGCGCTGTGACACCTGAGCAGATGAGGATGCTTACGGATGAACTGAGAATGGAATTTGATTATATTATTCTCGATTGTCCTGCTGGCATTGAACAGGGATTCAGAAATGCGATTGCCGGAGCTGACAGAGCTTTGGTAGTTACAACACCCGAAGTGTCAGCAATACGTGATGCAGATAGGATTGTGGGACTTTTAGAAAAGGAATGCATTAAGCCGGTTAATCTGATTATAAACAGAATCAGACCTGAACTTGTTGAGTCCGGTGACATGATGTCTGTTGATGACGTTATGGATATACTGGGAGTTGATATAATTGGTGCGGTTCCTGATGATGTAGAGATTGTAATATCCACAAATAAAGGTGTTCCTCTTGATGAAACAACGATTCCGGGACAGGCAATAAAGAATATTTCTTTGCGTATTCAGGGCGGAGAAATACCAATGATGAATTTCTCAAAAGATAAAGGATTTTTTAAAAAAATCTTTAAGATGAGCAATAAAAAAGCACAGGGAGATTTCAATGGTATTTAGAATTAATAATTTTTTTCAAAGAATAAAAAACCGTATATTTTTGCAAATATACCAATAAAAGAGGTTAAATACAAATAATTATGAAGAGTATATTGACGACATTGAAAGAATATAATTACAACCGTCTGAATTTAAGATTGGTATTATATCTGTCAGTATTGACGATTTTGGGCATTCTAGCTGTTGGAAGTGCCGGAGGAGAATACTATCAGAAGAGACAGATAGTAGGCTTCATACTGGGCTTTTTGGCTATGGTTGTTCTTATGTTGATAAGTTACAATTTTATATTGAAATTTTACTGGATTTTGTATGTTTTGTCTGTTGGTTTGTTGCTTTGGGTTGAAATAAATGGTAGAATGGGATTAGGTGCTGAACGATGGATTGAGATAGTAGGAATAAGATTTCAGCCATCGGAATTGTGCAAGATTTTACTTGTTTTATTTTTAGCAGCATATATCAGAAAATACAAAGATGAAATTAACAATTTTAAAGTCCTTGTACCTCTTGGGATTGCCTATGCAATACCGGTAGGATTGATTTTAAAAGAGCCTGATTTGTCTACGGCGATTGTATTTATGGCTACTTTTGCGATTATTATATATATAGCGGGGCTGAATTACAGGATAATTGGAAGTTTGTTGTTAATAGCTCTTCCTATAGTTGCAGTTTTAGGTTATCTGATTGCGTTTCATCCTGAAGTAAAAGTTCTTCATGCACATCAGTATGACAGACTTTTAGGTTTTTATTCTAAAGATACAGATGACCCGGATATTAAGGATTTAAGGTATCAGCAGGAGAATGCACTTCTTGCTATTGGTTCCGGAGGACTTACAGGTAAGGGACTATACAATGATGATGAGACGAGTGTTAAGAACAGTAATCTGATTCCGGAAGATCATACCGATTTTGTATTTACGGTAATCGGTGAAGAACTTGGATTTCTTGGTTGTTCATCGGTGTTAGTATTGTTATTTTTGATTGTTTTGGAGTGTTTCCTCACAGGGTCGAGAGTGCGAGATCCGGCTGGCAAACTATACTGTTACGGATTGGGGTCCATACTTACAATTCAGTCATTTGTTAATATTGCGGTTAATACAATGCTTTTACCAAATACAGGTATTCCTCTTCCTTTTGTCAGTTATGGTCTGACATCGCTGGTGAGCTCGTATATAGGTATGGGTATTGTATTGAATATAGGACTTCATACAAAGAAGAATGTATATTAGAAATATTTGCGGGAGAGTCTATTTTTACTTTTCCCGTATTTGATATAGTGGGAGGTTGATTGTGAATATTGGATTTATAGCACATGATTCAAAGAAAAAACTGATGCAGAATTTCTGCATAGCATACAGAGGAATTCTGGTAAAACATAATTTGTACGCTACAGGTACAACAGGAAGACTTATTGAGGAAGCAGCAAATCTTCCTGTATATAAGTTCCTTGCAGGACATTTGGGTGGCGAACAGCAGTTGTGTGCGCAGATAGAAAACAATCAGATGGATCTGGTTATTTTTCTGAGAGATCCGCTTACGGCAAAGTCACATGAACCAAATGTAGACAATGCCATTAGATTGTGTGATACACATAATATTCCCCTTGCGTCAAATGTTGCAACGGCAGAATTGTTAATCAAGGCATTGGACAGAGGAGATATGGATTTTAGAGAGATGTATCGCGGATAGTAAGATAGCAGATTGTTTTGAAACTATACTTTAGCTACTTTTTGTTTGTGGTGTTTTTTGTAATGATATTAATGATAAGTACTTTGTACTGTCATAAAAATAGAACGTAACTAAAAACTTCATACTAAAAGGAGGGTGTGCCATGGTTAGAATTATTTGTGGTGAAAAAGGTAAGGGAAAAACAAAGATTATGCTTCAAAAAGCAAATGATGCAGTAGGTGAAACGGACGGAAGTATTGTATACCTAGATAAGAACTCAAAGCATATGTATGAGCTGGACAATGGGATTAGATTAGTTGATGTCAGCGAGTACCCAATTTCGGGATTGGATGGTATTGTAGGTTTTATTTGTGGGTTGTTGTCAGGGAATCATGATATTCAGATTGTTTTTGTAGACAGTTTTTTGACGGTTTCAAATTTGGACATTGGAGGGATTGAAAAAGCCATAGCCCCTCTTAAACAAATTAGTGATGAAGTGGACTTGGTATTGAGTATCTCCTTGGATGAGGCACAGATACCTGGTAGTTTAAAAGAATATATTGAAGTTGCGTTATAACTAAGAAGTAGATGTCCCCATCCTCTAAACAAAGTGAAGGTGGGGGTAAGATAATTTACTGAGTAGGGGTCCAATCTCCTTCTCAGTTATAAGCCTCCGGCGGCTTTCGCGATTAGTAACTAATCGCTTTCGCTACGATAACACATTAAATGTGTTATCTGGTAGATTGCAGAAATGCGCAGATGAAAATTAGAAAAATGACAAAATCATCTGTAGAGTAAATCATAGGGCTACAGACGAAAATTAGAAAAATGACAAAATCGTCTGTAGCCCTATGATTTACTCTACAGACGATTT